>JBGVLC010000038.1:0-69647 GCA_045124035.1 Ruminococcus sp. | reverse complement strand
ATTTTAAACACAACATGGAAAGATAAGAAGTATCTTTTCGCTATGAATGGTCAGACAGGAAAGTTCGTTGGTGATTTACCAATGGATAAGAGCCTGCTTGGTAAGTGGTTTGCAGGCATCACAGGTGCTGTTGCGGCAGTTTGGATGCTTCTTTCATTCATTGGTTGGATGCTGTAAGGAGGTGCAGTTATGAATAAAAGACTTATTGCTTTATTGTTTGCTGTACTTCTTTGTATAGCGTTTATTGTTCCTGTGTCGGCTGAGGGTACTAACCCACGAGTTGTTGATGGTGCTGACTTGCTGACAGAGACAGAAGAAGCTGATTTGTTGTCACAGCTTGACGAGATTAGCTTAAGACAGCAGTTTGATGTTGTGGTAGTAACAGTAGACTCATTAGACGGAAAAACAGCTCAGGCTTATGCTGATGATTATTATGACTATAACGGCTATGGTTTTGGCGAAAGCTTCGATGGTGTCCTTTTACTTGTTTCAATGGAGGATAGGGATTGGTATATCTCAACTCGTGGATATGGTATCACAGCATTCACAGACGCAGGTATTGAGTATATCGGAGAGCAGATTGTAAGCGACCTTGGTTCTGAGTTCTACTACGATGCATTTAATACATACGCAACTTTATGCGATGATTTTGTTACTGCTGCGAAAAACGGCGCTCCTTATGATGTGAATAATATGCCAAGAGGAGAGTTTGCTTTCTTCTTTGCTCTTCTTATTTCACTTGGAATTGGTGCTGTTGTAGCTCTTATTGTTTGCATTGTGTTTATGTTCCAGCTCAAGAGCGTTCATTCCCAGCCAGCAGCGGCTGAGTATGAGAAAAAGGGAAGTATGAAGCTTTACAACTCACGCGAGTTCTTCCTGTATCGGAATGTCAGCAGAGAGAAGAGAGAGAGCGAAAGCTCAGGCGGCTCTTCAACTCACACTTCATCATCTGGCAGCACTCACGGTGGCGGTGGCGGAAAGTTCTAAACTTCGCCCAAAAACTAAAACTGATATCAACTAAAAACGCCCAAGTGTTCATTTGAGCACTTGGGCTGTTTGTTTATTGTTTATATTTGTTTTCTTTACCTTTAGGTCCTCCGACAGAATATGGATTTTTGTTTTCTCTGTATTCATTTTTACTTGAGGCTTGATTAGCCCATCCGAAAATAATCATCCATAACAAAATGTATATTATCCATAAAGCAAAAGCACCAACACTCCACCAAACGGATATTTCGAAGATAAAGTGTAATACTAAGAGTATTGCCCCGGGAATAGCGCCCTCAAGGTTTAAAAGTATGTTGATAAGCAAGCAAATGAAAAAGTTTCCGTCAAGTTTTGATTTTCTCATATTAACTCCTTGTATTAAGTAGGGTAGATGTTTTGATAAAAAGATTATATCATATTTTTTTAAAAAAGTAAAAAAAGTTCTTGACTTTTTTAAAAAATGTGGTATTATATATCTTGCGCAATGCGGAATTGTGTAAGGGTAGCACAGCAGACTCTGACTCTGTATGTCTGGGTTCGAATCCTAGTTCCGCAGCCACAAGCCTCGAATTTTTTAATTCGGGGCTTCAATTTTGTCGAGGTGTAGCGCAGTTTGGTAGCGCACTTCGTTCGGGACGAAGGGGCCGCAGGTTCGAATCCTGTCACCTCGACCATAAGATAACGGGATACCCAGTGGTATCCCGTTTTTCTTATTGATTCGAGAGGAGACAGAGATTCGAAGGCGAATGTGCCGAGGAGATGTGGAACTCATCGACGAAGGTAAAAATGCTTCAGTGAAGCATTTTTAATGAGAGCGTAGATGAAAGTTGTATATTCAATCAATGGGGGGAAGACGAGGTAGCACTTAATGAATAGACAGCACCTGTCACCTCGACCATATTAAAGGGCAGACATCAAAAGGGTGTCTGCCCTTTAAAAATTAAACAAGCAAAAGAGTTACAGGATTCGAAGGCGAGCGTGAAGAAATCGTCGTAGTACGACGATTTTAGCGAGAGCGCAGAAGGAACTTGAATATACAAACAATGGGGGGAAGACGAGGTAGTACTTAATGAATACACAGCACCTGTCACCTCGACCATTTTAAAGGGCAGACATCAAAAGGGTGTCTGCCCTTTAAAAATTAAACAAGCAAAAGAGTTACAGGATTCGAAGACGAGCGTGAAGAAATCGTCGTAGTACGACGATTTTAGCGAGAGCGCAGAAGAAACTTGAATATGCAAACAATGGGGGGAAGACGAGGTAGCACTTAATGAATACACAGCACCTGTCACCTCGACCATATAAGAACGAAAGTTATGATACCGTTGGTATTGCAACTTTCGTTCTTTTTCTATACCAAAAAACCATTGCGGTATAAGAGGTTCTGCTATTTTAACACAAAAGATTAGTTTCATTGTGGGAGAAAAGTTTCATTGTGCCAAAGAATAGTTTCAGCGTAAACAGCAGTGCTTGATATTCCTCAGCAATAAGTACCTGCGAACCTGTCGGTAGGTTTTGATGCTGAAGGGAAGTCGACAGATCTTGAACCGTATTCCTTTGCGTAAAGTTGAAAATTTCGTTTTTTGTGATATAATCAATTTGATAAATATGAATTTGGAGAAGAACTATCGCAGGAATAAAGGAAGGAGTTTGGGTACTATATGTGGAATGAAATAAAAAATGAAATGGATATTGAAAACTTGATGAAAGAATATAGCGGCTTTCACGATAGTTGTATAGTATCAATAAACTATCATAGCGGAGCATCTGTTAATGATAAAGGTGCAATGGCAAATGGCGGATTGCTTGAGCATAGTATCGAAATGATATTACATAGTCAGTGTAATAAACCTATTGAACTGCGTTTTACAGGAGTAAGAAAATGTAATATTGTTGGCTTTGATGATAACTGTTTCTGTGACATTTTTGGTGCATATTTGAATTTTCATAGCGATCTGCTCGGTAAGACTCGTGATGACAAGCTGATAGTATGGGCGGATTGGGATGGTTTTAATCCCATAAATTATATGGAAGAAAAGCCGATTTCCACTAACGGAGAATACAGTACTTATGTAATTGCTGAAAAGCTGTTTTGGAGAACAATAACGGAGGACTAATCCAGAGAGACAAATTCCAATTTGTCGTTCGGTTGCATATAGAAAAAAAGTTGCATTTTCTATGCAACCCTGCAACCGCCTGCAACCCGTATCAAAAATTGCGTTATAATTCATTTTAAAGGGCAGACATCAAAAGGGTGTCTGCCCTTTAAAAATTAAACAAGCAAAAGAGTTACAGGATTCGAAGGTGACGAGAACTACTGATTAATAGTAAAAAATAAACACCTATCCGAAGATAAGTGTTTATATAAGTCTTTTTTGTTAAATGTTAAACCTGTAATTGTGAATGAATTTAGTTGCCCGCTGTTTCCATAAGCTTTATAAATGCTAAGTCTGCACTTATGTAGTAGTTGTCTTCTCCGACTAGTTTAGTTACACCTGCTCTGTCGAGTGTTACTTTTGCTCGTTTGCACAGACCACAGAACATAACTTTACAGCCTTTGCTTTGTAGTTGCTCGACAGTTTCCAAAATAACTCTGGCGCCAGATACATCTATATTTGGTACTCCACGCATTGACATAAGCAGAGTGTTGCTCTCACTGTTTATGTTTTCTAACTTTTTCTCAAACTCGCTAGCCGAAGCAAAATATAGCGGACCTGTTACATAGGCAACCTGCACACCGACGAAATCGTCCTTGCTACACTCAAGCTTACCTTTTAGTTTATCAGGGTCAACATCAGAAAAATGTACAGAAATATGAGCTGACGCAGACATATACATAATCGCAGAGTAAAGAATACCTAAAATTATCGAAATGGTCAGATCAAACACAACAGTACATACCATTGTAAGCATAAACTGACTGATAGATGTTTTGAACTTATGGCTGAAAATAAATTTAATATCACTCCATTCGTTCATTTTGAATGCAGTTACCATAAGCACGGCAGCTAGCGCCGACAATGGGATTTTTGCCATAATTCCACCCATCAAGAACATTGAAAGTAACAGGAAAACAGAATGGAAAACGCTTGTGAGTCTTGTTTGCTCACCTGATTTGATAGCAACGCTTGTTCTTGCGATAGCTGCTGTTGCAGGAACACCGCCAAGCAAAGGTAAAATCATATTGCCGACACCTTGTGCAACAAGTTCTCTGTCTGCATCGAAATCTTCTTTTTTCATTCTCGATGCACTAGCTCCACATAACAGACTTTCGATTATAGCAAGCGCTGCAATTGTGAATACAGGTGACATAAGATTTTTTATCATTGTAAGATTTACGCCATCAAGAGAAAGTCTATCTTCCAGAAACAAGGTGCGAGGTATTTCACCGACTACGGCTACACTCTCGAAATTGAAAATAAGCTGTATTGCTGTTGCAAAAATAATACCCACAAGTGAAGCAGGGACCTTAGCACCCCATTTTTTTGGCCAGATTATCATAATAACAAGCACAGACACAGCTATAAGCGTAGTGGTTAAATCTGGTGTGAAGCCAAGCTTTGTATAAGAAACAAGCTTATCAATAATGTTTGTTCCTTCGCTTGTTGTACCGAAAAAGTTGTCGATTTGACCCATTGCGATTGTTATTGCAATACCTGATGTAAATCCCATTATTACGGATGATGGAATAAAGCTTATTAATCTGCCAAGTTTAAACACACCGCACAAAAGTGTGAGAACACCAGCCAAAAAACAAGCGATAAATACACCTTTAAGCTGATATGTCATAACGATTGAAATAAGTACAGCACTCATTGCTCCGGTAGGTCCTGAAATCTGATACGATGCACCAGACAGCAAACCAATAACAATACCGGCAACAATAGCAGTAACCATACCTGCAGCGGCAGTTGCACCACCACTTACGCCAAAAGCTAAAGCTAATGGTAATGCGACAGCACAAACAGTTAAGCCTGCTGTGAGGTCTTTACCAAGCTTTTGAGCATTATAGCCTTTAAACTCAGCTTTTAGGTCTCTTACATATTTACTAATCATACTCATAAACTTCCCTTACCTAATTAAGTTTCGAACAATACAAGTATACCAAATGTTTCAGCAAAATTCAGTACTTTTAAACAAATTACTATTTAAAACATTTGTTGATAGAAAGGGAACATTTTATATAAGTTTTACAAATTTCATGGTTTGTTTATCTATTGAACGAATAATATAGACTTTTCTTATTAACACAACTTTTCTTGAAAGTAAGTCTTTAGTTTTATTCAACAGCAAAAAACAACCCCGCAACTATTACGTTACGGGGTTTGCTGTATAGAAAAGTATTCGTTTAGAATTTTTCGATAAGCTCTGCAAGGTAGCGCTGAATTACAGTTGCATCAAGTACTGTGATTGAACCATCGTGGTCAACATCAGCGAGTGCTTTCTGCTCATCAGTCATTGTGCAAAGTTCAGCCATGAAACGCTGAATTTCAGTAGCGTCAAGGATATTAACTGTTCCATCGAGGTTTGCGTCACCTAAAAGTGGTGTAGTGTTGTTAATCTCAAGTGCGTTTGTGAGCTGGTCTTTTACATATGTATGGCCTGCTTCATTTGGATACAAACCATGTTTAGCCATGATAGCTCCAACGAATTCTACAACGCCCATATTCTTACCATTGTTCACGTTTGTTACTTCAGGTGCTTCAACGAAAATAACATTCTCAGTGAGAGAACCATAAACCTTTGAGTGAAGTGTAGCGAAATCTACAACCTTGTCGAGAACATCGCCGATAGGAAGTACGCTGCCATCAAATTCAAGACCTCTGCCTTTGAATGGGTTGTACATACCAACAACGAGGATTTTAGCTTCAGGATTAATCTGTCTTACTGCATTCACATATTCAGGCATTGTGTATGCATAAACAAGAGCATTGTAAGCATAGTTCTCAATAAATGAAGTTACAAACTCAGTGATGTCGATATCGATATTGAAGAAACCACCCACGTTGTATGAGAATTCACCACTCATACCAGAAGCGATAAGCTCTTCTTTGACAGAAGCAAGGATACCCTCAACATAAGCCGCACCCTGAGCAGTTAAGAGAGCTTCCCAGTCATAAGTCTGTGGACCTGTGAGAGCAGAAGCTAAAGCAGCGTTTAAAGCTTCTTCTAGTAATGTGACATTACCGAAACCAACTGTGATGAGGTCAGCTTTTGCGATGTCTTCATAGTTTTCAGCGAGAATAGCGCCTGCATCCTGTATGAGAAGACCATTCTTAGCGAGGTTCACATAGTCAAGACGATTCTCTTTAGCGAACTGCTTAACATAGTCTTTGTACTGTTCTGATACTGCTGTACCGTCACCAAGACCTACCATAAATGAATCTTCATTGATTTCATAGTAGTTTGAGTCCTGTGGACCGTATTTTTCAAGAGCGTTGAGGATTTTATTAACAGCAACTGTGATTTTTTCAGCAGCAGCGTTTGAAGCTGTGCCGTCATTTTCATAAGCGTCGATGATAGCTGCTGTGAGTGCATCATGACCCTTAGCACTTGGGTGACAACCGATACCGTTACCAATCAACATTCTTGCAAAAAGGTTGAGAAGGCTGATGATTGTTTCATCTTCTGTGAGAACATAGCTCATACCATCAGGTAAAGCGAGGAATTTGTAGATGGTAACAACATCCATATCGTTTTTCAAAAGTGGAGAAAGAGTAAGAGCGATACCCATCTTAGTAGCATCGATGTTTTCATTCATATGAGCTTCAACTCTTTCCTGAACGCCGTTGAATACACCGCCCAGACCACTTGCGAGTTTGATTAAAGCAGCAGCATCGAGAACTTCAAGCTCAGTAGCTTCAATAATAGCTTTCTCAAAAGCAAGGTAAACTGTGATAGACATCAGCTTTGACTGATTCTCTTTGAAGAACTTTGAAATAGCGAAGATATTTGTAGGAGTGCTGTTAACAGCCTTCTCGTAAGCTTCAACATCAGCACGGGTGATATTAACATAAACACCAGGTGAAGAAGCGTTGAGCATAGGCCAGATCATATCCTGAACTTCTTCTAAAACACGATCGCGTAATACAGAGTCGGAATTTGTAATCTGAGAAGAAAATGTGTTTACGATTACATCAACGTCAGGTGACTCAGCATAGTAGAATTTAGCGTTAGGGAACTGACCCATAAGCTGGAGAACAACCGGCTGAGTTGAAAGGTAAATGTTGACTGCCTCAACAGCCTCGCTGACAACCTCGCCAAGTGGAATAATCTGACCCTCATATGAAAGGTCCATACCTGTGAATGTGTTCATAATACCAACTGTGATGATTTCAACATCGTCGTTGAGTTCAACGATTCGCTCAACACATCCTGCGTAGTTCATCATATAGCTTACAACAGCGTATGAAATAGCATTTTCGATAGGAGCGATGAGCTCTTCAGCCCCCTGAGGAATCGATGCTGTGAGCTTAGCAACGAGCTCTGCTCTGATTTGACGGATGAATGCTTTTGTTGGTTCATCGCACTCTGCGATAGCGTCTTCGAAATTAATCCAAGCATCGTTTGCAGGGCTGCCACCGAGAACGCCTAAAGCGTTTGTGATTCGACCAAGCAAGAATACACCGAAGTTAGCATTACCAACGCCGAGTGTGATAACATCAGCTTCTGAAACAGCAGTCTGATATGTATTTGCGGCATTTTCAACGCCACCGCAGTCATTTCTGAATCTTCCGTTGATGAACTCTGACTTTGTGTAGCCGTCACCAGGGTAAGCACCTTCTGTGCCGTACTCGAGGATGTAGTGCAAATCTTCTGCACGCATAGCACTCATAGCAAGCTGAGTGAGATCCCAGCCAAAGTGCTGAGAAAGCTTGTACGGATAAGCGTCAGGTGACTCTTCAAGGTAACCGTTTACGTTTGTGTAGCCGGTAAGACCGTAGCCGTTAGCCATTGAATCACCAAGTGATACGTACTTGACCTGTTCTTCAGTCTGTGCCGCAAAAACCGCAGGGCACATTGAGACTAAAAGGCAAAGCACCATTACGACAGACAGGATTTGTCTGAGTGTTTTTGAAAACATTGTCTTCATTTTTATACCTCCTGATATTGATTTTCGTACAAACACTGTACGATATCATTCAAACCGCAAAAGCGGTTTAGTTTACTTGAAATTAGTTACAAGACCATGATGTGTAGTCAAAGTCAGAATATATTTTTTCGAGTGCTTTAGCATCGTTTTTACCCATACCTGTTAGCGGGATTTCTTTTATTGGGAGAACAGCTACAGGTTTACCGCGTTCCTCAAGATGCTTGTCACAGAATTTGAAGATTTCTTCGCACATTTTCTTTTCATCTACATCAGGGATAAATTCAACAAGGGCGAGAGGATACTGACCTTGTGAGTGTTCTCTGTCGTTGACACCGATAACTGAGCAGTTCTTGACCTGTTTGAAACCGCCGATAACACTTTCCATATTGATAGGGAAGACCTTGTGACCATCGAATCTTGTTATCATACGCTTGATACGTCCTTTGATAAACAAAAATCCATCTTCGTCAATATATCCGATATCTCCTGAGTGAATCCAGAGCTTACCATCATCGTGCATACGCATGATGATATCTGTTTCTTTCTGAGCCTGAAAATATCCTTTCATCATCGATGGACCTGTAACACAAACCTCACCGATTTGGTTGTAGCTGAGTTCTTCGCCTGTATCAGGGTCAAAAATGCTTACGGTCGTTGTAAGAGAAGGAATACCAACGCTGCCAGGTTTGTATACTTTATTGACACAGAACGACGCTGCGGCGGAAAGTTCAGTCATACCATAGCCTTGCGCAAGCGGATATTTCATATTGTGGTCTTTTATAAACTTCTGGAGTCTTGTTTCTAAACCTTCGTTCATTGTGTCGCCACCAGAAGCGAGGGTGTGCAGAAATGAGAGATCCATATTTCGGACTTCTTTACTTCCGATAAGAAGTTCAATGAATACAGGTGTACTGATGATGATCTGAGGTCTGAAAGTTTTGACCAGCTTTCCGATAGTATGAGGTACAAATTTTGGGATAGGAACAAGAGTTAATCTCATACAAAGCGGCATATGCATACCGCAAACCATGCCATAAGCTGAAAATACCGGAATTATACCTAAGTATCTGTCATTATCTTTCTTTGCAACACCACAGTACAGGAAGTTGAGTACTACTGCGTTCATTGAGTCGTTAGTAAGCATTGTGCCTTTAGGAATACCTGTTGTACCGCCTGTGTATGTAATAGCGACGGTTCTGTCACCTTCATATGGTACTTCAACAGCCTTGACTCCGATACCTTTTTTGAGGAAAGAATTCCATGTTATGGTATTGTCGTTGTATTCAACTTTAGTTCTGCTTGCGAGTTTCATCGCTACCTTCTTAGCAAAAGGGAGTGATGAAGCTGCAGACTGCACGATGATTTTTTCAGGATTGATATCGTTTTTAATCAAACTTACTTTAGGAAAAGCAACATCAATGGTAACGAGAATGCTTGAGTCAGAAGCATTTATCATATTCTTGATAGTTCTGATATCCATTCTTGGGTCGATTGTGTTAGCAGCAGCACCGATTTTGTTCAGAGCATAAATAGCTGTGATAGTTTCAGGGATAGCTACAGATAAAAAGGATACAATGTCACCTTTTTTGACACCCATAGCTGTGAAGGCATTAGCACACTCTTCGATTTTTTCGATAAGTTCACGGTGAGTGATATCTGCACCATAGTAGTGAAGAGCAGGTTCGTCGAGTCTGTCGCTGTTGAGTTGTTTCATATATTGGTAAGCGGTAAGCTTAGGGAGCGTTTGCTCGAGAGCTTCCTGTGAGTAATATTTGAGCCATGCTTTGCTGTCAGAAATTTTCATTGTACAATCCCTCCTGCATGTATGTTGAACAGTCGTTGTCAAAAGAAAACAAAGTATCTTCAAATTATAATTATACGAATACTATTATACTATAAATGCTATAATTTATCAATATCTACCAGAGATAAATGTGTATAATTGTCAATGTAGTAATTGTCGTTAAAAAATAAATCACAGGTTGATTAGTTGCTAAAATCAAACAGGAGCATTTGTAAAATTGAAAATTGTAAAAAATATTAACTAATATTCGAAACGGAATAATTTACTGAAAAATACTTTGGAATTCTACAGATAATAATTGCAATTTTAATATTATAGTGGTACAATGTTATATTATCTAGTAATGGATATATTTTCATAAGGAGGTAGAAAAATGAAAAGAATTTTATCTTTCGTTCTTGCTGTTGTGATGATTCTTTCTGTTGCTGTTTGTGCATCAGCTGAAGAGTCTATTCTCACATACGAGTGCGAAAACGGCTACATCGCAACCAAGATTTCTAATCCTGGTACTGGTGTAGGCGAAATTGACGGCCTCTTGGAGGGTACTGACAGAGCTCAGAACTACTCTTGGTCTTCAGTTGGCTATGGCGATTATGTTTATGTTGGTACATGTTTTGGTGCTATCTACCAGACACTCCAGATTATCGCTATGGAAAAGGGAATGAACTTCTCTGAACTCAAGCTTTACATTGACGCTATGTATAACGGCGCACTTTACACAGGTGATGAGGATAAGGCTCACACACCTTCACGTGCTGTTATCGTAAAGATCAACACTGAAACACTCGAGACATCTATCGTGTATGGTCCTGAGAAAATCGGTGGTTTCCGCGCTGCTACAAAGCTTAACAACAAGCTCTACTTTGCAGCAACAGGTAGCACACCTTACCTTCTCGAGATTGACCCTGAGAACAACGATGCTAGTCAGATCGTTTGCCGCAGCGAAACACCACAGAGCGCATCTATCTCAACAGGTATCCGTGGTCTCACAACTTACAAGGGTATGTTAGTTGCTACAATGATCGGCAACAATGGTGCTTATATGGTAGCATCAAGCAACCCATCAGAAGGTCAGGACTCATTCAAAGTTATTTGTACACAGGAAGACCTTCTCGACTATCCAGCTTACCACTATATGGATAGCATCTTTGGTGGTAGCATCTGGGATATCATCGAGTTCAACGACAAGCTCTACATTACAGTTGTTACAGGTAAAAACGGCAACAAGCAGGCATTCGCTCTCTTCAGCGGTCAGCCTGCTGAAAACGGTAACTGGACATATGACCTTATCGCTGGTAACGAAGCTGATGGCGCAGAGTTCCCATATGGTTTAGGTTCAGACCGTTCTGGTGCTGCTAACCTTATGGTATTTGATGGCTACCTCTATATCGGTGGTTATAACGACCCAATGCTCGCTCTTCCGGAAGTTTTGAATGGTAGCTTTGAATCACTTTATAAAGATTTAAGCTCACCAGTATGCTTATGGAGACTTGACAAAAATGAAAAAATCAAGATGGTAGCCGGTGAAGCTAACGAAGTATTCCCAGAAGGTCCTATCGGTAATATGGGTGCTGGTTTTGGTAGCAATATGAACCAGTATGTATGGCGTATGGAAGACTTCCACGGCAAGCTCTATGTTGGTACATTCGACATAACTGGTCTCACATATCCTGTTGCTCAGTTTGCTAACGGTGATATCTTCAAGATGTCTAAAGAAGAGTGGGAGAGCCAGATTGACTATATCCGTCAGGTTGTTGATTCATTGAACAAGGGCAACGCTAAGGATATCGCTTCAACAGGCGCTTGTGTTGACAAAGCTTCTATCGCTTCTCAGCTCGATACACTCGATGCACTCAGCGAGTATTTTGAGGATACAGACGTAACTCTTGAGTACAGACAGGAGTTCTATGATGCACTTGTTGCTCTCAAAGAGCAGTACCTCATCATCAGAGATTATCTCTCAGCAGAAGTTCAGAAGAACATCGACGCATTCCTTGCTGACGAAAAAGTTAAGAACTTCGGTTACTTCGTAAAATGCTTATACTATATGAGCAAGTCAGAGAGAGGTTATGACCTCTTAGTAAGTGATGACGGCGTTAACTTTGATGTTATAACTCGTGATGGTATGGGCGATCCATACAACCACGGTTGCCGTGTATTCGCTATCACAGACAACGGTCTTTGCATTGGTACAGCAAACCCATTCTATGGTACACAGGTATGGTTGCTTGACGATTTCGCAGTTGTCGGTGACGTTGACTTCAACGGAAGAATCAACATTCTCGACGCTTCACGTATCCAGAGAGGTATCGCTGGTATCATTCCTTTCAGAGATGATGTTACTCCATTAGCTGATTGCAACGGCGACGGCAAGGTAAACATCTTTGACGTATCTTATCTCCAGAGAAAAATCGCTGGTTACAGTGATAGCAATCTTCTCGGTGACGTTGACTTTGATGGCAAGGTAACAATCATGGATGCAACTCTCATTCAGTTGCACAAAGCTGAAATCCAGCTTCTTGACCGTTACTCTCTTGCTGTAGCTGACTATAACAAGGACGGCTCAATCAACGTTATGGATTCAACTGCTATCCGTATGATGCTCGTTGGACTTGAGGCATAATTTTCAATTATAAATAGTTAATATAAAACTGGCATCGCTTTTGCGGTGCCAGTTTTGTTTAGTGAATATTTTATTGCAGATGTATAAATCGAAATGCAGAGGATTTACTAAGGCGAATAATTGTACTTTAAGCTGAGCATTGAATCTTGACCAATTCCCTCATTGTGACTGTCGAATGGTGTTTCTGAGAAAAAAGGGAAGAGGTATCTTTGAAATATAAGAGTAATCAGGTTAATAATCAAAAAAATAACCCCGCAACTGTTTTGTTGCGGGGTTTACTATATCTGAAATTATTCAGTGTGAATTATAACTGTGGACCAGCCTCAACTAATGCCTTACCAGCATCGTTGCCTGTGTACTTGTTGAAGTTCTTAACGAATCTTGAAGCGAGGTCTTTAGCCTTTGTTTCCCACTCTTCAGCGTTTTCGTAAGTATCTCTTGGATCTAAGATACCTGTGTCAACGCCTGGAAGCTCTGTAGGAACAGCAAGGTTGAAGTAAGGAATTGTCTTTGTCTCAGCCTTGAGGATTGAGCCATCGAGGATAGCGTCGATGATACCACGTGTATCCTTGATAGAGATACGCTTGCCAGTACCATTCCAACCTGTGTTAACGAGGTAAGCCTTAGCGCCAACCTTTTCCATCTTCTTAACGAGCTCTTCAGCATATTTTGTTGGGTGAAGCTCTAAGAAAGCCTGACCGAAGCAAGCTGAGAAAGTAGGAGTTGGCTCTGTGATGCCACGCTCTGTACCAGCGAGCTTTGATGTGAAGCCTGAGAGGAAGTAGTACTGAGCCTGCTCAGGTGTGAGAACAGAAACAGGAGGGAGTACGCCGAAAGCATCAGCTGAAAGGAAGATAACATCCTTAGCATCTGGAGCAGCAGAAACAGGGCGAACGATCTTCTCGATGTGGTCGATTGGGTAAGATACACGAGTGTTCTCTGTAACTGAACCGTCATTGAAGTCACAAACGCCGTTCTCGTCAACAGTAACGTTCTCTAAAAGAGCGTTGCGCTTAATAGCGTTGTAGATGTCTGGCTCTGACTCTTTGTCGAGGTTGATAACCTTAGCGTAGCAGCCGCCTTCGAAGTTGAATACACCCTTGTCGTCCCAGCCGTGCTCGTCGTCACCGATGAGAAGTCTCTTAGGATCTGTTGAAAGTGTTGTCTTACCTGTACCTGAAAGACCGAAGAAGAGAGCTGTGTTCTCGCCGTTCATATCTGTGTTAGCTGAACAGTGCATTGAAGCCATACCCTTGAGTGGGAGGTAGTAGTTCATCATTGGGAACATACCCTTCTTCATCTCACCGCCGTACCAAGTGTTTAAGATAACCTGCTCGCGTGATGTGATGTTGAATACAACAGCTGTCTCTGAGTTGAGACCGAGCTCTTCAAAGTTCTCAACCTTAGCTTTTGAAGCGTTGTAGCAAACGAAGTCTGGCTCAAAGTTCTCGAGCTCTTCAGCTGTAGGGTTGATGAACATGTTCTTTACAAAGTGAGCCTGCCAAGCAACTTCCATGATGAAACGGATAGACATTCTTGAGTCTTTGTTAGCACCGCAGAAAACGTCCATAACATAGAGTTTCTTGTCTGAAAGCTGGTTGATAGCGAGGTCCTTAAGTGTTGACCAAGTCTCCTGTGAGCATGGGTGGTTGTCGTTTTTAAATTCATCAGATGTCCACCAAACTGTGTCTTTTGAGTTCTCGTCCATAACGATGAACTTGTCCTTAGGTGAACGACCTGTGTAGATACCTGTCATTACGTTAACAGCGCCGAGCTCAGTAACCTGACCTTTTTCGAAACCTTCCAAAGATGGGTCTGTTTCAGCAGCGAACAACTCCTCATATGAAGGGTTGTGGATGATTTCTTTTACGCCAGTAATGCCGTATTTTGTTAAATCAAGATTCATTTTTATTACCTCTTTTCTTATTTAGTATAGATTTGAAATATGATTTTATTCGTGTTTCATTATACTGAAAAAAGTAAAAGTACACACACTATATTTATACCTTAAAATCAAAGTTTTGTCAATATTTTAGCACAAGATAACGATGAACTGTGACACTAAAACAACCGCAATAAGAGCGATAGGATAGGTTGCAGCATAAGCAGCCGCAACGTCTTCTGTACCTGCTGTGGAAATAAGAGTTCCGAGTGCCGGTGTGCTTGTCATACCACCTGTGATAGAACCAAGGTTGTTGAGAAGTGAAAGTTTTAACACATACTTTGCAAAGAGATAACCGATGATAAGTGGAACGAGAGTCATAACGATACCATAAACGAAGTACATCGGGTCAAAGTTTGCAACGAACTCTGCGCCACCTGGAATACCTGCGCCAACTAAGAAGAGTACAAGACCAAGCTCACGGAACAACTTGAGTGTTGTCTGTTGTGGCATAATTTCTATGTTGCCGATTTTGCCAAAATGACCAAGGATTAAGCTTACAAGTAAGCAACCACCGGTAGTTGTGAGCGAGAAGCATGTGCCGTCTAAACCTGCTGATGAAAGCGGAATTTTCACCTGACCTAAGAATGTACCGAGAATAGCTGCAAGAGAGAATCCTGCGATACCCATATGGTCAATCTGGAAAAGCTTCTTAGAAGCTTTCTTCTTGTTTTCATCTTCTTTGATAACAAGCTTTGCTCTTTCTTCGTCCATATTAGCTTTTGTAAGTTTAGGAATAATCTGTACAAAGAGTACAACGCCAACAACACCGAAAATATAAGCGATACCGTGACCAACAGATACAAGACCTGTGAACTCAGGTGCAACAGTAGCTTTAGCTGCAGAAAACGCAGGAGTTGAAGTGAGTGAGCCTGAAAGCAGACCTACTATCATAGCTACAAAGCCATCCTGATCTGTGATAGATGAACCGTAACCGACGAGCTCACCTGTGTAGATACAACCAACAGCAGCTAAACCGCCTGCAAGAATGATGATTAAACCTAAAAGTACATAAGATTTGAAGTTCTTCTTGAAGTTTCCAAAGAACTTAGGGCCTGCAATATAACCTACTGAGGTAACAAAGAGAATAAGACCCAAGCTTTCGATGATGGAAAGACCATTCGAAAAGTCATATGGTTTTGATGAAGCGGCGAAAACAAGTTCGCCTGCTTCACTTACACTAAACAGAAGTGCACCAATAACGAGAGCGATAATAAATACACCCGCGTCTCCAAGGGAAACACCCTTGATTGTGATTCTACCTAATGCGTAACCTAATAAAAGAACACCAAATACAACGAAAAGTAATGTAGAAATGTTGCTAATAGAAACAACACCGCCAAATAAACTCATTAAAAAATGCCTCTTTTCTTATCTTTTGTTTGTGTAGTCAGGTAAAAGCTTTGGAGATACTGTTTCAGTCTCAATACCAGCCTGTGCAATTTCCTGTTCAAACTTGTTGATGTGGTCAAGTGTTAGCTTGCCGACATTTACATCCTTTGCTTTCTTAGCAGCGTTCTTACCTGCGCTTCTACCGAAAACAATGATATCAAGCAGAGAGTTACCCATAAGACGGTTTCTGCCGAGGATACCACCAACAGCTTCGGCTGCAACGAATAAGTTCTCTACGTTAGTTGTCATACAATCCTCAGTGATATCAAGACCACCATTCTGATAGTGAAGAGTAGGGAAGACAAGAATAGGCTCTTTACGGATATCAATGCCGTACTTATCAAACATTCTCCACATAGCAGGGATTCTCTTCATAATAGTGCCCTCGCCACCGATTTTCTCAATCATTGGTGTGTCGAGCCATACGCCTTTGCCGTTTCCGGTTTCAACGCCGTTGTCTCTAGCTGTACACTCACGGATGATTGAAGCTGCAGCAACGTCACGAGTCTCAAGCGGATGCATAAATACTTCACCGTTGCAGTTTACGAGCTTAGCACCGAGTGAACGAACTTTCTCAGTAACAAGCGCACCGAAAATCTGTTCAGGATGAGCAACACCTGTTGGGTGATACTGGAGTGTCTCAGCATAAAGGAGCTTAGCGCCAGCTCTGTAACCGAGTACAAGACCGTCAGCTGTAGCACCGTAGTGGTTTGAAGTAGGGAAGCCCTGATAGTGCATACGTCCTGCACCACCTGTAGCGATGATAACAGTCTTAGCTTTTGCAACCAAGAGTTCCTTAGTTTCCATATTCATAAGAACTGCACCTGCAGCGTTACCGTTTTCGTCTAAGATAAGCTCGATAGCAGCTGTGAAGTCAATAACAGGAATCTGACGATTTAAAACTTCATCTCTGAGAGTTCTCATAATCTCAGCACCTGAGTAGTCCTTAGCAGCGTGCATACGCTTTCTTGAAGTACCGCCACCGTGAGTTGTAACCATAGTGCCGTCAGCGTCTTTATCAAACTCAACACCGAGGTTTGAAAGCCACTGGATAGCTTCAGGAGCGTCACAAACGAGCTTTCTTAAGAGTTCACGCTTAGCAGCGAAGTGACCGCCACCGAAAGCGTCAACAAAGTGGATAGCAGGGGAGTCGTTTTCTTTATCAGCAGCCTGAATACCACCCTCAGCCATCATTGTGTTAGCGTCACCGATTCTAAGCTTAGTAACGATCATAACATCAGCGCCAGCTTCATTAGCTTCAATAGCAGCAGAAGCACCAGCACCGCCACCACCGATGATGAGAACGTCTGTCTCATAGTCAGGGTTAGAGAGGTCTACGCTTGAAGCTTCGATACGGCTGTGAGCCTGAAGAATCTCAGCGAGCTGTGTTGGAACTGTGTCGCCCTTGTTTGGACCGATTTTGAGTGTATCGAATTCGTCTTTCTTATAGTCTGGATGGAATTCTGCGAGCAGGTCAGTTTTCTGCTGAGCAGTCATACGCTCCGGCTCAAGTGCGATATTCTTTTCTCTGGCAGCTTCTACCAGAGCGATTGATTTCTGAAAATTTTCCGAATACATATGTTTTTCCTCCTTACTTCTCAATTTCTCTTGTATTGTAGAGTTCTTTCATCTCATCGATTGGTTTGTTCATAAGAGCCTCGATGAGTTCGTTGAAAGTACCATCTTTGATTTCCTGAACGCGAGTCTCAAGGTGACCGCAACCAGGAGCTAAGTACTTGCCGTTGATACGACGAGCGAGCATAGCAACCTGTGGATGAGAGATACCAGCAGGACATCTTGAAGAACAAACACCGCACATTACGCAGTCAAATGACTCTTCAGCACAGTTTTCGAAGTCACCACGCTGAGCAAAAGCGATATACTGCATAACGTTCAAGCCCTGAGTACAGCTCTTTGTACAAGCGTTACAGCCGATGCAAGAGTAAATCTCAGGATAAAGCTGCATCATAACAGTTTCAGTAACAGGAATATTTTCGATATCATAAACCTGCTTAACTAGAGGGAAGAAAGGAAGAGTAGCAATATACATATTGTCCTCAACCTTAGTCTGGCAAGCAAGACAAGCCTTGAGCTCAGTGTCGCCCTTGATACGGTAGATAGTAGCGCAAGCACCACAGAAACCGTTTCTGCAACCACAGCCACGAACGAGCTGATAACCTGCATATTCCATAGCAGTCATAATTGTTAAATTTTCCGGCACTTCATATTTTTTGCCGAAAAGAAATATATTAACCATTTTTTCCATTTTAAACTCTCCTTTAATACTCACTCGGAAGTTCTTCCAGCTCATCACAGCGGAAAACAGGACCGTCTTTGCAAACATACTTAGAGCCTACGTTGCATCTGCCGCATTTACCAACACCGCACTTCATTCGAAGCTCGAGTGTTGTGTAAACGTTTGTCTTATCAAAGCCAAGCTCAACAAGACCATCGAGTGTGAATTTGATCATGATAGGTGGGCCACAAAGTACCGCAACCTTATCTGTGTCGAAGTTAAGCTCCTTAACAAAGTTAGGAACAAAACCAACGTGACCGTCCCAACCCTCCTGTGGATTGTCGATAGTGAGGTGAACGTTAACACCTGCATCGTTTGACCACTCTTCGATGATTTCCTGATAGTCAAGAAGGTCATCCTTTGAACGTGAGCCGTAAACGATGTCGATCTTACCATAGCGATCACGATAGTGACGGCAGTAGTTGATAACAGAGCGAAGTGGAGCAAGACCAACACCACCTGCGATGAAGAGCATATTCTTGCCAGCGAAAACATCATCAACAGGGAAAGGCTTGCCGTATGGTCCACGGATTGTGATCTGCTGACCAACTTCAGCCTGATGCAACCATTCTGTTACACAACCGCATTTCTTAATGGAGAATTCCATATATTCTTCATTTGTCGGAGAAGAAGTGATAGAAAACATAGCTTCGCCAACACCAGGAACAGAAAGCATAGCGCACTGACCCGGTCTGTGATCAAAAGCTTTCTTGCCGTCTAATGTGACAACTCTGAAAGTTTTGATATCTGGTGTATCAATTCTTACATCAGTGATAACACCAACAGTCGGGATTAAAGTTTCCTGAATATTATTCATCTGCTTTTCCTCCGATCTTTTTCATAACTTTAACGATATTCATAGATATCGGACATTTTGAAAGACATCTTCCACAGCCAACACAGCTGAACATACCTTCGTTATTCTCAGGATAGTAAACAAGCTTGTGCATGAAACGCTGTCTGAAACGTTCTTTCTGAGTAAGTCTGTTGTTTCCGTGAGCCATCTTGGTGAAGTCTGAGTACATACAAGAGTCCCAGCATCTGAAACGGATAACGCCGTTGCCTGTGTTGAAATCCTTGATGTCGTAGCACTGACAAGTAGGACAAACGAAAGTACAAGTACCGCAACCAAGACAAGCCTGAGATAACTCATCCCAATGTGGTGAGTTGAAGAACTCTTCAGTCTTACCGCCACCAAAAGCAGCTGTGCTTAAGTCTTTGAGTGGGAGCTTGTTCATGATAGCCTTGATTTTCTCTTTTTGCTCTTCTACAGCAGCGTTGTCGCAATCTTCAGTGAGTGAATCAAGCTTTGAAAGTAAAGCTGCACCCTTGTCAGTGTTAGCCTCAAAGTAAACATCAGTCTCTGTCTTCCATACTGAGATATCGCCCATAGGCTCTTCAGGATTGATAGAGAAAGTGTTGCAGAAGCAAGTCTCACCAGGTCTAGTGCAAGCGAGTGACATAATAACACCGTGCTCACGACGTGAAGCGTAGTAGCTGTCTACAGGCTCAGTGAGGAATACTCTGTCAAGTACATCGAAGCTCTTTACATCACAAGCTCTTACACCGAAGATAACGAAATCTTCAGCTTCGTTTCTTGTATCAATAACTTCGATATTTTTACCTTCCATTTTGAATTCCATAAGGTTTTCAGTCTGTGGAAAGAAGAAATCCTTAGGGCTTCTTACTGTGTTGAGTGCATTTGAAAGTGTAACACCTTCAGCGTACTTCGAAAATTTAGCAGTACCGTCTTGTGTATCTACAGGGAGGTATAACTTAGCAGCTTTTGAAATTTCAGCGAAAATAGCGTTTAAATTGTCAATAGAACACTTACGCATCGATATCCCTCCTGTCTAAAGCTTCCTGTGGCTCACAGTCCTCAGTGGTGTAATTAACAAGTGGAGCACGCAAACCAACCTCAGCACCTGCCTGATACTCACCATAAAGCTCGTTCATATCCTTGATGAACTTACGATTGAGGAGGTGGAGAGGAATATTCTGTGGACAAACTCTTGAACATTCGCCACAGTCTGTACATCTGCCTGCAACGTGGAAAGCTCTGATGATGTGGAACATCTTTTCTTCGAAGCTGTTAGCAGGAGATTTATTTTCAACGCCAGAACCTGGGTTATCAAAAACACATTTCTCGCAAGTGCAAGCAGGGCAAGCATCGCGACAAGCGTTACAACGGATACACTTTGAAAGCTCATTCTGCCAGAAAGCAAATCTCTCATCAGGAGTCATAGCTTCGATTCTTTCTACCTCGTCAAAACGAGCAGACTCGATAACTTCACCTGTTTCACCGAGTAACTCATCATAAGCTACGTGCTTTTTGCTCTTACAGTTGATGCATCTTTCCTGCATTACGCTGTCTGCTTTGATAGCTACAAGCTCATCATCATAAAGTGTAGTAATAAGAAGGTTCTCGCCGTCAGCATTGATAGAAACAATACCTTCACCAACGATAGCCTTGATTTTTGAAATATCAGCCATACCTTCACAAGGTACGCCTACAGCATAAACCTTTTCTCTGTCAAATCTATGCTCAGTAAGAAGCTGGTTGAAGCTGTATGTATCACAAGGCTTCAGGAAAACGAGCATTTTGCCGTCATATCTGTCAGTCTTCTTAACAAGATATTTTGAGAAGTTTACGCCACAAAAGTCACTGTATACAAAGTTTTTGTTAAGCTCATCTTCGTTTTTGAACACAGCAGGGGTGATATCATAGTCGAATTCGCCTTTGCACCAACCGAGTACTGCGTTTACTGTGCCGTCGTTAAGTAATGAAACTGCTTTGTCGATAAGCTGTTTAGTTGTTATTTTTTGCATCTCAGATCCTCCAATCTCTTGTTCTCACCAAGAGCCGTTACCTTTTCAACAAAGTCGTTCATAGTAGCGGCGAATTTAGCACCCTCAGCAGCAGAAACCCACTCGAGTCTTGTACGCTCTCTTTCAATGCCGAGGAAGTCGAGCATAGAGAAGAGGGCAGTCATACGGCGACGGGTGTAGTAGTTACCTGAAGTGTAGTGGCAGTCACCAGGGTGACAACCACAAAGGATAACACCGTCAGCACCGCGCTGGAAAGCACGGAGCACGAACATTGGGTTAACTCTGCAAGAGCAAGGTACTCTGATGATTTTAACATCAGCAGGGTAGTTAAGGCGGTTGTTACCTGCGAGGTCAGCACCTGCGTAGGAACACCAGTTGCAACAGAATGCAACGATCAGTGGTTTACGTTCATTTACTTGCATATTGCGTCTACCTCCGCCATAATCTGATTATTTGCAAAGCCGTTTAAGTCCATAGCGCCTGACGGACAAGCAACCGTACAAGCACCACAGCCCTGACATACTGCAGGGTTAACAGTAGCGACTCTTCTGACCTTAGTTGTTCTGTCTGGCATTCTGAATTCCTTATCAATATAAGTAATCGCACCATAAGGACAAACTCTTTCACAACTTGAACAGCCGTTACACATAAGTTCGTTTGAATGAGCGACACAAGGGTTACCAAGGAGCTTGTCTTTAGCAAGGAGACCGATAACCTTTGAAGCAGCCGCACCAGCCTGAGAAACTGTCTCAGGAATATCCTTAGGACCCTGACAAGCACCAGAGAGGAATACACCGGCTGTTGGGCTTTCAACAGGTCGAAGCTTTGGATGAGCTTCTGTGAAGAAGTCGTTAGTATCCATACTAGCTGTGAGCATAGTAGCAAGAGGTCTTGCTGATTTATCAGGCTCGATAGCAGCAGCAAGGACAACGAGGTCAGCATCAATGTGAAGCTGTTTGTTATCGATAAGGTCAGAAGCCTGAACCTTGAGCTTGTCGCCCTGTGGAGTTACCTTACCAACCATACCTTTGATATACTTAACGCCGTATTCTTCAACAGCTCTTCTATAGAACTCATCGAAGTTCTTACCAGGAGTTCTTACATCTATATAGAATACATAAACTTCTGTATCCGGGTACTTGTCACGAGTAAGCATAGCGTGCTTAGCTGTGTACATACAGCAGATTTTTGAGCAGTATTCCTTACCTTTTTCAGCACAAGCATCACAACGTGAGCCAACACACTGTACAAATACGATAGTGTGTGGGTGCTTGCCGTCTGAAGGTCTGAGGAGCTTACCAGCAGAAGGACCAGCAGCATTTGTAAGACGCTCAAATTCGAGTGAAGTGATAACGTCCTTTGACTGGTTGTAAGCAAACTCGTCAAACTTATCCATGCTGATAGGGTTGAAGCCTGTTGCAACAACGATAGCGCCGTATCTTTCGTTTACATATTCATCTTTCTGAGTGTAGTCAATAGCGCCTGCTGTACAAACCTTAGCACAAAGACCGCATTTACCCTTTTTGAGCATGTTACATGAGTTAGGGTCGATAGTAGCAACCTTTGGAACAGCCTGTGCAAATGGAATGTAGATAGCAGATCTGTTGTCCATACCGAGGTTGAACTCGTTAGGGATTTTCTTCATCGGACATTTGTCAACACAAGCACCACAGCCTGTACAGATGTCCTCTTTAACGTATCTTGCATTTTTCTTGATAGTAACATCAAAGTTACCAACGAAGCCCTTGATCTCTGAAACTTCACTGTATGAGAAGATTCTGATTTTATCGTTCTGTGCTACATCAACCATCTTAGGTGTGAGGATACAAGCCGCACAGTCAAGGGTAGGGAATGTCTTATCAAGCTGAGCCATCTTACCACCGATAGTAGGCTTCTTCTCAACGATATCAACAGGGAAACCTGCGTCAGCGATATCAAGAGCAGTCTGGATACCTGCGATACCACCACCGATAACAAGCGCACGCTTTGTAACAGGTGACTCACCAGGAGTGAGTGGGGCATTGAGGTTAACCTTAGCTACAGCAGCCTTACCGAGGATGATAGCTTTTTCAGTACCTGTGAGCATATCTTTATGTACCCATGAGCACTGTTCTCTGATGTTTGCGATTTCAACCATGTATGGGTTAAGACCAGCAGCAGCCGCAGTCTTGCGGAATGTAGCCTCGTGCATACGTGGAGAACATGAACAAACAACGATACCTGTGAGGTTGTGCTCTTTAACAGCCTGAATAATCATATCCTGACCAGCCTGTGAGCACATATATTGGTAGTTAGTAGAGAAGACTACGCCAGGCTCATTTTTCAAAGCCTCTGATACTTTTTCAACATCAACAGTACCTGCGATATTACTTCCGCACCAACATACAAAAACACCAACTCTTTGCATTTGTCTTCTCCTCCTTACTTAGTATATTTTCTAAATGCGCTAACGAGTAACTGCTGTGGTGTTTCTTCATCTAACATAGCAGGAACATCGTGAGCTTTAAGGTGATTTTGACCCTGCTGTCTGATAACAGCAAGCTTGACAGCTTCAACGAGCTTTGCAGGCTCAACGCCTCTTGGGCATCTGTCGATACAAGCAAAGCAGGATAAGCATTTGTAAAGTGAATCTGATTTGAGAAGTGGCTCGATGTCACCTGAGTTTACCATGCTTACAAACTGATGTGGATGATATTCCATCTCATCATATGCAGGGCAGGTAGCAGAGCACTTACCACATTTCATACATTTTCTAGGGTTAACTCCGCTTGTGCGAAGCAACTCATCCTGAAGATACTCTTTATTCATTTGTATCCTCCTTAATTCCAAGTGCCTGTGCTAGAATCTCTGTGATATAAACAACAGGAATGTCAGCACCATTTTTAATAAGATTATATTTGCAAAGCGGACAAGCAGTGATAATCATCTGAGCACCGTTTGCTTTTGCGTTCTCAACAACAGCGTTGCTGTTTTTCTTAGCAAGCTGAGGGCTCTCAAGTGCAATGTAACCGCCACAACACTCGTTGCGCTTTGCGTAAACTACAGGATCAGCACCAAGAGCCTTGATGAAATCCTCCATAATGGTTGGGTTCTCAGGGTCATCAAACTGCATAACCTTGTTAGGTCTGAGGAGCAGACAGCCGTAGTAAGCTGCGATTTTCATACCCTTGAGTGGGTTTGTGACCTTTTCTTTGATATTGTCAAAGCCAACCATATCTCTGAGCATCTCAAGGTAGTGGAGAACCTGAGTCTCACCGTTATATGCGGTGTCCTCGTTCATATATCTGTTAACCTTGTCAGCAAACTGCTCGTCAGTCTGCATAGCGTGATTTGTCTGCTTTAAAACGTTGTGACAAGCAGAGCAAACTGAAACAAGTGGCTGTTCTTTTGAAAGTGCGTATTTTAAAGCACGTACAGATGAAAGCTTAGATGCAACTTCATCTTTAGCTGTTGAAAACACACCGCCACAGCACTGCCAGTTTTCAATTTCTTCCATAGTTACGCCCAGAACTTCAGCAGATTTACGAGCATAAATGTCGAGATCTTTAGCCTTGTTCTTGAGGGTGCAACCCGGGAAATAACTAACTTTCATTTTATGACCTCCGGATTATACCATTTCTTCTGGATGGAAAACTTCGTCGAATCTCTCAGCAGTGAGGAAGCCGAGCTCAACACAAGCTTCTTTGAGTGAAATGTTATCTTTGAATGCTTTTTTAGCTGTTTTAGCAGCGTTTTCATAACCGATGTATGGGTTGAGAGCTGTAACAAGCATAAGAGAGTTGTGCAGGTTGTGGTGCATTTTCTCTTTGTTAGCCTTGATACCGACAGCACAATTCTTATTGAATGAAACGATAGCTTCTGAAAGAAGTCTTGCTGACTGGAGGAAGTTATAGATACAAACAGGCATAAATACGTTGAGTTCGAAGTTACCCTGTGAAGCAGCCATTGAAACAGCAACGTCGTTACCCATAACCTGAACAGCAACCATAGTAACAGCCTCGCACTGAGTAGGGTTAACCTTACCAGGCATAATTGAAGAACCAGGCTCGTTCTCTGGAATGAAGATTTCTGAAAGACCATCTCTTGGGCCTGATGCAAGCCATCTTACGTCGTTAGCAATCTTCATCATATCACAAGCGAGAGCCTTGATAGCGCCGTGAGCGAATACAAGCTCATCCTTAGATGTGAGTGCGTGGAACTTATTTCCTGCTGTGATGAATGGCTTACCTGTGATAGCAGCAACTTCTTTAGCAACGCCTGTATCAAAACCCTGTGGAGTGTTAAGACCTGTACCTACAGCAGTACCGCCGAGTGCAAGCTCGTAAAGTGGTTCAACACTGCGCTTCAAGAGTTCGATGTCTTTCTCAAGACTTGAACGCCAACCGCTGATTTCCTGTGAGAACTTGATTGGAGTAGCGTCCTGAAGATGAGTTCTACCACTCTTAACGATACCTTCGTTTTCTTCTTCAAGTCTCTTGAATGTGTCAACGAGGAGCTGTGCAGCAGGGATGAGCTTGTCCTCAATGATGAGAACAGCAGCGATGTGCATAGCAGTAGGGAAGGTGTCGTTTGAAGACTGGCTCATATTTACATCATCGTTTGGATGAAGTAACTTTGTGCCTAAAATCTGATTACCGCGGTTAGCGATAACCTCGTTTGAGTTCATGTTTGACTGTGTACCTGAACCTGTCTGCCATACAACGAGAGGGAAGTTCTCGTTGAGTTTGCCAGCGATAACCTCGTCACAAGCAGCTTTGATAGCATTAAGCTTCTCATCAGTCATCTTTTCTGGCTTTAACGCGTTGTTAGCGATAGCGGCAGCCTTCTTGAGGATACCGAAAGCGTGGATGATTTCAGCAGGCATTGTTTCAATACCAACGCCGATTTCAAAGTTCTCGCGGCTTCTCTGTGTCTGAGCTGCCCAAAGACAGTCAGCAGGGACTTTCATTTCGCCCATAGAGTCGTGTTCAATACGATATTCCATAATTCATTTACCTTTCCTTATTTATATAAATTAAAACTCAACACTTCTGATAACTTCCTTGAGACTTTCAGCACTCTTGTGTAAGTCAGCAATTTCCTTATCGTTAAGTGGAAGTAAAATCTTGCTGTGTGCACCTGCGTCACCAACAATGTTGAGAAGGCTCAAGCATACATCGTCGATGCCGTATTCACCGTGGAGCATAGTTGATACTGTGAGAGTTGTATCAATACCGCTGAGTAAGCATTTGCAGATGTGACAAACAGACATAGATACTGCGTAGAAAGTAGCACCTTTTCTCTGGATAACTCTAGCGCCTGACTTACGAACGTAGTTTTCAACTTCTTCTCTGTCAAACTCAGGGTAGCTTACTGTATTTAAGATAGCATTTCTGTAGTCCTCGATAGGAACGTTAGAAATGTTAGCGATAGACCATGGAACGAAAGAAGAGTCGCCGTGCTCACCTAAAACGTAAGCGTGAACGTTCTTCTGGTTAACTGAGTAGTATTCAGCAACTCTTGAACGAAGTCTTGCTGTATCAAGGATTGTACCTGAACCGATAACTCTTTCTTCAGGAAGACCTGTAGTTTTAGCAAATACATAAGTGAGTACGTCAACAGGGTTACTAACGATAACATATGTAGCATCAGGAGCATACTTAACGATATCCTTAGCAACTGATTTGATAACATTTACATTTGTCTGAGCAAGGTCAAGTCTTGACTGACCAGCCTGTCTTGCGATACCTGATGTAATAACAACGATGTCAGAGTTGATAGCGTCAACATAAGTACCAGCGTAAACGTTTGATGGGTTGCAGAAAGGAACACCCTGTCTGATATCGAGTGCCTCACCAAGTGCTTTCTCGCCGTTAATGTCGATCATAACAACTTCAGAAGCAATACCCATAACTGTAAGAGTATACGCGATTGTTGAACCTACGCTACCTGAACCAATAACTGTAATCTTATTCATGAAAATACCTCACTTTTATATTTGTTTAAATTTTTGATTATTTTATAGTTTTGTGAATAGCACAAAACGGATTACCTGAATTATTTTAATACTGAAACAGCATCGCTGATAGTTTTCTCAAAAGCTTCTCTGCCATATTTGTCAACTTCAGCTTTGTTCTTTTCGCCGTGTGTCAGACATCCTGCACCGCCGATGCATCCGCCGACACATGCCATACCTTCGATGAAGTTCGCATCAAGAACGTTCTTGCTCTTTCTGAGCAACGCTTTTCTGCATTCTTCAATGCCGTCACAAGGGAGAGCTTTGAGTTCAAAGTCGATGTTCTGTTCAGCGAGTCCCTGTTTGACAGCGTCTGAAAGACCGCCCGACCTTGCAAAGATTCGACCAAAGTACGAAGCATTGTCAAGAACATCTTCGTCAAGTGTCATAATGTCAATGTCCTTGCTGTCATAAAGTGCCTGAAGCTCTTCAAATGTCAGCACCGCATCAATGTACGGTTTCACACTATCGAGTTGTGCCTCAGCTTTTTTCGCTGTACATGGTCCGATGAAGATAACTTTAGCGTTTTCATCAGTAGACTTGATGTATTTCGCGAGAGTTGCCATAGGGGACAAGTTATGCGAAATGTGCTCCGAGAGAGCTGGGAAGGCTGTCTTGACATAAGTCACAAAAGCAGGACAACAAGAACTTGTCAGAAAACCTTTTTCAGCGAGTTCCTTTGATTCAGCCTGAGCAACCATATCAGCGCCGAGTGCTGCCTCGATAACTGTGTAGAACCCGAGTTCCTTGAGACCCTTGATAACCTGACCAAGTTTAGCGTAGATGAACTGACTCGAGATAGAAGGAGCTACCATAGCGTAGACCTTGTATTTCTGATTGTTCTCGCTGTTTTTGATGAGGTCAATGGCTTTTACAATATATGACCTGTCTGTGATAGCACCGAACGGGCATTGATATACGCAAGCACCACAAGATGTGCATTTGCTGTAATCAATAGCAGCAGCGTTATCCTCAGTGATCGAGATGGCCTTTATCTTACAAGCGACCTGACATGGACGCTTACGATTAACAATAGCAGAGTAAGGACAAACCTTAGCGCACATACCACACTCAACACACTTTGATTTATCAATGTGAGCAACGTGGTTATGGTCGAAGGAGATAGCTCCTTTTTTGCAGACGTCTTCACATCTGTGAGCAAGACATCCGCGACAGGTGTCTGTAACTTCATATCCTGCTGCAGGACATTCGTCACAAGCTATATCGATTACTTCGATGATTTTATCATCATCCTTATTGCTACCCATAGCAATCTTAACTCGTTCGCTAAGGATAGCTCTTTCTTTGTATACACAACAACGCATTGTTGGTGTTTTGCCCGGTACGATAGTCTTGGGAATATCAAGCACATTCTCTAGGAGGGTATCATTCCAGGCTTGTCTTGCAACTTCTCTAAGTACCTTGTATTTGAGATGTTGCACCTTGGTGTCGAATTTTCTCATGTTTATCTCCTTAGAAATAACTAACCTTGATTCGTTTACCCATTTTCTTCAAGCATTTTGACAGCTCTTCAACGAGATTCATCTTAATGTTGAAGTTAATAGGCAAATCAGGATTTTGGTGGGCAGGGTTGATAGCTCTTCCAACATAGAAGTTAATGTCTGTAGCTTCTTCGAAGAGTAGACGGCAGATTTGTGATGCTCCGTCGTTTTTTGAGCTCCAATGTGCGTAATGAATGTTTTCGCCTAAGTAATCCTTAGCGTATTCAACAACCTTGTTGATTGTTATAACACCCTCGGTCACAAGGTCAACACCCTCAATCTTAGCAGTAGGAGGGATGTCGCTTTGCTCAAATTTCAGACTTGCAACAAGCGGTTTGCGCAGGAATCTTGCTGCAACTGATGAGGTTGTACCGCCACACACGATATGCTTGCCTTCTTTTGAGAAGAACAGCGACATCATTCTGTCATTATCATCACGATTGGCAGGAGGACCGAAGAGAATATTCATCGGCTCTCGTTTTCTCATTCTGACAACAACCGCGGTAGCATCATCGCCCGGTTCGTTTCCATACAGGTCATTACATTCATCAACTAGCATAGTCGACAGTATCTTAGCTGTGTAACCGCCGTGTGACAACGCTTCCATATAGGAGGCGATATCTTCGATTTTCCAGCCGAAGTTGTACGCAATCCCGATTCCTGCGTGAGGACATCCGTCACTCATCGCAACAAAAATGTCGTTTTCCTGTAATCTTATTAGAGATTTATATATTTTCTTTCCGCCAATATTCATTTCTGATTTTTGATAATCGTAGATTTGTTCATCTCTTATCATAATAATATGAGGATTATCATATTGAATGAGTTCGGCGGTTTCGTTATCTTTAATGTGAATAATAGTGAATGTGGAGTATGCAACGCCTCTGACTGAACATACAGGCAGGGTAGCTGCGATAGTTTCAACACATTCTTCAAGAGATAAACCCTCAGCGAGCATTGTTGAAATGATTTTGGAAGTAAGCGTAGAAAGAATACTCGCTTTAACTCCGCTTCCCAGACCATCGGACAAAACAATAACAGTTGAGTCGTCGGTCGGTTCCAATATATCTACATGGTCACCACAAAGTTGCTCGCCATAGTGATTTATACTTTTATAACCGATGTCTGCACATAAATCATTCATTTGCTATAGACTCCTTAAGCTTTGCTAAAGCGATTTTGGTTTCTGCAGCAGTTTCACCTAACAGTGAAGCGATTTCCTGAACGATGCGCATCTGCTTGTCGACAACTTTATCAGCAACCTCAACGGTCTGCTGGCTGATATATTCTTTTCTTTCGCGCTCAGCTTCTTCATCGGTAACATCACGCATAATTCCGATGATGAGCCTTGAGTCTTTGTCAGGGACAACGGTGAGTTCAACATAACGTTTGTATTCAGCGAGATAAACTCTTTCGTTTCTGACTGAGCAACCCGAGTCTCTGACTTTCATAAACACCATAGGGTCAAGGATTCGGATAACCTGTTCACCCAAAACATCGCTTGAGCTTCGGATGTTCATAATCTTTCTTGCTGATTCATTTATCTGTTGAACTTCAAGATGTTCGTTGAGCACCAAAAGTCCGTTCGGAGAACTCTTAACGATTGTGTCCGAGAAACTCTCAGCTTTATCCTTGAGGTAAGGTAAGCACATCGAGATTTCCGCCTTACCCTGACAAACGGCGATAGCTTTCTCTCGGCAGGTGTTGTAACCGCAAGAGCCGCAGTTGAGTTCCTGAGATGGTTTGAATTTGCCCATCTGTCTCAATACGCTGTAAATTTCATTCTCAGAAGGAGCGGTAAGTTTGTGCTCTATAAGCTCAAAGTGCTTTTTGAGCTCAAGTTCATCAGGCTGGTTGACTTCAAAGTCGTTCTTGCCTGCGAAGTTTGCGATTGTGATGTAATCTTTGATAGGCTCAGCTTTGTGATACTTTTCCATAACAGGTCCACCGATACAACTGCCTACGCAAGCTGACATTTCAATAAAGCACTTGTGGATTTTTCCGTTTTCGATGTCCTTGAGAGCAGCGATGCAGTTTTCGATACCATCAATAGCGATGTAGTTATAACCTGGTGCATCCTGAGCCATAGTCTTGAGCACACCGCCGGTTGTCGGGAAGAAACGAGCACGGCTGTTTTCATTTTCGTTTTCGTCCATTTCCTGTCTGAGCTCGATGTTTTCCTGTTTGAGCCATTCTGTCAGCTCTTCGAAAGTCAACACAGCATCAACGATGCCTTCGTAATGCTCAGCCTCATCCTTTTTAGCAACACAAGGTCCGATGAAAACAGTTTTAGCATTCGGAATTCGCTTTTTGATATCCAAACAATGAGCCTGCATAGGGGAGACAACATAAGCGAGATATTCAAGCTCTCTTGGGAAGTATTTCTGTATCAACAGGTTGATTGAATGACAGCAGGAAGAAATGACGATGTCACGATTATCTTCTTTGAGCATTCTTTCGTATTCGTTTTTGACTATTGTTGCACCGACAGCTGTTTCTTCAACATCATAGAAGCCAAGCTTCAATAGAGCTTCCTTCATAGCGTCAAATCCAACTGAGTCGTAGTTAGCCACAAAAGATGGGGCAAGACTCACAACAACAGGTTCAGCACTTTGCAAGAGAACCTTAGCCTTCTCTGTTTCGTCAACAATCTGCTTAGCGTTTTGAGGGCACACAACAAAACATTGACCACACAAAATACATTCGTTGCCGATGATGTGTGCCTGATTTCCTGAAAAGCGGATAGATTTCACAGGACAGTGACGAATACACTTGTAACAGTTTTTACAGTTAGATTTTTTCAAAGTCAAACAATTAGGCATAGTGTTTATCCTTTCTGTTTAACAACAGACAAAACTTTTGTATCAAAAAATTCTTTGAAATTATCACGATTGATTCCGGTGTGAACTTCATCATCAACCTGTACAGTAACGCCGACACGATTACAGTGTCCGGTGCAAAAACTTCCTGACAAGGTAACTTCGTTTTCAAGTCCGTTATCCTTAACAGCCTGAGTGAGTAATTCGATTATGTCAGATGACCCCTTCAAGTGACACGCGCTTCCAACACAAATCTGAATATTCATATCTTACACCTTCTTAAGAATTTCGTTATCGAAGAATTCTTTTGCGGTATCAGGAGTAACCGAGTGGAAGTTGTCGTCAACTAAAACACAAACACCTTCCTGACATCTGTTGAGACAGAACATTCCGTTTAAGTCAACCTTGTCAGCAAGATTGTGCTCGCTGATGAGATTCTGGAGCTGTTCAACAACCTGACGTGAGCCTTTAATGTGGCAGGAACTACCGATACAAACTGTCACTTTCATAAAAACCAACCTTTCAAAATTTGTTGTATTTCGCACTTTAGGCATTTTAAACCCAATTTTGACTTTATTATATTACATATAGGCTTATTTTTCAATACGAAAAGAGAAATTTCAGCACAAATGTTAAAGATTTCACAAAACTGTTAAAAATTTCACGAGTGTTCATATTCAATATATAAAAGTTAACAAATAATTATGCTAATTTAGAATAATAAAGTTGATTTTTTGCCTTAAATGTAAAAATCGTTGCTTGATTTTGTTAGAAATTACCTTAAGATTATCATAATGTACAATATGGCGTGTAGCTTTTGTTAAAAATTACTGAATTGTAATAAATTATAGTAAAATACTGTTTTTTTGGATTAAATATGTTATAATATAGTGTTGTAATAAGGAGGTATCATTTATGAAAAAGAGATTTAAGAAAATTTTGTGTATGATGCTTGCAATAACTATGATATATGCGGTGGTTTTCAGCGCACCGATTGCTGTTACTGCGGCTGATACACAATCAAAGCCGACAGTAGAAATCGTCAGCTTTACACGTGGTTCTCAGACAAACCTTCGTTCAAGCGAACTTCTGGAGGCACGTATCACCGGTTATGATGGAAATGTCCAGAATCTGACTTACGAATGGATAAACGGACTTGGTACATACCTGTATGTGTACAACTCACATAATATGTATTACATCAATAATACTGCTGGCGAGGTTGAGATTTATAATTCAGCTAAGGATGTCGATGCACTAGGAAATATGGGCGACCGTTCATTTGATAAATCTTACAAAGAAGTAGGTTTTCGTTATGCTGCTGTGTATGGTGCTTATAGCACTGGTTGGCTCAGCCAGCCACTTGTCGGAACTGTCACAGTAAATGTATATGACGAAAACGATACTTTGCTTTGTTCTGATTCCCACACAGGCCGTAGTGGTTCATGGGGTAGTACCACAGGATTCACTAAGTATTCCATATCCGATGACCTTGATGACGTTACTATTGGTCTTTTTGAAGGAGACGAAAGAAACGTTAAGGACCTTCTCGGCGAAAGCGCTATCTTACATATCACTTGCGTTGAAAGTAACGTTAATAAGGGTACAATCAAGAGTGGTACTGATCATATCAAGTTGACACAACCTGACGATTATTACATAAAAGGTGTGTCTGCTGGCCCTACATATGATACACAGGGAAATATTATCAAAGATGCTGAAGTTGAGCTTACTATACAGAAGAAAAACTGTAAATTCCATAATAACACCTCAGGTACAGCTACTACATCAGTTTTTGTATTCAAAAAGCCTACAACATCAACAACAGCATATACTCTGACTCTTGATAACCTTGACGTAAGATGCGATTACTATATCGATGGTATCAAAGGTAAAGATGTACTCAATGACAAGGGCGAGAGAGTTGCTGTAGTTTTCGAAAACTTAACTCCTAATACTCAGTACATGGTAGAAGTTGAAGCTGAATTCTACGATGAAAAGTATAAGCAGAACAGATATACATACGCTTATGTTTATGATACAACCAAGCCTATCTACACAGGTACAGTAGAAGCTTATCTCAATGGTACATATGACTCAGCAACTCATACTGTAATCGGCGGAGAGAAAGTGGACGTTTCAGATGTTACACCATACAGCGGACTTTGTGCGATAAAGGTTGATGGTGGTGCTCCTGTAGTTCTCGAGCATAAAGAGAAAGGCGTATATAGCAATATTCTCGATGATGGTACATACAACATTTATTACTATGACCCTCAGACTAAGGAAACTGTCCTTGTTGATGACCAGATTCTGACAATGCAACAGTCTGATCGTACTCGATACATATTCTACAATACCGTACATTATTATGACGGAACTGAGGAATTGAAAGACGAGCTTTATGTCACAAATACATCTGTAAATGTATGGGATGAAACACCGGTAAAAGAAGGACATGTTTTTGTTGGCTGGGAAGCTGTTTGGGTTGATGAAAACAACGTTGAGCAAAGACGTATGGTCAACGAAAACGATATTCTTACTTCTAACATTTCTACCCCTTATGCGCTTTATGCCGTATGGGAAGAGGGTATCGATGTCAAAGTTAATTTTACTATAAAACATAAAACTAAAAACGACGGTGTGTATGCTGATGCTGACAAGGATGATATCACATTTGACTTGATGTCAAGACCTGTAGGTTCTACTTCTAACTACGCTGATGTTATTGAAGCATATGTTGTTAGTGACCATAATATAGGTTATGTGTCCGATGATTATGAGTACACATACAACAGCGATAAAGAGATATCTTATTTTGATTCGAAATCTCCTGTTCTGACTAATGTTCGTGCAGGTCAGGACTATTCTGTTGAGGTTGCAAAAACTCACTATGAAATCGAAAGCGTTAATCAGGTTGTGGATGAAACAACAGGTGATGTGACTTTGGATGTCGTATTGAAATACGATCCTAAGAATGCTAACCTTGAATTCACAGTTAAGTTCAATGAAGAACAAATCAGTCTTCTTGAAAAATATCCTGAGTACAAACCTACTGCAGTCAACGTGAAAGTGCTTACTTGGTATTCATCAGGACACAAAGAAATCCCTGCAAATGTTTGGGAGCACATTTCACAGCACCACGATACATTTGTAACTCTTACTTTCGCTGAAGATAGTTATGAAGCAACAGGAACTTATCCTGTATGGATGCATAACTCCGGCGGAGACGAATATTATTACTACCGTATCAAGGTTGTTTCTTACGTACTTCCTGACGGCAGAATTATAGCGTCTGACGATAAAGAGGGATATGAAAACATTGAATATATTACCGAAGATGACAGATACCACGCTGTTGTAACTGTTACTGATGGTGATGTACCTAGCAAAAATACTACTTTAGAAGGTGCACATTTCAATACTGAAAATGGTGATCAGAAAGGTGCTATTGAAGCTGTAATCAATATACATACTTACGATATCAGATTTGAACCTGACGGCGGAAAGTTTTCTGATAACACTTCAGTTCCAAAAACTATAACCGAACAGATTGAAGTACCTGAACTTTCACCATTCACTCCAACAAAAGACGGTGGATATATTTTCGAGGGATGGTACCTCGTTGAAAATGGTGAAATAACCGATAAAACTGTCAATTCGGGTGACACTTTAACAAGTAATATAACTTTGAGAGCTAAGTGGAGAAAGCCACTTGTTGTTGAAGGAGTTATCTCTGTTGCAGGATACTATCATCTGAATGATGATGAAAACGAAATCCGAATTATTAATGAACCTGACAGAACAAAAACAGTTACTGTATATCTGCAGAAAATCCTTCCTAACGGATATGCACAGACTGTCTCAACACAGACAATCGATATTGATTACTCCGATCTAATGGTACTTGATAGCGACGAACCGGTTGGTTTAGGCGAATATAGTTTCACTACTGTTCCTGATGATGGAAGCGTGTATAGAATTTATATTCATAACCCTAACTATACAGTTAAGTATCAGAACGAGGATGAAAGTTTAGACCCAGCTAAGAAGATTGATTATGATAACTATTATCATCTTGAAAATGAGGGCGAAAAGAATCACTTTATGGCTGAATTCGGAACTCAGGATGTAAATAAAGCTAACGTAAATGCTTATCTTGAGTTTACTCCTCACGAGTTTGATTTGAATTATCTTGTCAATGCTTCTCAAATCAACGAAGGTTATCGTCCTGTTGGTGCGGAAGTTCTTGTGCACTATATGGATCTATACGATAACCCTGCCAACCCACAAAGCTGGACTGTAATTTCTCAGATGACAACTGAGCAAGGATATATAGGAAACGATACTGAAATTGATGCTGATGGTATCAGCGATATTCATAGCTATCCGGTATGGCAGAATCTGGCAGACGGACATTCGCTTTATGATTACTCAGTATCACTTGATGGCTTTACTATTTTGAGAAATGGCAATAGTGAAGATATCGAATTTAACCCATCAACAGCTCCTTTCTATGTTTCATACAATGGTAGCGCGAGACTTGATACTATCACAGGTAAACCGACAACAGATCCGCTTACTATAAATCTTATTCCTCGAAGATATGCGGTTGAGTTTGACCTTGGTGTTGAAGCCGATGAGCTTTCAACAATCACAAATTTCGATCAGTATAAAGTGGCAGAAGGATATTATGAAACAACACATATCTGGAGCTTCGATACCGATATCAGCAAGGCAAAACCTCAGCGTTCTGGTTACAGATTTATGGGTTGGTATTACGAAGAAGAACCTTACGAGTCAACTATTATCGACGCATCTGTAGCGCAGGATATAGTTCTCACAGCTAAGTGGGAAGAAATTGATCGCTATAAAGTTACTTTCCATGCAAATAATGAATATATCGGATATGATGTTTTCAGAACCTACTATCCAAGTGATGTAGTAACTCCTGATGGCGATTTCGCTCTCAATACTGATAACACAATTTCTCAGTTCTATGAAATCCCTCAGTTTACATACGAGACTCATAACAACTTTGTTTTCAAGGGCTGGTATGTGGATACAGATAGCGACTCTAAACCTGATACACCTATCAATTTTGGTGAGGACAAGTTCCCAAAAGCTACTGATATCTATGCTATGTGGATTGAAGCTGAAGACGTAGCGCAGGCTGCAGACGACAAGAAGATAACTCTCAATAATGGTTTCTATCCTGGTTTCGATTTGATGGGTGTACAGATTCGTACAGCTATAAAAGACGAGATTGACCATGTTGGTACTGTTGGTGCAGGTTTGAGATATGTCACTGTTTTGAATAACGATACATATAACCAGATTAATATGCTGGATTCAAGAAACACAAATGGCGCAGAATACGGTTATGCACTTGCAAAAAGAGCTACTGCTGAGAAATATTCTAACGGAGATCCTTACCACGAAATTCAGTACAAAGGTTCAAACGTAAATGGTGTGAATACTAATAAATCACATGTATATGTTTCAAACCTCAGATGTAGTGGTGTTCCTGACCATTTCGAAAGCGATGGCTATAGACTTTATACTGGTGTCATAACATATAACAACGCTGACGAATCACTTGTTGCACAAGCTAAAGCTCAGGAGATTATTGCCCGTTCATACATCCGTTATTATGATGCTAATGGCCTTTTGAGAACTCATTATAATAACTATATCAAGGGCAATGGCGAACACGGTATCTATAGCGGTTGTAGTGCAAGCTATGATGCTACTTACGCAATGCTTAATCAAAAATGATGAAAAAACTACTTTTTATTTTAACTATCATTCTCATTATCACAGTCGTTTCAGGCTGTGGTAATGAGTTTGCAACCTCAAAGGGGATTGACAAGGAAGCATCAACACAACCAACAGATACCACTGTTTCTGATGTGTTGTGTGGTGATGAAACCTATGCTGTCAGTAGTGATTCTGATTTAGATGTAGATGATGAAGGGTCGAGTAGCTCTTCTGAGATTCACGATAAATATGATAAAAATGAGTCAGTTAAAAAACCACAAGGGAATTCAAGCTCTTCGTCTAAAGCCCCTGAGAATAATGAATCAACCTCAGCCAGCCGACCTGAAGACGACAGCGACGTAGAAAGCTATGAAGCTGAGATTGACTTTTCAGAACTTAAATAAGGTGATTTTATGAAAAAACTAGTTTCTATACTGCTTGTTTTCGCAGTTATGATATCTGTTTCCTCATTAACTTTAAGCGCACAGGATATTAAACGCGGAGACGTTGATTTTGATGGGATTGTCTCTATAACTGATGCAACACTTATTCAGCTGTATCTTGCAGGCATGGAGAATTTTGATTTTTTCGCTAAACAAAGCGCTAACGTTGATGGTGATGAATCATTGAGTGTTATGGATGCAACTTGTGTGCAAATGTACCTTGCACAGCATATTGATAAATTCCCATCTGATACTCAAAAACCAAGCGAACCTAGTTTCGACGATGACGGCTACAATAATCAGATTGTAAAGCCGTGATGAAAGGATGGTACTATGAAGGAAGTGTACGAGAAGCTCGAGATTGATATCGAGTGTATTTTTGAAAACGATGTTATCACTACTTCTTCTGTATTCGACGATAATGAAGATGAACATGATAATGGTTATATAGACGGTACTACTGATTTGATGTAATTTTAGCCCTGCGGTATTTCGTAGGGCTGAGTCTTTTTTGGAGGATATATGAAAATCAAAACAGGATTTGCTCTGAGAAAATTTGCAGGAAAATGGATGGCAGTGTCTGTTGGTGGTAACGCTGATGAAAAAAATCTCTTTATCACACTCAACGACACAGGTGCTTTTGTCTGGAATTTGTTGCAAGAAGACATTTCATATAGCGAAGTTATTGTTGCGATTACTGCAAAATATGATATCGATGAGACTACTGCTAAAGCCGATTTTGATGAATTTTTGAATAAAATGAAGAAAGCTGGCATCATTGATGAATAAAGCAAAAGAAGTGCTAAGAGAGCACGGGTACTACTGTGCTTCTGTCCACGGTTGTAGTATGAATCCTCTTTTACTCAATCATCGTGATAGCGTATTTGTTGAGCTGACCGATAGTTTCAAAAAGTACGATGTTGTACTCTTTGAAAGAAAAAGTGGACAACTTGTGTTGCATAGAATCATTAAATGCGACGGTGAATACTTTGTTATTTCTGGTGATAACGACTTATTGAAAGAACGGGTTCATTTTTCACGTATACTTGGAAAAATGACAGAGTTTTCCAGAAAGGGAAAAGAACACAACGTTTTTGAACCTTGGTATGTGATATATAGTCGAGTCTGGAACTTTTCTTTTATAACAAAACGAATTCTGATATTTATTTATCGTGTTTTATCATGGATAAAGAGAAAATTATGAACAGAGAATTGCTTGATATAGGTTACAATATTTGCAGATTTTTAGGTGACGAGATAAACTTTTCGTCTCCGGATTTCTCCATTCTTAACCCCTGTGATGAAAATTTAATAAAATTTTTGAAGAGACACAACTTGTCAACTATCGTTTCCTGTATTGTTGAGAAACATAATGTTGATTTTACGATACCTTCTTATAATCATAGCAAAGATGTATTCAAGCAACTGAAATATAATATTTTTGCTGATGATATAAGCAAGCTTTTTTGTGACCATAAGATAAATCATATATTGCTTAAAGGTAAATCTATCCAGAAGTTTTATCCAGAGTATATCGTGCGTACATCAAGCGATGTCGATTTCTATGTTCCTGAATGTTTTATGGATCAAGCAGCAAACCTGATGTTTAACGAAGGTTTTATCTGTGATGGTGGCGAGTCATTCCAGAAAGATTCATTTTATAACATAGAACTGCATAACGATATGGGTGGACTCAACAAGTCTCAAAAGCAAATAATGCTTAGCTTATGTGATAAGTATTCTGATAGTGAGAGCTTTTTTTCTGAACTTACAGACAGCGATATATATGTTTACGCTGTTAACCATCTGTATAAGCATTTTGTTTTGTCCGGAGTGGGTGTCAGGATGTTTTTTGATATCTATCTTATGAAAAAGAATGCGCAACTTGATTTTGAATACATCAACACGATGCTTTCAAAACTTCAAATAGATGGGTTTTATGAAACAGTATTGAAAATTAACGATATCCTTTTTGAAGGAAAAAAGGCGAGCTGCGAGCTGGAAGAAGTTATCGGTTTTATTTTTGATAGCGGTATGTATGGTAAACTCTCAACTTTCGATCATCTGACAATTGTGACAAGGCAGATGAGTGGTGTATCAAGTGTTGAGCGAACTCTTGTGAATTATGGCTTGGGATTTAAGGACATGAAGAACCGTTATCCGATTCTCAACAAGTTTCCTGTTTTGTATCCTTTCAGTTTTATTCACAGATTCGTAAACGGAATGTTTAACAGACGAGATGTGTTGAACCGAGTAATAAAAAGAAGAAAAAATGTTGCTCCAGACAAAATTGATGAATATAAGAGAATATTCGAAATAGCGAAGATAAAGTAAAAAGCAACCGTATATTATGCGGTTGCTTTTTTTTATAAAAGTAAACAAAAAAGCACACACCATAACGATGTGTGCTGAAATTCAACATATTTCAGGCGTAAATAGACCGCCCAACACTACTACAATACTACAAATGAAGTCGAATTGTCAATTAAAAATAGTACAAAAGCAACACTTTCTCTAACTTGCACAATTAAATTATGTGAACTTTGTACAAAATTCCATCTTGCAAAACTACTACCCCTATGCTATATTATAGACAGAAAGGATGAGACCAATGAGAAAGTAATCCTAAAGCTAAAATCAATACTTAAAGCGTTATAAAAATCAATATTAAATGTCAATTTAACAGTAGGTCAAAAACCGAAAGTACTTTTATATAAATTCTAATTTAAAATATATATTAAATATAAAGTTTGTTAAAAGCTTTAAGTAAAGAGATTAGCAACGACGATGTGAGAATTTCAAATAACACTAAGTTAACTCAACTTATGAGATTGTAAAGAAAAGTGAACATGAGAAAGAGAAAAAACATCGTCAAAAGATTTGAATCTAGGAAAGAGAGGTTAAAATGATGTTAGATAACAAGATTGACCATAAATAACCCTTGACTTGAGTGTGAAACCGAGTCAAGGGTTATTTTTTTGTCTTGTTTCCAAAGTTTGACATCTTAAAATACTTGTCACAAATACTTGATTTATGTCGATTTAGATAATATAATTATTGAAAGACGAAAATTAAGGATTTGGTTTTGTGCTGAAAAGATATGCTTCTTTTTTGATTGTTATATTGATTGTTGTTTTTACTTTCAGCGGTTGTAAAAATAAGGATGTGCCATTGCCTGAAGAATTTAATCTTAATTCAAAAACGATTAGCTTTTCAAAGGTTAATGAAACTATTACTCTATACGATGGACCGGTTGCGCTGAGTGATGTTGCTTTCAGTAGTGCTGATGAAGATGTTGCTGTTTTTGAAAACGGTGTGGTTACATCGACTGGTTTTGGTAAAACTGAGGTTTATGCGGAATATTTCGGTGTGAAACATAGTTGTTTGGTTGATTGTTCAACCCTTGTATATACTCCAGATATTTTGCCTGCGAATGATGATGAGAACAGCGAATACTATGGTTATGCGACCCTTGCTCCACCGAAGAGTTTTGATACACCGTCAACATTTTTTGATGACTCAGCTTTTATTGGTGATTCTATTTCTCTGAAGCTTTCTTACTACGCTGAAGAAACAGGAGAGCTTGGTGATGCGTTGTTTCTCGTTTCTGGTAGCTATGGAGTTGGCAACGCTGTCGACAATGTTATGTATCTGGTGTATCAGGGGCAGGAAATGACTCCGCAGGACGCTTTGCAAAAAAGTGGAGTCAGCAAACTTTTGGTAATGATGGGTATGAACGACCTTGGTAGATTCGGAGTTGATGGTACCATTGAGTATTGGGATACTTTTATTAAGAACATCCGTGAGAAATGCCCTGAGATTGCTATCTGTATCCAGTCTATGACTCCGGTGTGGAATGGTGGAGAGACGGAAGATCTTAACAACGCATTGATAGAAGAATATAACGAAAAGCTCAAGGAGTTTGCTAAGGAGAATTCCTGTGCTTATATGGATATTGCTTCCTTCATGAAGGACTCATCGGGAGCACTTGCGACTGACTATTGTTCGGATAATTTTGTCCACCTTACCGATGCGGGTGCTCAGGCTTGGGTCAAGGTTCTGAAGGCTTATGCCGGTAAATAAAGGAAGGGGAAATTATGAAAAGATTTGTTTCTATTTTGATCGTAGCTTTGATGATGATTTTTGTTACTGCTTGTAACGATACATCTGCTGTTAGAGTTGATATGTACAGCGTGTATGAAAGCTTTAGCGAGTACTTGCCTGAGATGATTGTATTTGAAGATAAGAAGGTACTTGACCAGTATGGCGTTGATACAAGTGTCTGTCCTCAGGCTATAGTAGCAACATGCAGTGACGGTTTGCGTTCTGATGAAATCTGGCTCATTGAAGCTCCTGATGAAGCGAACGCACAGGATATCGCGATGTTGGCTGAATCTAGAGTTGAACGCGAAAAGACAGAGACTAAGAACTACGCTCCCGACCAGTATAAGGTGGTAGAGAAAGCGGAAATTATTGTTGATGGCAACAATGTTGTCCTTATCATTTCACCTGATGTTGATGCTTTGGTGTCTCTTTACGAAGACGCGAAGGCTTGAATTATACATACTCTAGGGTATGATTTCATATTAAGAATAGGAGATTAACTATGAAAAGAATTGTTAGCTTGTTATTTGTATTTGTAATGATGCTCAGCGTTGTAGGCTGTTCTTCAACTGCTGATGTTGACCTTTCAGCTGTTATGAATGATATCAACTCTCAGTATCCGGAAGATGGTTTGACAGTACTCGAAGAAAAGTCACAGCTCGAGAGATACTATATGATTACAGAAGATATGGTTGAGTCATTTGCTGTTGAATTTTCTACACAGAGCTCTGTGTTTACCGAAGTAGTTCTTGTTAAGGCTGTAGATGAAGACTCAGCTTCCCAGATTGCAACATTACTCAATAACCACTATCAGGCTAGATTATCCGAAGCTAAGAGCTACAACCCTGAGTCTGTTGCTATGCTTGAGAAATGTTCAGTTGAGACAAACGGCGTTTATGTATCACTCATAATCGGTGAGAACGCTGATGGTATCAAGGAAGTTTATGATTCTTATTTCGAATAATAAATATTACTTTTAATTCTCAGGTGTCACTTGTGGCACCTGATTTTTTATGTTACAATATGTCGGTAAAATTGTTTTAAGGATGTTATTATGTTTTTTGAAAATCAAGCAAGTATACAAGAAATAAGAAGTCGTTTTTCGAAGATGAACGATATGCAACAAAAGGCGGTGTTCCATACCGAAGGACCGCTTCTGATACTCGCTGGTGCGGGTTCGGGAAAAACAACCGTGCTTGTTAACCGAATAGCTTATATTTTACAGATGGGTTTGTGTCAGCCTTGGCAGATTCTCGCTATCACTTTCACCAACAAAGCAGCAGGAGAACTCAAAGAGCGTATTGCTAACGTTGTTGATGAGGGAGCTTCTGATATCTGGGCATCAACTTTCCACTCAACTTGTGCACGAATCCTTCGTAGATATGGCGATAGAATCGGATATTCAAGCCATTTTACTGTTTATGATACTGATGACCAGCGAAGACTTATGAAAGATATCCTCAAAAAGCTTGAGGTTGATGAGAAGATACTGCCACACAGAACAGTTCTGGCTGAGATTTCCCGTGCAAAGGATAAAATGCAGTCACCAAGTGAACTCAAAAGCGAAGATACATACAACAGCCGTTTGAATATGATTGCTGATGCGTACAAGATGTATCAGGAGAGGCTTATGTCTAGTGACGCTATGGACTTTGATGACCTTCTGTGTAACACAGTTAAGCTGTTTGAGGAATGTCCTGATGTGCTCGAAATGTATCAAAGACAGTTCAAATATATTATGGTTGACGAGTATCAGGATACAAACAAAGTTCAGTACAAGTTTGTCAGTATGCTCGCAGGTAAGCACAACAATATCTGCGTTGTCGGTGACGATGACCAGAGTATCTATAAATTCCGTGGTGCTACTATCGAGAATATTTTGTCTTTCGAAAACGAGTTCACAGGCGCTGCTGTTATCCGTCTTGAACAGAACTACCGAAGCACATCAACTATCCTTGATGCTGCCAATGAAGTTATTAAGAATAACACAGAACGTAAGGGCAAGACTCTCTGGACTCAGAATGGACAGGGTGATAAGATTACTGTACACACTGCATACTCCGAACGCGAAGAAGCTCTTTACATAGCTAACACTATCCTTGACGGTGTCGAGAAGGGTCGCAAGTATTCTGATTTTGCTATTTTGTATCGAATGAATGCTCAGTCTAACGCGATTGAGCACGCACTTGCTCGTGCTGGTGTCCCACACAGAATCATCGGTGGACACAGATTCTACGACCGTGAAGAAATCAAGGATATGACAGCTTATTTGCAGGTTATCAACAACCCAAATGACGATGTGCGACTCCGACGTATTATCAACAAACCTAAGCGTGCCATCGGCGAAACAACAGTTTCAAAAGCTATGGATATTGCTTCTGCTTTGGGTGAGAGCTTATATTCAGTTGTAAAACACGCGAGCGATTATCCTGATTTATCTCGTGCTGCTGCAAAGCTCAAGGCGTTTGTTCAGCTTCTGGACGGTTTGATTGATGCTTATAACAGCGGAGATTATTCTCTTGCAGAATTATATGAGCTTGTCTTAGAACATACAGACTACCGCCAGTACCTCAAAAATGAGAAAGAAGACCACGAGTCCAGAATCGAGAATATCGAGGAACTTAAGTCCAATATCATCAATTTTGAACAAGATTACGGTGAAGAAGCTACACTATCCAACTTCCTTGAGGAAATCTCACTGCAGACAGATATCGATAATTATGACCCTGATGCGGATTGTGCTGTGATGATGACGCTCCATAGCGCAAAGGGTCTGGAGTTTCCTGTTGTTTTCATCCCTGGTATGGAAGAGCGAGTTTTCCCTTCAATGACAACAATTCTCAATCCATCTGAGCTTTGCGAAGAACGTCGTCTTGCTTATGTTGGCATTACCCGAGCAAAAGAAAAGCTCTATATTGTTAATACAAGAGAACGTATGTTGTTTGGCTCGACTAACAAGAGTCAGGTTTCTCGTTTTGTAAATGAAATCCCGATGAAACTTGTTGAGAAAACCGGTTTTGATATTAAGAATAAACCTAGTGCATTTGCTCAGGCACCATCAAAGATGAACTTTGACCCGTTTGCTAAAAAGCAGGCTCCAAAACAGGCTTCATCATCAGCGAAGTTCTCTGTTGGTGATACTGTGTTGCACAAAGTGTTTGGTAAAGGAATGGTGACATCAGCCGAGCCTATGGGTAACGATGTTATGCTTGAAGTTGCTTTTGATAAAGTAGGAACAAAGGTGCTTATGGCTAACTTCTGTAAAATGGAAAAGATATAAACTAAATCACAAAAAGAGAAAACCTCCATAATATGTAGTGATGCAGGTGCGTAGCTGTTAACACGCAAGCATACTAGAAGTATTATGGAGGTTAATTTATGGCTGAAAATTTCGATGCCTCAAGAAAAGGCTTTGGTGAATGTCAGACTAGTTCAAATGCAGAGCCTGTCTGCATAGATGCTCAGCGTGTCTATGACAGTTGCTCGGATAAGGATTGTTTAACAGATCTGAGGGTTTATTTCACAGATTATAATCAGGAACTCGTTGATAATGCGGTTAATGTCAGAATCAAGGATGCTGATGTTATCACTGTCTATGTTGATATCGAACCTGTACCATTCCATCGTGGTTTCTATTCCATTGATATGACATTGTTCTTCAACGTCTGTCTTGATGTATTTATGACCCCTGGCTCAGCTCCACAGACGATAACAGGTCTGTCTGTTTACAGCAAAAAAGCTATTCTTTATGGTAGTGAGGGAAGCGTGAGATCATTCTCAAGCGAGCTTTCCTGCGATGAGTTTGATAAACAGAAAGAGTCAACAAAAAACCTGCCTGTTGCAACAGTTCAGGTAGCTCGCCCAATTGCACTCTCGGCAAAACTCAAGCATAATTGTGCGGTTTGTCCTGTTCCTTGCAAGATTCCATCTTGTGTTTGTGATAGAGTTGGCGGGCAACCAACCTGCAATGGTTCTAACAGCGTTTTTGCAACAATCGGACTGTTTTCGATTGTTCAGCTCAAGCGTAACGTTCAGATGCTAGTTAATTCTTATGAATACTGTATTCCGGAAAAATCCTGTGTGACATCGTCAGATAACCCTTGTGAGATGTTCTCACGACTTGATTTTCCGACAAATGAGTTTTTTCCTCCAAATGTAGGAGATTTGACAGGAGACGAAACACCATCGTGTTCCTGCAAAGGCTGTGCTTCAATAGATAACGACTAAACATAAAAAGCGACCCGAAATAAATTTGGGTCGCTTACTTTATGTTCTTGGTTTTATATGCTTGTTATAATCCCAGTCGATAATATTGTTCCCTTCAACTATGAAAGCTTTTTGTGCAATATTAGCGAGAGGTTCATCGCTGTAGTGGTCTGAGTAAAATTCGTCGATTTTCCCATCAGGATAAATGTCAAAAAAGCGTCTCACTTTCTCATCATAATAACAGTTTACACCATTGTATTTACCGCTTTTTTTATCGACATCTGATGCTATAACAAAGAATCCTATTTTCTCACCGATAGGTTTTAATAAGAAATATGGTGAAGCAGAGATGATAACATCGTCATCTTTTTTCTGTTCTAAGTACCATTTCTTTATGTTGTTGCTGTGTGAATCCCAGAATTCTTTGAGGTCATTTTCGATATCGCAATACCTGAGAAATTTGTACATATTCTCTTTGAATTGTGTTTTGTTGCCTATTTTCAGCACGTAGTATTTGATGAAAGCGATAGATAAAGAAGGGAAGAGTAAAGCGATTTTTTTATGCTTTTTCAAACAGAACATATAAAAATCAGCTGTCGAATCTCCTTTATAAATAGTGTTGTCAAAGTCGTATACGTTCATAATTCCTCACAATAAGTTGTTTTAGATAGATTATACTGTGAAATAATTGAAAATACAACCAAAATGTTAACTAAAATTCATATTTTGTTAAATATTGAAATTCTGTTTTGTGGTAACATACTATTAGCAAATTATAAGGAGAATTGCTGTGTTTGGGTTTGTCAATATCGACAGAAGCGAGATGCTCGGCAAAGATTTTGATACTTATAAAGCGATATACTGTAGCCTGTGTAAACAGCTCGGAAAAGAATACAGCTTTCTTGCACGATTTATCCTGAGTTACGATTGTACATTCTACGCTGTTGTCGCCTTGTCTGTGAGCGATAATTGTCCCGGTTTTTGTGCCGGAAGATGTGCGTTTAATCCACTTAAGAAGTGTAACTATCTAAAACAAGGGGAAGAACAGTTATCTATGGCTGCAGCGCTTAGTGTTGTCACCGCTTATTATAAAATTATAGATGATATAAATGACGGAGGTTTTTTAAAAAAACTTTTATGTTATATACTAAAACCTCTCTTTTCCTTTTGGAACAAAAAAGCGAAGAAAAAGCATCCTGAAATCGAGCGCGCAGTACGCACGATGTCTGAGTCTCAGAGTGAAGTTGAAAAGGATAGTGAATGTTCTATTGATAAAGCGTCAGACCCGACAGCTGTTATGTTGTCAGATGTGATGTCGAAACTTGCATGCGATGATGTTGAAAAAAAGGTTTGCAGTACCTTTGGTTATTTCCTTGGAAAATGGATATATCTTATTGATGCTGTGAACGATTATGAAGATGATTTGAAACACAACCATTTCAATCCTTATGTTATAGCGTTTGAAACTAAAAAGTCAAAACATATCGAATATATAAATGAATCACTCAACACTTGTTTGAGTCAGATGCTTTGTGCCTATAATCTTATGAGTGTTAAACGTTTTGACAGGATAATTGAAAATGTTCTGATACACTCGCTACCAAAAAAACAAAGAAGTATTATATATAAAGAGCAAAAATAATTAACGGAGTTTTTTATGAATCCATATGAAGTTTTGGGCGTGTCCAGTACCGCCACTGATGCAGAAATTAAAAGCGCATACAGAGAGCTTGCGAAAAAGTATCATCCTGATAATTACGCAGATACCCCTCTTGCTGATGTCGCTGAGCAAAAGATGAAGGAAATCAATGAAGCTTATGATACTATCTGTGATATGCGCAGAGGTAAGTCATCCTCTTCGAATACTTCATCATCGTATTCAAATTCATATAGTTCTCAAGGCTATACTCACACAAACTTTCCTGATGTACGCCGTATGATACAGGAGGGAAGACTTGATGATGCTATGCAGATACTAAACGGTGTTAACTCGAGTTCCAGAAATGCTGAGTGGTATTTCCTTATGGGTATGGTTTTCTCACGAAAAGGATGGAGCGAACAGGCTTATTCGTATTTCCAGACAGCGTGTCGGATGGAGCCTAATAATCAGGAGTTTATGTCGGCGCTCAATAATATGAAAGCTCGTCGTAGCTACAATCCATCAGGTTATAATACCGTCAATCCTGCAGGTTGCTCAATGTGTGATGTCTGTACAGGTATTATGTGTGCCGACTGTTGTTGCGAATGTATGGGTGGCGACTGTTGCTCTTGTTGTTAATGGGTGAGTTATGAAAAAAACATCTTTTAAAGTTTCGTTCAGTGGCATCATAGCGGCTTTGAGTACTGTTATGATGCTCATAACATCGGTATTTCCGTTCGGCACATTTGCTTTTCCTGCACTATCGGGAATGTTGCTTGTTTGTGTAGTCATAGAGCTCGGCTATAGCTGGGCTTTTATTGTTTATACAGCAGTTTCTATTCTGTCTTTGCTTTTTGTCACCGACAAAGAAGCTGTGGTCTATTATGTTGTTTTTCTTGGGTTTTATCCGATTGTAAAAGGACTTGTTGAAAAACTCAGGTCAAAAGTAGTGCAGTACATATTGAAATACGCGATATTCAACGCCTGTATGGTTATTGCGTTTTATGTTTCTGTATATTTGTTTTCTATCCCGAAGGAGAGCTTTAATTTATTCAACGTGTATTTGCCTTGGGTGTTCCTTTTGATAGGCAATGTCGCATTTATACTTTATGATTTTTGCGTTACGAGAGTTGTTACATTATATCTCATAAAGTACCATAAATTGCTTTCAAATAAAACAAAACTGTAAGTTGAATATACTTTGTATTTAATGTAAAATATAAGGTGGAGATAAATTGATTGAGAGGAGGAGCAGATATGAAAAATTCAAAATCCGACAAGCGTTTAGTGTGTGCAATATCTTTTACTATTGTTGTATGTATTATGATCCTCATCTTTACTTTGTCATTTGGTGCAAGTGGTGCCGGTACCAACACACTTACTACTGTTTGTGAGTTGAATCTCAGGTCATCGGCGTCAACATCGTCTAGTGTGCTTGTTACTATGCCATCATCTGCTTCTGTAACTCTGCTTGAAAATTCAACCAACGGTTGGGCGAAAATCAAGTATTCTTCCTACACCGGCTACTGTGTTACTGACTATCTGAACGCTCCTTCCGGAAGTTTGGTTTCTATGACAGGTAAAACCACATCAGAAGTCAATCTTCGTAGTGGAAAAGGTACATCTTATTCCGTTTTGACAGTTGTCCCTAAATCTGCTACTGTTTCAGTTGTTAACAATACTGATGAAAGTTGGGTGAAAGTTTCTTATTCCAGTTACAGCGGATATATAAAAAGAGACTACCTTACTGTTATTTTTACTATAGCTGAGACTTCTGAGACTCAAAGTACCATAACACCGACAAAACCTACCACAAATTCAGACTTTACATACAAAAATCCTGATTTCTCGGTTGTACCACATTGGTATGAGTATTCATATACCGATGCTCTGCTCGGTGAAGGTGGGGGTTCTATACCTCAGTTATACCTGAGTAAAACTGAAATCGCACTAGATATAAACGGCAAGAGTAAGCTTACAGCGTTTATATCATCTGATTTTACTGTTATGGAACAAGTTTCGTTCAAGAGCGACAACGAAGCTGTTGCTGGTGTTTCACAAAAAGGCATAGTCACTGCAAAGAGCAGCGGCGTTGCAACTATCACAGCTACCGATAAGGTCAGCGGATGTGTTGCAAAATGTACCGTATATGTTGGAAAAAATGTGTTGCCTACAGAACCTGAGACTACTAAGCCTACTGAGGTTCCGACTACGCCTAAGCCAACCACGCCTAAACCAACAACACCTAAACCAACAACTGAGATTCCAACTCAAAAGCCAACTACGCTAACAGAAACGCTTACTCTGTCTGAGAGTGAAGTCAAGCTATATGTTGGTACACAACATATTATCAAAGCTACATCGAATACCGATGTGACGTGGTCTAGTTCCGATTCAACTGTTGCCAGTGTTTCTGGTGGTGTTATCACAGTCAACAAAGCTGGTACAGCTACTATCACAGCGAAAACCTCAACGAAAAAAGCTACATGTACTATCACGGCTGTTGATCAGAAAACTACGATACATTCATCTCACACATCTGCAACTATAACTGCAGGCAAAACCTTCCTTGCTCGCTCTAATACAAGCGGTGTGACATGGAGCAGTAGTGACGAAAGTATTGCTACTGTCGATAATGGATACATCTTTGGTGTGAAAAAGGGACAGGCTATTATCAAAATTTATAAAAAGGGTGGTACTAAAACTATCCTTGTCAACGTTACCTCGCCTGCACCTATTCGTTTTGCGTATACATCACCTAACTGTGCGCCTAAGAACAGCGAAGTTACCCTTGTCGCTATCACTGATTCTAAGCGAACTGACGTTAGGTTTAACATCAAAGTAGGGGACAAAACCGAGACGGTTTATGCTGACTCTAAAACTAAAGACGGAAACAACTACATTTGGAAAGGTAAGACTACATTTTCTAGTGCAGGTACATATTCAGTCACAGCATACAGCGAATATAAATCCAAGTGGACTACCTGCGACGATGCTAAAACCACAGCCTTTGTGACTGCTACTACTAACAGAAACACAACCTCGTGTGAACAGCGTAGAGCGAGTGATGAGATTATCGACCTTATCGCGCTTTATGAGGGTTTCCTCGGTGAGGTTTATGATGACCCACTCACGGGCGATCCGACCTTAGGTTATGGCAGAGTTGTTTACTCAGGACAGCAATTTTATAACAACCTTACCAAAAACGAAGCTTACGCTTACCTTGTCCAGACTATTAACAATGACGGATATGCGAACAAAGTGAACCAGTTCCTTATTGATAATAATGTCAAGTTCAATCAGCAGCAATTTGATGCTCTTGTGTGCTTTGTGTATAATACAGGAACGGGTGTTCTCTCAAACGATGATGAACTGAGAGCTGCTTTGCTTAAGTGTGACTCGGGTTCTTCAAGTTCAACCAAGACTTATTATATCAACGGTTCAAATGTTCGTATAAGAAAAGGACCGGGTACTTCATATGATATTATCGATGAGCTTGCTTATGGAACGACACTCAAGATTCTGGACAAATCTGACTCTGCCTGGTTCTATGTCGAGCTTACAAACGGCACAAAAGGCTATGTGTCATCTGACTATATTTCAAGCCGAGTTTCATCAGGCTCACTAGACCTGAATTTTGTAGATAAACAGAACCTTATCAACAAGTTCTGTCAGTACCATCACGCAAATGGGTGTGTATATGGACTTTTATACAGAAGAGTAGATGAGATGGAAGTTTTCTTCTATAACGACTACGAGCGCAACTATGCGGTATATAATTATCCTATCAAGTTTACCTGCGCTTCAAACCCAAGTTTCCACACATAATAAAAAGACGGTGATTTTTATGAATAAAAAAATAGGTTTTATCGGTGTTGGCAATATGGCAACCGCTATCATGGGTGGTATGCTCAAAAGTGGCTTTATCGCACCATCTAACATCAACATTTTCGATTTGGCTAAGGAGAAATGCGAAGACTTCATTTCACAGGGTGTTGTTTTCTGTGATAGCGCTGATGATGTGACTCAAAACAGCGACTATATTGTCCTTGCTGTCAAACCTCAGAATTATGCTGAGGTTTTGCAGTCGCTAAGCCATATTGATTGTAAAGACAAAGTTTTTGTCTCTATTGCAGCAGGAATATCTATCGCTTTCATTCGTGAACAGCTAACACAGAATGTCAAGGTTGTTCGCGTTATGCCTAACACACCGCTTTTGCTCTCAAAGGGTGCGAGTGCTATGTGCAAGTCTGACAACCTTACTGAAGACGAGTTTTCAGTTGTGAAAGATATGTTTTCACTCAGCGGTGTAGTTGAGATTTTTGACGAATCTCATATGAACGAAATTATTGCTGTCAACGGAAGCAGTCCAGCGTTCTTCTATCTTTTTGCTAAAGCTATGGTTGAGTATGCTGTTTCCTGTGGTATTGATGGAGATAAAGCACTCAACCTTGTTTGTGCTACTTACGAGGGTGCTGCGGCTATGATGCGCGAGAGTGGCGATGATATTGATACACTCATTCAGAAAGTATCATCTAAAGGTGGTACAACTATCGAGGCGCTTAATTCTTTCAACGAAAATAAAGTTACTGATATAATCAAAGAAGCTATGACTAAGTGCACTAATAGAGCACAGGAGCTTGGAAAATAAATTCGAATAAATAAAACTGACAAAGCATAGTATCTAGTACAAGCGGAGGGATACTATGAAAAGTTTTGTTTTTTCTATAAAACACAAGGAACGCTATAAATCACCCGAAAGTTACCACACAACGCACCCCATCGTTTCTCTCAAACGTTTTTTTACATACTATGGTATAGAGAGTGTATTTGCTGTTTTGTTTGTTCTGGGCGTGATTCTTGGTTCTTTTTCGTTGAGGTTTTGTTCTGATACAGTACTCAAAAAACTTGATATACTGTTTTTGACCAATATAGAAAACAGGTTGGAGTTTTCAGCTTTTGATATTTTTTGCTCATCATTTGCATCTAATTTCATATTCCTGTTATTTGCATTCTTACTTAGTTTTACAGTGTGGGGAAGTCTTGCTCTCCCGTTTTTATGTGCATTCAAAGGCTTTTGTGTAGGAGTATCCTCAACGCTTATGTTTTCCCAACATTCACTTGCTGGGATAGGCTTTTTTGTTCTGATAGTGTTGCCTGGAACTGTGATGTTTCTGCTTTCATATCTGTCAGCGCTGAAAGAAGCGTTCACTCAGTCTTTATATGTTTTGAGGATGTTTTCGAATTCTTTTTCGGGCGGTATTCTTATCCGCCATACTAAGCGGTTCTTGTTCAGATATTTTGTGTTTTTGATTTTTACAACCCTGTGTGCTGTTGTAGATATGCTGTTATGGGTGCTGTTTGCAAATATGTTTAATTTTTAATGAGGTAAAGGAAATGGAACAAACAAGAAAGAAAATGAGATTTGAGGTACTGCTCGACAGATTATTCTCGAACTTTCATCGTATTATTTTGACTAACCTGATTTTTGCTGTGCCCATGGCTTTGGCGGTTTTGCTGTATTACATCGTCAATCCTTTTTCTAACGAAGCTATAAGCGTTTTGTTATCAATCGTGATTGCTTCAGCACTTTTTGCTTTTTATTCAGGAGTTGTGCTTGTGTGCAGAAATTTGGCACGTGGCGACGAAGATGTGAAAGTTTTCGAGACTTTTATGAAAGGTGTAAAGGAAAATTCAAAGAAATTTCTTTTATATGGAGTTATTGTTTCTGTAGTTTCAGCGCTCAGTTATCTTTCGATTTCTATTTATTCTAAGCTTCTGTCACAGTCATGGCTGTTTTATGTTATGATGTTTGTGTGTATTATTATCGCTTTAGCTGTGTTGTTTGTTTTCTTTTATGTGCCTGTTATGACAGTTACTTTTGACTTGTCTTTAAAGCACATATTCAAGAACAGTTTTCTTATGAGCTTTGGTGAGATAAAGAACAACTTTTTTGCTTTGTTTGCTTTAGTTGTTGTTCTCGCGATTTGTTTCACAATGGTAGCTTTTTGTACTAACGCTATTGTGCTTATAGTAGTTACAGCTTTAGTTGCGGGTTTGATTGCTCCGGCTTGCTGTCAGTTTGTAGTAAGCTACTTTGTTTATGATGATATGTATGGCTCTATTGCACAGCGTGAAACAAAATCCCAGATGCTCGACAAAGCTATAAAAGAAGCGAAAGAGGGTAGAGATAATACTCCTGTTGTTGAAGATTACAGCGATGTTGATATATCTGCACTCAAAGATACCGATGACTATATTTTCTATAAAGGAAAAATGATTAAGCAAAGTGTATTGCTCAAAAGAGTTTTAGAGCAAAGAGAAAACTTGAAAAAATAAAGGAAGTTCTAATATGGCTAAAAAAGTTACTATATCGTTGTTGTCGCTTTTGCTTGTTGCAGGAGCTATAGTTGGAATCTATTTTTATAACCAATCTGATATTCCTCAAAAGCCCGTTGTTGAGACTCAGAAACCAGAAGCTACTCAAGAGCTTTTGGATGTTACTGAGGGTGATGTAAGTGATGGGGGAAATGCTTCTGAGGATGTCACCGAAGATGAGAATGTTACAGAGTTTGTGCCATCAGATGAAAATCTTTCGGATAATACAGGCGATGTCACAACCACCAACTTTGAGATTGAATATATCATCGACCATACAACTTCACAGCAGGTTTCTCCGAGAGTAGTTTTCGGCTCATCGTATAATGTTGCTGATAACTATATCAAGTTTGACTCGAACGGCAGTTTTGAGATGTATTTAAGCGGATATTTCAACAACACTAAAAAGGGAACATACAAACTATACGATAATGTTATCTCCGTGAATTATGATGACGGCACAGCTTCTGAATATGACGTAACTTATACAGACAGCGGTGTTATCAGTTATATAATTGTAAACTACGGAGATTATGACGTGTATTTTTCATAAAGTAAGCCTCACTCATACAGGATGGGTGAGGCTTTTTTACTGCTCTTTTTCATTGTTGATAAACCATCGGTTATCTTCAAGAAAAAGATATTTTTCTTTCTGTTTTATTCTGCAGGTGTAACGTATTCCTGCTCCACCAGCTTTGAGTGAGGCTGCATATCTGACATCGGTTATCCTGTCAATTTCAAATGTTCTGCCATCTTCCCAGTGGATTTTAAGCGGCAGGATATTTCCGTCTGAGTCGAATGTTGCTGTTACCGATACGTATTGTTTCATAAAAACCTCCTCTAAAAATAAGAAACAGGATGGACGGTGTGTTCTTCTTTTGGACTGAAGCCCGAGAGCTCCCTGTCGAACATCAGCTTTGCGGGTCTTATAGAAAAGCTTCCGAATCTGTTTTTAATGTTGTCAAGTGTACAGTCGAGCTGTTCGAGTTTCAGCGCGTTGTTTTCATCAATAAAAAATGAGGATTGAAGTGAGCTTGAATCAGACTCGAAGTCGGTCACGCTCACTCCAAGACTTCTGATGTTTTTCTCAAAATTACAGTTTTCTTTGAAAAGTTCAAGGCAGGCTTTTTGTATGTCAGTTGTGAGATTAGTCGGGCGTATGAGCTTTTTCTGTCTTGTTATAGTGAACAGGTCGGTATCTCTAATGTTTATGCACACAGTTTTCGCCCTGAACCCTTGCTCGCGCATACGTCTGCACACGCTGTCGCACAGAACCATAAAAGTGATTTTTACATCGTCAAAGCAGGTGAGGTCTCTTATAGCAGTTGTCGAGTTGCCTATAGACTTAACAGCATTCACTTCATCGGATTTCAGAACAGGGGAGAAGTCAAGTCCGTTTGAAAAGCTGTGCAGGATATCAGCCCATTTGCCGAAGTTTTTTCTGAGCAGTTCAAGCGGAAAGTTTGCGAGGTCTCCGATAGTGAATATTCCGAGTTTGTGAAGCTTTCTTTCGGTAGCTCTGCCAACATACAGAAGGTCCGAAGCTTTGAGCTTCCATACGATATCTTTGTAGTTATCTTTTGTGATAACCGTGACGGCATCGGGCTTTTTGTAGTCGCTACCGAGTTTTGCGAAAATTTTGTTGAAGCTCACCCCGATACTCACCGTGATTCCAAGCTCACTCTTTATTCTGTGCCTGATTTCCTGAGCGATTTCTTCGCCACTACCATAGGCGAGAGTGCTCCCTGTAACATCAAGCCACGCTTCATCAAGACCGAACGGTTCTATTTTGTCGGTGTAGTCGCTGTATATTTTTCGACACAGCTTGGAGAATCTGATATACCTGTCATAGTGAGCAGAAGCTGTCACAAGCTGTGGACATTTTTGCTGAGCCTGCCAGATAGCTTCTCCAGTTTTAACATTGAATTTCTTTGCTATTTCATTTTTAGCCAGTATGATTCCGTGTCGCTTGTCTTTGTCGCCACACACAGCAACCGGCTTATCTCTGAATTGTGGATTGTACAGACATTCAACGCTTGCAAAAAATCCGTTACAGTCGCTGTGGAGTATTGTTCTCATGAAATCCGTCCCCAAAAATTTATCTTGCAGGTATAATTATAGAACAGATGTTCGAAAAAGTCAATACTAAGAAAACGCACATACGCAAGTGTGTGCGTTTTCGCTTATCTATTTCTTGTGTATACGCAGTGAACTACTGAGCAGGGAATATAATTTTCTATTAAATAAAAATCCACCGGCTTAGCCGGTGGTATTTCAGATGCGCCTGAAAGGCTCTGTGGTTAGCAGCGCCTCAAGGCGCATTTTTCGGTCTGACACTTGCGATTGTTACTTACTGCCCGTAAACGGGTCTTCCCAACCTCTTAATGTCATTTGATCGTGTATTTGATCTTCTTTAAGTTGATTCTTTATGTATTCTTCTATTCGTTTTGCATTTTTACCTGCTGTATCCACATAATACCCTCTGCACCAAAATGACCTATTTCCATATCTATACTTTAGATTCCCATGCCTTTGATGTATTATTATACTACTCTTTCCTTTTAGAAAGCCCATAAATCCTGCTATGCTCATTTTAGGTGGTATCTCTACCAACATATGTATGTGGTCAGGACACACTTCTGCTTCTATTATGTGTACTCCCTTCCAATCGCATAATTCTCTAAGTATTTTTCCTATCTCCACTCTGTTCTGTCCATAGAACACTTTCCTTCTATATTTTGGTGCAAATACTATATGATATTTGCAATTCCAACTTGTGTGTGCTAAACTGTTATTGTCATTCATTTGATGACCTCCTTCTGTTTTTGTTGTGCAGTTGCCAGACCGCACTTTCATTATATCAGAAGGAGCTATTTTTGTTTATCGCTAAAGCTCTTTTGAACCCCCGATACAATCGGGGGTTTTCGTTTAACAATAAAATAGCGGACCCAAAGTTTGAGTCCGCTAGAATGCTGATAATATTAGTCGAGGTAAGCCTGAGCGCTGCTTGCGAGCTTATCTGTGATAGCCTGAGCGTCGTCAGCGTCTTTACCAACTGCTGTGATGTAAAGTTTGATTTTTGGTTCAGTACCTGATGGTCTGAAGATACAAGCGTGTTCGCCCTCAAGAGAATAGGAGAGAACGTTTGACTTAGGAAGGTCGATATCCGCAACTGTGCCATTAACAAGGTCATATTCCTTGCTCTCGAGATAGTCAGCGATTTTAAGAACCTTGTATGAAGCGATTTCCTTTGGAGCGTTTTCTCTAAGAGAAGCCATGATGTCAGCCATTTTCTGCATACCTGCAGCACCAGAGAAACCGAAGTTGAGTGTTGTGTTCTTGTAGTAGCCGTATGTTTCATACATCTCATCCATAACCATAGCGAGAGTCTTGCCCTGCTTTTTGTAGTAAGCAGCCATCTCGCAGATGAGCATAGAAGCAACAACCGCATCCTTATCTCTTACATAAGAGCCGGAAAGGTAGCCGTAGCTTTCCTCGAAACCGAACACAAATCTGTCTTCTTCGTGTGTAGGCTCGAGGTTAAGAATAACTTCGCCGATATATTTGAAGCCTGTGAGAACATTTTTGAGCTCAGCGTTGTATTTGTTGCAGATAGCGTTGATGAGCTTTGTGGTTACAATAGTCTTAACAATGATTGGGTTTTCAGGTAAAGTACCTGCTTCTGTGCGTGAACGTAAGATGAACTCTGTGAGCATAGCACCTGTTTCGTTACCTGTTAAGAGTCTGTAGCTGCCATCGTAGTCCTTAACAGCGATACCAACTCTATCAGCATCAGGGTCAGTTGCGAGTAAAAGGTCAGGTTTAACTTCAGCACATTTGTCAAGACCAAGCTGTAAAGCTTCTTTGATTTCAGGGTTAGGGTATGGGCAAGTTGTGAAGTTACCATCTGGAAGCTCCTGCTCTTTAACGATAGTAACATTTTCAACACCGATTTCGCTCATAACTTTTCTGACGAGCTTGTTACCAGTACCGTTAAGTGGTGTGTAAACAACGCTAAGGTCAGCGCCTTCGCAAATACCCTTAGCAACCTGACGTGATTTAACACACTCAAGGTACTGAGTATATACGCTGTCATCAACATACTCGATCATACCGTTTTTAACAGCTTCGTCAAAATCAGCAATCTTAACACCATTGAACATATCGATGCTCTGGATTTCATCATATACAGCTGTTGCAGCAACATCAGTCATCTGACAACCATCTTCGCCATAAGCTTTGTAGCCGTTATAAGCAGCAGGGTTGTGGCTTGCTGTGATCATGATACCAGCCTGACACTTGAAGTGTCTTACAAGGTAACTGAGTACTGGAGTAGGCTGAAGTTCGCTTGTAATATAAACCTTGATGCCGTTAGCGGCGAGAACTCTTGCAGCTTCAATCATAAAGAGATCAGCCTTGATTCTGCTGTCGTGAGAGATAGCAACAGCGCCCTTGCCGTATTTGTTCAAAACATAGTTAGCAAGACCCTGAGTAGCCTGTCTTACAACATAGATGTTCATTCTGTTTGTACCAGCACCGATGATACCACGAAGACCTGCAGTACCAAACTCAAGTGTACGATAGAATCTGTCATAGATTTCTTCGTCGTTGCCATTTACGCTGTTGAGTTCAGCGATAAGATCCTTATCCTCAGTAGCGTTAGCGCACCATTCATTGTAAAGTTTAATGTGACTCATAATTTCCCACCTATAAATAAAATATAAATAATAGTATTTAAGCTAAAAATCGCTACGATAACTATATCATAAAGCAATTTTCTTGACAATAACGCTGTCTAAACTTTATGAATATAGCATAATTATTCACACAAAAATCACAACAAAAATGTTGATTTATTATGCTGAATGTAGTAATATAGTAATGTTCATTTTTAAGGAGGTAATCAGAAATGGAATATAAAGACGAATTAATAAACGAAACTCCTGTTGAGGAAGTGACTTCAGATGAGCCTGTTTTAGAGGAAACAGCGATGGAAGATGTTGAGTATACACCTGAATTTTCTGAGCTTGAGACAGCAACAGTTGAAGATGAAGTTGTTGAACAACCAAAAAAGAAAAAGTTCCCGCTTCAGACTCCTGTTATTATTGCAGCTTGTATCGTAGCTGTGGCTTTGATTGGTTGCATTTTGTTCAACCTCTTTGTTCCTACAGTAGAAGGTACTTGGCTTTATCAGACAGAAGACGGTTTCTCTTTTTACTACACCTTTGATGAGTCACCAAAGGGAACAGAGTGTGAGATGAGCGTTGGTACAATTCACTTCCCTGGTACATATACTCTCAGCGAGTCTGACTCAGGTAAGACTATGAATGTTTCAGTTTACGCAGGTTATATCTATGGTAACTATACATACGAAGTTGTAGGTAACCGACTTTTTGGTCACAGAGTTCTGAACCTTGTTGGTGAAGATGGAACAGCTATCACACTCGAAGCTGCAAAAGCACCAAAGGACAGTGACTATATCACACCTGACAAAGACTTCAAAGAGGTTGAAGAAATCGTAGGTGAGTGGGAATTCTTCTATGAAGAGTATAACGCCTCATTAAAGCTTACAATCAACGACGATGGTACATTGATTTATGACCAGTTCGGTTATCAGGAATTGCATTGTGTATACACAGCGGATGATTCAAAGATTAACCTTTCTTTCTTTGAAACTGAGCTTATCGCACAGGAAGAAGAGTACTACTTCGACAATGACCAGCTTATTTTCTTAGGACTTAACTGGACACGCGTTGGCGACTCAACACCTGATCAGGCATAATAAAAAAGCAGGGGAAACCCTGCTTTTTCTTTTTGTGTTCAGTTTTTCTCTATGGCACGGTTGATGAGTACCATATCAACAAGGTCTATTTCTCCCGAATCATCCATATCACAAGCATCAACGAAAACACCTGTTATTATTATATTCTCTAGGATTATATCGAACATTTCCTGTAAATCACGAGAGTTGATATTTCCTTCGCCTGTAAGTTCACCTTTGATACAAAGCTCAAATTCATATGTTGTATCAAAGGTGAAAAATCTGACAAGGGTTGCAGTACCAACATTACCACTATCAATAGCTCTGCCATCATATCTGAAGAATTCAATGTCAAAATTTTCATAATTCATATTTTGTTTGAATTTTGCAACAGTAGTTTTCGGAGGAATACCGGTTATGCGTTGGTTTTCAAAATCAACGTTATATACATCGCTTGAGATTGTGTGATTTTCTTTTTGAGGTATGAAATCGGTATTGTTATCGGATTGATATATGGTTTTAAGTTCTTTGAACTCAACTATCTGTAGTGCGGGATTACCATATTTATACATAAACAATACGCAGACATCATCAACCATGCAGATTTGTTCAATAGTAGCTTCGGCTGAAAATTCTCTTTTGATTTCATCACAAGTTATATCAACAGCATATAATTTGTTTTTTGATGTAATAAGTGCAAAATTTTTATATATACCGCCACCTGGCAGACTTACATCACTTGTTCGACTTGTAAGTTGAACAACATCATTACCGATTATGCGAAACATCTTTCCTGTATAGTCGATAAAATCATAGTTGCTTATAAATCTAGTGGCTACTTTGAATGATGAGTATGAAACGTATTCAAAGTAGTCATCGCCAATATATATGAGGCCTTTGGGAGATACAGCGTAAACATCTCCGAGATAGTTGCAAATTATCGAATGAGTAGTAGTGCCGAGTGTTATTGTGTTAATAAGCTTTCCGCGTGTGTTGTAAATATACAAATCTCCGTCAGTATCACAAAGATAAACAAGTCCGTTTGAATAGGCGAAAGAGTAGTTGGTAAAACTGCATTTTCTGTTTACATTGAAGGATGTTATGACATCTGTATCGATGTCGTACAAAGTGACTTCAGTTTGATTGTTGTTATAACATAGAAACACAAAAGTTTCATTGAATAGGTTGTAGCTTGCGACAGGATTGTTGAGCTCCAAGGATATACTAAAACTGTTAGGATAAACACCATCGATGGATATGTTTTTGTTGTGTGTACCAACTAGGTATACTTGATTTTGATTTTGTAAAAGCTGAATGTTGTCAAAGTCATCGTAGTATGAATAGTCGTATGTTTCATAGCTGTAAGCTGTCATAGGTATACATACTAAGATTGTGATAACAACAAGTATAATACATATGAATTTGATGGGTAAGTTGCGCATGATAACCCCTCCATATTGCATTATACAACTAAATATTGGCTTTGTCGCTTTTTTGCGACATTATGTCTCAAAAAAATAACGCTACCAGAAAAGGTAGCGTTAAAAAGTCAAATTGATTCTTATTCCTCAGGCATTTCCCAGTTGTGCCAGATGTTCTGGATGTCATCGTTATCCTCGAAAAGGTCGAGCATTTTCTGCATCTTTTCACAGATAGCAGGATCGTCTATAGCTGTGTATGTGTTAGGTACCTGTTCAACCTCAGCAGAAGCGAACTCGTAACCTTTAGCTGTAAGATCATCTCTGATGGCGCCTAAGTCATCAGGCTCAGTGTAGATAGTGAAGATGTCGCTGTCTGCTTCGAAGTCAGCAGCACCTGCTTCAAGAGCATCTTCCATAACTGTATCTTCGTCTTTGTCGAGTTCTTCGCGCTCAATGATGAGAACACCTTTTTTCTCAAACATAAAGCTAACGCAACCAGGTGTACCCATATTGCCACCGAACTTGTCGAAGTAGTGTCTTACTTCGCCAGCTGTACGGTTTCTGTTATCTGTGAGCGCTTCAACGATAACAGCAACACCTGATGGACCGTAACCTTCATATGTAACAGCTTCATAGTTAGCGCCTTCGTTACCTGATGCAGCTTTCTTGATAATTCTGTCAATGTTATCATTTGGAACATTGGCAGCCTTAGCTTTAGCGATACAATCTCTAAGCTTTGAGTTGACATTTGGGTCTGCGCTACCGCCATCGCGGATAGCAACCATCAGCTCTCTGCCGATTTTAGTGAAAACTTTAGCTCTTGCAGCGTCGTTTTTACCTTTTTTCTGTTTAATGGTACTCCATTTATTATGTCCTGACATTAAATCATCCCTTTTAAATTAGTCACAAGGATTATAACACATACTTTAAACTAATGCAAATTATTTTAATTGTTACAGTTTCGTTACATATCTATTGTAATAAAATTCGGTGGTGGTATAATTAAATTTAAAGATTATTTATAATATTAAAATTGAAAGGATTGTTATATATGGCTATGTCAATGACCGGTTTCGGAAGATGCGAAACCACCGTCAACGGACGACAAATTACTGTTGAAATGAAAAGTGTCAACCATCGCTATTTTGAGTTTTCCTGCCGTACAACAAGGGGTTACAGCTTCCTTGAAGATAAGCTCAAGAAGTATGTTGCCCAAAAAGTTTCAAGAGGCAAGGTCGATATGTTTGTTTCTATCACCGAGAGTGAAGACTCACAGGTTGATGTTACTATAAATAAGCCACTTGCCAGCGGCTATGTTAACGCTATCCATACTCTGGCTAAAGAGTATGATATCAAAGATGACCTGACAGTTTCAGTTTTGTCAAGATATTCAGATATCTTCCAGATTCACAAAGAGGAGCAGGACGAAGAACAGATTTTCGCTGATGTGACAATCGCTCTTGATAAAGCTCTTGACGGATTTATCAGTATGCGTAAGGCTGAGGGCGAAAAGCTTAAAGAGGATATCCTTTCAAGAGTTGATACCATTATGTCTATCGTGTCTGAGATTGAAGAACGCTCACCGATTACTGTTGAAGAATATCGATTGAAACTCACAAAGCGTATTTCTGATATGCTTTCATCAACCGATATTGATGAACAGCGAATTCTCACCGAAGCCGCTATCTTTGCTGATAAAGTTGCAGTTGATGAGGAGACAGTGAGACTCAGAAGTCACTTTGAACAGATGAAGACTTTCTTTAATAGCAATAGTCCTATCGGACGTAAGCTCGACTTCATTGTTCAGGAAATGAACCGTGAAGCTAACACAATCGGCTCAAAGGTCACAGATTCAATTCTTGCTCACAAGGTAGTTGATATCAAAGCTGAGATTGAAAAAATCCGTGAGCAGGTTCAGAATATTGAGTAATTTGTAAGGAGAGTTATTGTGAGATTTATCAACATAGGTTTTGGAAATGTTGTTGCCGCAGATAAAGTTGTTTCGGTTGTTTCACCCGACTCTGCGCCTATCAAGCGTATTATCCAGACTGCGAAATCCGATGCTTCCCTTATTGATGCTACATACGGAAGAAAGTGTAAAGCTGTTATTATCACTGACAGCGACCACATTGTTCTTTCCGCTATTACCCCTGAAACTATAACATCAAGATTGGAGGAAGAACTCAAAAATGGATAAAGGACTTTTAATTGTATACGCTGGTGCTTCGGGCGTAGGAAAAGGAACAGTTATGAAACAGCTGCTTTCTGCCAATGATAATTTCAGACTTTCTGTTTCAGCAACAACCCGTAACCCGCGTCCAGGTGAAATAGATGGTGTGCATTATAGCTTCGTCACAAAAGATGAGTTTGAACAGCTTATCAACAATGATGGTTTGCTTGAATATGCATCCTACTGTGATAACTACTATGGTACACCAAAGAAAGCAGTTTTCGATATGCTTAGTAACGGCATAGATGTTTTCTTAGAGATTGAAATCAAGGGATTTTTACAGATAAAGGAGAAGTATCCTGATTGCGTGACAATATTCCTGCTTCCTCCAAGTATCGAGGAACTTGAAAGAAGACTAAAGGGCAGAGGAACCGAGACGGAAGATGTTATCGAAAAGCGTCTTAAAACAGCCAAAAGTGAGCTGACATATGCAGATCAGTTCGATTACACAGTTATCAATGACGATGTTGAAAAAGCAAAAAATGAAATTATCAACATCATTGCAAATATAAAAAATGAGAGAAATAAGGAGAATTAATTATGAAAAGAGCATCTTTAGATGATATGTTAAAAGGTAGAGAGAGTCGTTACGCTCTCGTTATTGGTGTTGCAAAGAGAGCAAGAGAAATCGCTGAGGATTTCAAGGAGAATAACGTTATCACAGACGATAAGCCTGTACTTCTTGCTATCGAGGATTTCAAAAATCACAAATATAACATTCTTGAGCCTGAAAACGAGGAATGATGAGCACACTTATCGTTGGTGTAGCTGTTGATAATACAGTATACCACTTTGATAAGATTTTCGATTATATTGTGCCTGAATGTTTCAAGGATAAAGCGAAAGTCGGTAGCAGAGTGCTTGTGCCGTTTGGCAGGGGCAATAAGAAGCGTCAGGCTATGGTTATGTGTGTACGAAATGCACAATCAGCACAAGACGCTGAGAATCTCAAAGAAGTATCTTCTGTTCTTGATATGGAACCTGTTTTGACTAAAGAAATGGTCGAGATGGCTTCTTTTATGAAAGCGCATTGTTTTTGCACATACTATGATGCAGTGCGTGCGATGCTTCCTGCGGGTATTAACTATAAAATTACTACAGAATATTCTGTGAAAAAGCCTGTCTCGTTTGATTTGTATGAACTCGAGGATGAAAAACGCAGAATAGTTCAGTTCTTACTTAAAAAGGGAACAGCTGTAAAAAAAGAAACTTTGCTTGAAACTTTTGGCTTTGAAGACTCTTGTGTTCTTGATTCTATGGTTCTTGACGGGATACTAGAGAAGAATGATTCAACTTATCGAAAAACTGGAGATAAAAGTATCAAGATGGTGCGTATACTTGATGATGCACCTGTGAATATAAAACTCACTCCAAAACAAAGTAGTGTATTTGAATTGTTGACTCAGGTTGGAAGTGCGAGTGTGAAAGAGCTGTGTTACTATACTGGTGTAACGACTTCGGTTGTTGATTCGTTGGTTAAGAAGGGTCTTGCACTCTATTTTGATGATGAGGTTTTCCGAATTCCTAAGTCGAATTGTGAGGCTAAAAAGGAAATTAACCTGACCGATGAACAAAATGTAGCATTTAGCTCCTTGCTTGAATCGTACAAATCCGATAAAGGTGAAGTTGCACTATTATATGGCATAACCGGTTCGGGAAAGACTTCTGTTTTTATGAAGCTTATTGAGTATGTTATCAGTGATAATAAAGGCGTTATTGTGATGGTGCCTGAAATTGCACTCACTAGTCAGCTTATTTCAATCTTCAAGTCGAATTTTCCAGACAAAGTAGCGGTATTCCATAGCGGATTGTCTTTGGGTGAGCGACTCGACGAGTACAAAAGAGTGAAGCGCGGTGTCGCATCCATAGCTATTGGTACACGTTCAGCAGTTTTTGCTCCTTTTGAGAATCTTGGTCTTATTATTATGGACGAAGAACAGGAACACACCTATAAGTCTGAGGGTAAACCTCGTTTTCACGCTCGTGAACTTGCAAAATTCAGAACATCATATAACAAATCTCTTCTTGTTTTAGCATCAGCAACCCCGAGTATTGAGACTTATTATAATGCGAAAACAGGTAAGTATAGTATCGCTACCCTTAAAAACAGATATGGTGATGCAACTTTGCCTGATGTTCTGATTGCTGATATGAACGAAGATGTAGCTATGGGTAACACTTCGCAGTTTTCGAGTTTACTTCTTGAAAACATTGAAGAAAATCTGATTAATAAAAAGCAAACGATTTTATTGCTCAACCGCAGAGGACACAATACTTTTGTAAGATGCAGAAGTTGTATGGAGACCGTGTCATGTCCGAATTGCTCGATATCCATGACATACCATAGCGCGAACAATCGTTTGATGTGTCATTATTGTGGCTATTCGGTGAATTATGATGGTATCTGTCCAACTTGTAAATCAAGCTCACTTTCCTTCAACGGTTTTGGTACACAGCGAGCTGAAACCGAACTTGCTGATATTTTTCCGGATGCAAGGATACTGAGGATGGATACCGATGCAACGATGAGCAAATCATCGCACGAGAAGAAACTTGCTGATTTTGCAAATGGAGAATACGATATTCTTGTTGGAACCCAGATGGTGGCAAAGGGTCTTAACTTCCCGAACGTTACCTTAGTCGGTGTTTTGAGTGCAGATCAGATGCTTTATAGCGATGATTACAGGAGTTTTGAAAACGCATTTTCTATGATAACTCAGGTTGTCGGAAGAAGTGGCAGAGGTGAACAAAAGGGAAGAGCTATTATACAGACATTCACACCCGAGAATCCTATTATTTCGCTTGGTGCAAGTCAGGATTACGATGCTTTTTATGATGACGAAATCAAAATAAGAAAAGCTATGCTTTATCCTCCATTTGTAGGAATGTGTCTTGTAGGATTTGTTGGAATGAACAGCGTGAATGTTAGCAAAGCGGCTAATACTTTTATGAATTTGCTTACTGATAAGCTTCACAAAAGCTACAGCGATATTCCAATAAGGGTTCTGGGACCTTCTACCGCATCTATTCCAAAGGTGAATAACAAATATCGTTATAAAATAATATTGAAATGCAGAAATGATTCTAGATTTAGAGAGATGCTTTCATCCTTGCTTTTGGAGTTTTCAAAACTCAGAGAGTTTAGTGATGTTACTGCGTATGCTGATATGCATCCTCAGGAATTATGATTAAAATAAAGGGGTGTTAAAATGGCACTTAGAAAGATTGTTACTGAAGGCGACGATATACTCTTGAAGAAATGTCGCAAAGTTGAAAAATTTGATGAAAAACTCTGGAGTTTACTTGATGATATGATAGAGACACTTCACGATTCAGGTGGAGTTGGCCTTGCTGGTCCTCAGGTTGGTATTATGAGACGCATCTGCGTTATCGATATCGGTGACGGTGTTGTTGAGTATGTTAACCCTGAGATTGTTTCAACAGAAGGTATGCACGAGTGCGTAGAGGGGTGTCTCTCATCACCTGGTGAGTACGGTCTGGTGAACAGACCTGTGAAAGTAGTGGCTAAAGCTTTTGACAGAAACGGAAATGAATTCACTATCGAGGGTGAAGACCTCTTTGCACAGGCTATGTGTCACGAGTTTGACCATCTTGACGGTGTTTTGTTCAAGTCAAAGGTTATCAGAATGCTTAGAGATGATGAAATCGCTCACGATGATGATGACGAATAAGGAGTTAATATGAAGATTATATTTATGGGCACACCTGACTTTGCTGTTGAGTCTTTGAAAAAGTTGGTGGATGCAGGGCACGATGTATGTGCTGTTTTTACTCAGCCCGACAAACCTCGTGGCAGAAAGATGATTATGACTCCTCCTGCTGTGAAAGTTTGTGCGAACGAGCTCAATATCGAAGTTTTCCAGCCGGATACACTCAAAGACGGCAAAGCTCTTGAAATTATCAAAAGCTTTGAGCCTGATGTTATTGTTGTAGCAGCTTACGGAAAAATATTGCCTAAAGAGATTATTGATTATCCAAAATATGGATGCATCAATATCCATGGTTCGATTTTACCTAAATACAGAGGTGCTGCTCCTATCCAGTGGTCGGTTATCAACGGCGACATTGAAACCGGTGTCACAACTATGCAGATGAACGAGGGTTTAGACACTGGCGATATCTTAGATATTGAGACAACACCTATCGCTATTGATGATACAGCAAGTTCTGTGTTTGAGAGACTATCGATTATGGGTGCAGAGCTTGTGCTCAAAACTCTCGAATCAGCTCAAAAGGGAGAGCTTAATCCAATAAAGCAGGATGATTCTCAGTCTTCCTACGCCCCTATGCTTGATAAAACTATCAGCGAGATTGATTTTTCAAAAGATGCGCTCACTGTGCACAATTTAGTTCGTGGTTTGTATGATTGGCCTATAGCTCATACTTACTATAAAGGTAAAAAACTTAAAGTTTTTAAAACTAATGTGTCACAGCTTTGCGGAAAAGTTGGCGAAGTTGTATCAGTTTCCCCGCTTACTATTGCTTGTGGCGACAAATCTATAGAAATTCTGGAACTTCAGCTTGAGGGAAAAAAGAGAATAGACTATAAATCGTTCTTATTAGGACATCCTATTGAATGCGGAACAAATTTCTTGGAGGTTTAATATGGGATATTATTACTATGATTTTTCATATTTTATTTTTATGTTACCTTGTTTGATTCTTTCTCTTTATTGTAGCTTCAAGGTTAACTCAACTTTCAAAAAGTATTCAAAGGTCAGAAACACAAGAGGTATAACAGGTGCGCAGGCTGCACATCAGGTTCTTATGGCTAACGGGGTCACAGGTGTTACTATTGAACATGTAAGCGGAAACCTTACTGATCACTTTGACCCTAGAACAAATACAATCCGTTTGTCTGACAGCGTATATAACAGCAACTCTGTAGCGGCGGTTGGCGTTGCGGCTCACGAAGCAGGCCACGCTGTTCAGCACGCTCAGAATTATTTGCCGAATAAAATCAGGTCAGCTGTTGTTCCTGTTGCCAATATCGGTTCAAGATTAAGCTGGATTTTTATTTTTATCGGGTTGCTTTTACCTGTACAGTTTAATTTTGTTGTAACTTTAGGTATCGTTTTCTTTTCATTCTCTGTTATTTTTACACTTATTACCTTACCTGTTGAGTTCGATGCTTCAAAAAGAGCGCTTGCGACTATTGAACAGGCTAACTTACTTGGTGTCGATGAGTACAAGGGTGCTAAGAAAACTTTGTCAGCAGCGGCTATGACTTATGTAGCTGCAGCGGCAACAGCTGTAGCACAACTTTTGAGATTGATTTTAGTATTAAATAGAAGAAGATAAACGTATCAGAGGTTATTATGTCAGATGTAAGAAGAATTGCTTATAATACAATTTACAGAGTGTTTTTTGATGAAGCGTACTCAGCTTTAGCTCTCAATAGTGCTATAAAAGATAATAACCTCAGCACAGTTGACTCATCTTTTTTATCACGACTTGTTTATGGTGTGATTGAAAGAAAAATTTTGCTTGATTATGTTATCTCTCAGTATTCAAAAATCAAGCCTAAAAAAATTGAGAATAAGACACTCGTTATACTCGAAATGGGTGTTTTTCAGCTTTTATTTATGGACAAGGTGCCGAGTAGTGCCGCTGTTAATGAAAGTGTCAAGCTCTCAAAGAAAGTTGGAGCTTATAAATCATCAGGATTCATCAACGCGGTTTTACGAAATTTTTTGCGTAACGAGTTGAAATATCAGTTGCCTGATGAGAATAAGACACTCGAGTATCTTAGTGTAAAATATTCCTGTCCTGAGTTTTTGTGCGAGATGTGGCTCAAACAGTATGGCAAGGAAAATACTGTTAAAATTCTGGAGGGCCTGTCAGATAGACCACCACTTACTATCAGAGTGAATACGCTAAAAACCAACAAATCGGATTTGATGCAAGAATTGAATCTTTGTGGAGTAAGAGCGCAAGAAGTGCCGTTTCTGACTAATGCACTTAATGTTGAAAACACAGGATCTATTGAAAGTCTCAAACCTTTCAAAGATGGAAAGTTTTATGTTCAGGACAGCGCATCTCAGCTGTGTAGTGAAATGCTCGATGCTAAAGAGGGGATGAAGGTATGTGATGTATGTTCGGCTCCTGGTGGAAAATCGCTTTACACAGCTATCAAAATGAACGATAAAGGTAAGATATATTCCTTCGATTTATTTGAGCACAAAGTAAAGCTTATCAATGAATCAGCAAATAGACTTGGTATAAGCATCATTGACGCATCTGTGAGAGATGCACAGTCGAAAGATAAATCAAATATCACTTGCGACAGACTGCTTTGTGATGTTCCGTGCTCAGGTTTTGGTATTATCCGCAGGAAGCCTGAAATTCGTTACAAAAAAGCAACAATTGTTGACAATTTACCTCACTTGCAATACAGTATAT
>JBGVLC010000037.1:0-5617 GCA_045124035.1 Ruminococcus sp. | reverse complement strand
TGGGACAGCTTTAGCATCAGCAATCAAATCCTGCAACTCGTTGATAAGTTCATCCACTCTCATTTTTGTAATCCTTTCCTGTTTCTGTTTTAATTAACCTTTTACAAACCTCTTCATGAATGCATTCGGGGAGAAAAAAGCTTATATCCCCACCTAAAGATGCAACCTGTTTGACCATGCTTGAGCTAAGATACATATACTGCGAATCAGATGTCAAAAAGACAGTATCAAGCTCAGGGTTTAGCTTTTTGTTAGTAAGCGCCATCTGGAATTCGTATTCGAAGTCAGACATAGCTCTCAGACCCTTGACGACAGCTTTCGCTCCTCGTTCTTTCGCATAGTCAGCAAGAAGCCCCGAAAAACCGACAATCTCAACATTTTCGATATCGCCGACTACTTTTTCGAGAAAGCCAATTCGCTCCTCAATAGTAAAGCTCGGGGTTTTTGACATATTGACAAGCACCGCAACGATAACCTTGTCAAACATCTTCGACGCTCTTTTTATAATATCGACATGACCGAGCGTCACCGGGTCAAAACTGCCGGGGCAAATAACCGTTGTATTCATAAAAGCCCCCTCAATAAATCTCACGAACCACTATATATAGTGTTAAACATAGTCCTCGTGACGATAAATGCTTACCTTTATTGTACCATAGGTCTTTTGTCTGTCAAGAGTAAATTTGTAATATTTTTGTAATATATCATCATTTAATGCACTTTCACAAATTATGACACCTGTTTTCTTGATTCTTTGTGCACAAATTGGTAGAACTTCCTGCAGAAAACCCTTATTATATGGCGGGTCAAGGAAAATAATGTCATATTCATCGGTGGTATTTTGTATAAAGCTCTTGGCATCAGCTGTATGGATACGCGCAAATTGTTTCAGGTTTGTAACCGAAAGGTTGCGTTCAATCACTTTGACAGACGCCTTGCTCTTGTCAACAAATGTAGCGGTTGACGCACCACGCGACAACGCCTCAATACCCATCTGACCACAACCTGAAAACAAATCCAGAAAGTGTCTGCCCTCAATCTCGAACTGTACAGCTGAGAAAATCGCCTCTTTTACTTTATCTGTTGTTGGGCGGACATCATCACCCTTGAGGGTCTCAAGAATTCGGCCCCTCGCTTTTCCTGTTATAACTCTCATATAGTCTCCTCTATGTTGTCACTGTGAAAATAAGTGTACACAGCTTTTGCACTGTCTTTCGTCATTTTCGGAGCATTTTCAAGCTCCTTTAGTGTCGCCTTTTTTATATTATCCAATGTTCTGAAATGTTTCAGAAGTGAAGTCGCTCTCGCTTCTCCAATTCCCTCAATACTGTTGAGGGTCAGGGTTGTGAGCGATTTTTTTCTGCGCTGTCGATGATAGCCTATCGCAAAGCGGTGCACCTCATCCTGAATTGAAGTAACGAACGAGAACACCTGTTTGTACATTTTAATTTCGATTTCCCCGTCAACAGACACAATCGCACGGGTTCTGTGCTTGTCATCTTTGACCATACCGAAAAGCGGAACATCAATGCCCATTTCGTCGAGCACCTCTTTGACAGCGCTCACCTGTCCTTTACCGCCATCAAGCAGTATGAGGTCCGGAAGCTTTGCAAAGCCTGTCTTTTCTTCGTCATCCAACTTTTTATATTCCTCAAATCGTCTTGTCAACACCTCAGCCATAGAGCCGTAGTCATCCTGACCGACAAAGGATTTTATCTTGAATTTTCTGTACGCAGACTTCTTGGGCTTACCGTTTTCAAAAACAACCATACCTGCGACATTTTCGTCACCTGCGGTGTTCGAAATATCATATGACTCAATATAGTACGGGGTATCTTTGAGTCCGAGAAGTTCTTTGAGTCCTTCGAGCACAGCGTACTGTCTGCCCACAATTCCCTGTTGCTGACCTAAAGTTTCAAACGCATTCTGAAGACACATATCAACAAGGTGTTTTTGCTCTCCTTTTTGAGGAACAGTGATATAAACACGCTTTCCCTTTTTCTCAGAAAGCCATTTTTCGAGCATTTCTTTGTTCTCGGGTTCTTTATCTAGAACTACCATTTTCGGAATTTCGCTACGCAAAGTGTAATAACGAAGTAGGAATTCTTCCCTTGAAGCTCCCTCATCAGCAACATCGTCAAACAGGAAGTTTTCTCTGTCAAACAATCTGCCGTCGTTGAAACGGAAAACCTCAAAGCAACCTTTCCTGCCGTCGCTCGCAAAAGCAATAACATCCTGCTGTTCAACAGTAGTATTGACCACCTTTTGTTTATCACGCATTTTTTTGATTGAATTTATCTGGTCTCGGATTTTTGCAGCGCGCTCGAAATCGAGATTGTCGGAAGCCTCCATCATTTTGTCGCTGAGTTTCTTGATTGACTTCGAGTCGGAGCCTTTGAGAAACTCAAGAGCATCTTCGATATATTCGTTGTAGTCCTTAAGTTTCACCTTACCTGTGCACGGCGCACAACATTGTTTGATGTGGTAGTTCAGACACGGTCTGCCCTTTCTGAAATCTTCAGGAAACTTGCGGTTGCAGGTCGGTATTCTGAAAATTTTCTGAGCCTGCTCAACGCTGTTTTTGACATAAAAACTACTCTTGTATGGTCCGATGTATGTTGCATCGTCATCACCTTTCTGGAGCGCATACGAAATACGTCGCCAAGGCTCATTTGTCACCTTGACATAGCTATAGCCCTTGTCATCTTTGAGAAGAATATTGTACTTCGGAGTGTGCTGTTTGATGAGACTACACTCAAGGATGAGTGCCTCAAACTCAGAATCGGTGATAATGTATTCAAAGTCGAAAACATTTTCGACCATACGTCTGACTTTTTCAGGATGTGTGTTTTGTGAACCGAAATACTGGCTGACTCGGTTTTTCAGAGCCTTAGCCTTGCCGATATATATAATATCGTGGTTTTTATTTTTCATAATATAAACGCCCGGAGAAAGCGGCAAAGCCATCGCCTTTTTTCTCAGCTCCTTAAGCTTTTCGTTCACAAAATCACCTCAAATCTTCCATAAAATATCTCAGTCTAAATATAAAATAAAATCAGAAAAATGTAAAGTAAAAACAAAATAAAAAAAGGCGAAGTTCACACTCCGCCTTAGTTTACAAAAGTATATTAAAATTACTCAGCAAAGCCAGACTCTACGAGAGCAACAAGACCCTCAACAGCCTCAGTCTCGTCAGAACCATCAGCATAGATAGTGATAGTTGTGCCACCGATGATGCCGAGTGAGAGTACGCCGAGAAGGCTCTTAGCGTTTACCTTTCTCTCGTCCTTCTCTACCCAAACAGTAGCCTTGAATTCGTTAGCTTTCTGAATGAAAAATGTTGCTGGACGAGCATGAAGACCAGCTTTGTTCTGAACCAATACTTCCTTAGTATACATTCTTAAACCCTCTCTTTAACTTCGCAAAATAATTGTTGACTAAAAAACGAACAGGGAATTCTGTCCGACTATTGCTATTATATCCACAAAAAATGCGTTGGTCAACCAAGAAAATGCATTTTTGTTCCGATACATAACAAGAATTTTTATAGCGTGAAGTTATTTGTGCAAATGTGCTAAAATGTTGAAAACTTTTTGTGCTTTAAAACCAAGAGGAAAAGCCTCAGTTTCCCGAAACAACAAGAAAAACAGCCAGTTTAGTCAGCATAATCGTCGCCCAGAATACCTTTGACAAGCTCCTTTTCCTTGTCAGAAAGTTGTGCATTTTTGAGCATATCAGGGCGTTTTTTCGCTGTATTTATGACGCTTTGCTCACGTCTCCATTTGTCAACATTTTCGTGGTGTCCCGAGAGCAGAACTTCGGGTACTTCCCTGCCTCTCCAGACCTGCGGACGAGTGTACTGCGGGTACTCTAAAAGTCCGTCATAGTGACTCTCTTTTGTGAAACACTCGTCTTCTGACAGCACGCCCTTTTCCATTCGTGCAAGCGCATCAACAAAAACCAGCGCAGGCAACTCGCCACCTGTGAGAACATAGTCTCCGATAGAAATTTCTTCGTCAATAAGCTCATCAATCACTCGCTGGTCAACACCTTCGTAGTGGCCACAAAGCACACAGATATTCTTATGCTCACGGCTTATATCAATCAACTTCTGCTGATTCAACACGCTTCCCTGTGGTGACATATATACAAAGTATGGCTTTTCGTCAGAATTCTTGCAGATATCCTCAAAACAAAGTGCAATCGGCTCAGTCATCATAAGCATACCTTTTCCGCCACCGTATGGCGCATCATCAACATGGCGATGCTTGTCAAAAGCGAACTCACGAAGCTGATGACAGTTTATCTCAAGCACGCCCTTTTTCTGAGCTCGTCCGATGATTGATTCACTGAGCACAGTTTCCATCATTTCAGGAAAGAGGGTGATAATATCAATCTTCATCAGAGAACAGTCCTTTCATCGGTGTGATTTTAAGAACACCACCGTCAACATCAATCTCGTCAACGATATCAGGGATAGACGGAATGTAGTACATCTTGTTGTCCTTGCCCTGCATCTCAAAAACATCGTTTGAGCCTGTTTTGAGAACATCTTTGACTGTGCCGTAAACTTCAGAAGAACTTGAATCAACAACCTCAAGGCCAATCAAATCCTGAACAAAGTTCACGCCTTTTTCTAGTTTGACATCAGATCTCTTGATATAGAGAACTCTGCCACGATAAAGGTCAGCCTGTTCGATTGTGTCTATCCCTGGTACTTTCATCAGCACCATATTTTTATGAGCACGAGACTTAACCTTTATTTTTTCAGCGCCCTCGTTGAAGTAAAGAGTTTTGAACTGTGCGAGAAACTGTGGCGAATCACACCAACACTCAACACGCATTTCGCCTCGAACTCCGTGAGTGCCAACGATTTTTCCGCCTTCTAAAAACTTTTTAACCATAATTTTCACCTGTCATTTTATTTCAAAGTGATTTTATCATAACTATTCAAATTAGTAAAGAGTGTGACAAACAAAAAGGGTTGCTCAAAAGAGCAACCCCAAAAGATTTCATATTTCATTCTAGTCCTGCGAGCTTATGCTGGATTGCGGTTGCGTCGAGGACTGTACGCTTGCCATCGTGGTCTATATCAGAAATATAGTCAATTGTCTGATCGTACTTTGTTCCCTTTAGCATATCATCGGTCAGGTCATCCTCAAATTTGAATTCACAAAATCCACATAAAGCCTGCTGAATATATGTCGCATCCAGAACTGTGAGTGTAGAGTCGAGGTCAGCATCACCAAACGGATAACCGACTTTTGCCTTTTCAAGACCTTCTGCCAGACCATCGTACTTTTCTACATCCACTTTTTCAAGTGATATAAAATCATTTGTCTGTGCATCATACAATGCCCATTTCACTCGATAAGTATACATATCACAAGAAAGAATCACTCTATCTAATATTACCCTTTTAACATTCATAGGCTCAATAACCATAGGATAGAATATAATGTAGGTAATAGCCCAGTCGATTTCACTATCTGGGTCATTTTCATCAATATGGTGATAATACAACTCATCATAATAATACTGCATATAATCTTCATAACTATAAACACCATGTTTTTTATCAAAATCATCAAGGAACAGATAGTCCTTCTCTCCTGCA
>JBGVLC010000036.1:0-51463 GCA_045124035.1 Ruminococcus sp. | reverse complement strand
GTGCAGAATGTAACTGCACAGCCTTATTTATTTTAAAACGCTGATATCACATGAAATGTTTACACAAAAAATAATTTCGCACATACTGTCATCACAACAAGAAACACCACATTCATAACTGTGAACATAACAAGGTACTTCTTGGTCTTATCAGGATAGAGCACCTTGAATTCTGAGAATGTTATCAGGCTTGCAAGGGATGAAATCAACGTGCCTGTTCCTCCGATATTCACACCAAGCAAAAGCGAATGGTAGTCAGCGGTGAACTGTGAGAGCAATATCGCAGTAGGAACGTTACTGATAAACTGACACGATAAAATTGACACAAGCAAGGTGTCTTTTTCAAGAAGTGATGAGAACATCTCGCTGATAAAGTCGATTCGAGCCAGATTTCCTGAGAATACGAAGAAAAACGCAAAGGTCAGAAGTAGCGGATAGTCAACCATCCTGATAGCTTCCCTATCCGCAACAATCAGCACAGCAGTTATTCCTAAAAGTCCCCACAGCACAGGCACTACCCTGAATACGACGAGCAACGATACCGCAAAAAGCACCAGATACAACACTGTTCGCTTGATGGAAAGCTTGTCCTGAAACTGCTCTTTGATTGAAAGCGGCTTCGGTTTGACTAACATACAACACAAAAGTAGCATCGATATCGCAAGCAAAAACGGAGGAAGCATAATTGAGCAGAACTCACCTGTCGGGATGTTATAAAACGAGTAGAGGTAGAGGTTCTGAGGGTTACCAAACGGAGTGAGCATACCGCCTAAGTTTGCTGAAATGTTCTGCAAAATGAACAAATACGCCATATACTTTTCTTTTCTCGTAACTGACAGCGCAAAGTACCCAAGAGGCAAAAAGGTGATGAGCGCCATATCGTTAGCTATAAGCAACGAGCCGATGAACGTTATGCAGACAAGCATAATAAACAGAGACCTGAGATTTCCCGTTATCAACACCAGTTTTCGAGCTAAAATCGTAAAGAACTTGATGTTTCTCAGCGCACACACCACCGCAAGGGTTACAAACAAACACGCAAGCGTTTTTGTATCAAAATAGCTCAGGTACTCCCTATCAGGTGGCACAAAAAAGCAGGTTATAATAGCCGCCACAAGCGCCACAAACATAACAACATTCTTCTTCAAAAACCGTTTTCCTTTTCGAAGAACCTTCTGAAAGGTCAGTCGTTTTATTCTCTCTACTATTTCCAACATTTCCACCCCTAATCTTACCGCTTGGTATCATACACCTAAACGGGGAGTTTTGCAAGGGGAAATCAACAAAAACCGCCAAAGCAATATAACTCGCTTTTTGCGAAAAAAACTGCCCAACTCCAAAAATGAAGTTGGGCAATAGTTTTGTTTTAGCCTTTTACTGTGCCTGCAGCAACACCCTTGATGATGTGCTTCTGGCATGTGAGGTAGAATACGATAACAGGAATGATTGAGAAGACGATAAGCGCCATAATAGCACCAAGGTCAACTGCACCGTAGCTACCCTGCAGGTACTGGATATGAATCGGAATTGTCATATACTTGTTTCTGTCGAGTACGAGATATGGGAGCAGGTAGTCGTTCCAAATCCACATAATCTCAAGGATACCAACAGAAATCATAGTTGGTTTGAGCATTGGCAGAACAACTGAGAAGTAAGTTCTGATAGGACCGCAACCATCGATAGCTGCAGCTTCTTCAATCTCAAGCGGAATGCTCTTGATGAAGCCTGTGAACATAAATACAGCGAGTCCCGCGCCAAATCCAAGATAAATAATCGGGATAGTGAATGGTGTGTTGAGCTTGAGTCTGTCAGCTGTCTTTGAGAGTGTGAACATAACCATCTGGAAAGGAACTACCATTGAGAAAACGCAAAGATAGTAAATCACCTTGCAAATAGTGTTGTTAACTCGAGCTAAGAACCACGCTGCCATTGAACAACAAAGAAGAATCAAAAAGCTTGAAAGAAGCGTGATAACAGTTGTGAAAAGAACAGACTTGAAGAACGGATAGTTACCAAAGGTCATACCCTTGATGTAGTTAGCCCATGCAACATAACTTTCAGCGTCCGGCCACTTGAAAGTTGCAGTCTTAACGAATGAGTTCTCCTTGAAAGAGTTCATAACAACGAGGAAAATCGGAAGAACATAAACAACCGAAATGATTGAGAACACAACAGTAAGCGCTTTGCTTCCACCATTGCGTTTTTTGAGCTTTTTAGCTTTAGTAGCGTTTGCCATTACTGCTGCACCTCCTTGCTCTTTGATGAACGAAGCTGTAATACTGAGATTACTGCAACAAGTATGAAGAAGATAACCGCCTTAGCCTGACCTGTACCACGAGCGAATGCGCCCTCGCCGTAGAATGTGTTGTAGATGTTAAGCGCGAGCATTTCTGTGGTCTTTACAGTTTCGAGCAGGCCATCAGGAGTTGTGTTTGTGAGGAATGGTCTGCCATCTGTGAGAGCCAAGTTCTGGTCAAACAACTTGAATGAGTTTGTAAGTGTTAAGAACATACAGATTGTGATTGATGGCATAACGTTAGGGATAGTAACTTTCCACAGAGTCTGCCATTTGTTAGCACCGTCGATGTCGGCAGCTTCCATCATATCACCAGGAATAGCCTGCAGACCTGCGATATAGATAATCATCATATAGCCGACCTGCTGCCAGCACATGAGGATGATGAGACCCCAGAAACCGTATTTGGTCTCAAGGAGAATAGATGTGTTGAAATATGACAATATGCCGTCGAAAATCATCGACCAGATGTAACCGAGAACGATACCACCGATGAGGTTAGGCATAAAGAATACAGTTCTGAAAATATTAGTACCCTTGATGTTCTGAGTGAGAACGTACGCTGCAGTGAACGCGAGCACATTAATCAGCACAAGGGACACAACAGCATACAGCGCTGTGTACCAGAAAGCATGTACAAAGCCTGGGTCTGTGACAGCTTTCACATAGTTGGAAAAGCCGATAAATTCTGCATCACTTGTGGTTTTAAATTCGCAGAATGAAAGGTAAATACCCTGACAGAAAGGCCACACAAAACCAATAACAAACGCACACACCATTGGTAAAATAAAAATCGGGAAGGCGCGCTTGAGAGGTTTACGCATAAGCTTGCTGTTTACAGTGCAGCTGTAATCCTGCTTTTTCTTCTTTTTCTTTTTAGTGACATCAGCCATTACTGCTTAGCCCCCATTTCTTATAGATTAAAGTTGAATTCACAGCGCAGACCTGCTCGGTCCTAGCTATGATATATAGATTTGAGATTATCATATCCTACAAATCACAAAACATTTATGTGTATTTACGAAAAAGGGGTAGGGCAGTATTGCCCCACCCCCCAAGGAAATCCGAATTATTTCAAATTAGATTAGCCGTTAACAGCTGCATACTGTGTTGCCCAGCCGTTTACGAAAGCAGCTTCAACGTCAGCCCAGTCGCCGCCGTTGCAGTACTTTGTCATAGCGTCAACTACGCCAGCTCTCCACTCGTCAACGTTTGGAGTGTAGTTGAATGCCCATGCTACAGAATACTTACCCTCTTCGAGGCAAGCAGCTGCGTTCTGGAAGAATACGTTCTCGTTAGCAGCAGCAGCCTTGTAAGGGATTTCGCCGAACTGCTCAGCCATGCACTTTGTACCAGCCTCAGATGTTACCATCCACTTCATGAATGCGATAGTAGCCTCGATGTCAGCTTCAGATGCCTTAGCATTAACTGCCCAGCAGTTCTCTGTACCTGAGCAAAGACCAGCGTTCTCTTCGCCTTCTACGCCACAGTAGATAGGAATCATCTGGAGGTCGTCAGCGTTCATGCCGTATGTACCTGTGAGGTTAGCATACTCCCAAGAACCGTTCTGGTAGAATACTGCTGTACCCTCACCGAACTCTTTCTCAGCGTCCTTACCAGCTGTAGCAAGCTCAGCAGGCTTTGTAGCAGAGTTGTTCATGTAGAGGTCCCAGATGTTCTTGAAGTTTTCCATGTATGTGCCCTTGATTTCTGCAGGAGCGCCTGTCCATGCATCGTCAACTGACTCATAGTAGAGTGGCATGTTAGCAAGGTGACCAGAGAATCTCCATGAAGAAGAATCGTCAAGACCTGAAGATGTGAATGCATCGAAACCGAGTTCGTCAGCTCTAGCGTGGATATCCTCAACGATAGCCTTGAGTGACTCGAAGTCCTTGATGTCTGTGATCTCGTAACCAGCTGTCTTTAAGAGAGCCTTGTTTACGATGATACCGAATGACTCATAGCAGTAGCCGATAGAGCAAGCCTTACCGTCTGCATCATAGAGTGTGAAGTCATCAGTTGTGAGCTCGTTGTAGATGTCTGTGCCCTTGAGGTCGTAGCAATAGTCGCCCCATGTAGCAACGCCAGCCTGATTACCAACAACGAAGAGTGTTGGAGCGTCAGTCTTGTCCATCTCTGATGTGAGTGTCTGTGAATATGTACCAGAAGCAGCAGTTACGATTTTAACCTCAACGCCTGTTTCTTCTGTGTACTGTGCAGCGATAGCCTGTAAAGCTTCGTCAGCTTCAGGTTTGAAGTTGAGCCAGTAAACTTTACCAGGCTCTGATGAGCCGCCTGCACAAGCTACAAGTGATACTACCATCACACATTTTGTCAATTAAAATTGTGCAATTTAAACAACAATTTTGTGACAATTTCTTCAAAACCTCAAAAAAGCGTGTATTTAAGCCATTCAGTGTTTTAATAAGCAAAATTATCCAATGGCAAATACCGACACGTTAATGGTTGTTTTTTATCAAACAAAAAGGGCTTCGAAATATCGAAGCCCGAAATATTGCATTATATTATTACTGAGCATCAACTGTGAAGACATAAAACTCGTATGGAGCGTATGTTTTTCCCTTGATGTCTGATGCCTTAATCTCTTTATCTTCAAAATCGAAGTTCTTTCCATCATAGTGCATAACACAAGTTGCACTCTCGAAACCTAAATCAGCTGAGATATCAGGAAGTTCCTCGAAATAGAGGTTAGCAAGATAAACAACCTTATCTTCACCGCTTGTTCTTGAGAAAGCAAAAGCGTGGGTGTTGCTGACCTCAAGAAACTCTATGTCAGCGTTAGATGAAGCGAGAGCCTTGTGCTCCTGTTTCAACGCTGAAAGTTCTGTGATAAACTCCTCGTATTTCATATTTTCTTCCCACTTGACCGCATCTTTCTCAAAAAACTCGATTTCGTGGTCATAACCCTGTTCGTTTGAAGTATATATAAGAGGATAACCCGGAGTAAGGAATGTCAACGCCAAAAGTGCCTCGTATGAATCAGAGAAACGTCCAACGATACTATCCTCATATGAGTTCTTGTCGTGGTTATCGAGGTAGTTCATCGGGAAGCTACCCTCGACATACTGAGAGTTAAGCTCCATACCCTGAGCAATAGTTGAAGTCGCAACACCACCCTTGATCATAAGAGCCTGACCATAAAGTGGGTCGTTGTAGCAAGAATCAAAAGCGTACTGAGTGAGGTTGTGGTTTCCTGTAACCTCAGCAAGCATCATAATATCGCTGTTAATAGATTTGAGCTTGTACACAGCAGCATTCCAGAAAGATGCTGGAACACCGATAGCATGGTCACATCGAAATCCGTCGATGCCGACTTCTTCAATCCAGAACTGCATAGCTTTTATCATTTCAGCACGCATTTCGTAGCTGTCGTAATTGAGCTCAGCGATATCTGACCAGTCAAAAGAATATGTAATCTCGCCGTTTTCATCGCGGTCATACCACTCAGGGTGAGCAGTAATCCACTCGTGGTCCCAACCTGTGTGGTTAGCAACCCAGTCGATGATAACCTTGAATCCCATTTTGTGAGCCTTGTCAACAAGATGCTGGAAATCCTCCATTGTACCAAACTCAGGGTTCACAGCTGTGTAGTCATCAACCGCATAGTACGAGCCGAGTGTGCCCTTTCGTTCAGTTTCGCTGATAGGATGGATAGGCATAAACCAAAGAGTGTTGATACCCATATTTTTGAGTCTGTCAAGGTGCTTCTCAAAAGCCTTGAATGTGCCTTCCTCAGTATACTGACGAACATTCACCTCGTACAGCACACAAGTATCAAGAAAAGTTGTGGTTGTTTTTTGAAGTATCTCATCGCTGCCGTGAATATCGGTCATAACGCCATCAATAACGCTACCTTCCTTCACATCATCAGACATAACATAGTCATTTTTCTTCAGCTCACCTTTGCTTGTACCGGCACAAGAAACAAGTGAGAAAATCATCACAACAGTGAGCAATAAAGCCAAAATCTTTTTCATAAGCAAGCTCCTTATCATTTTATGAAATCATTATAAAATCTGTCAGAAATTTTGTCAATCGTGTTAGGCGTACCACCTTTACCACACAAATGGTATCAGGCGGTATCTCACCTTTTGCTTATACTCGCGATAGCCGTCGAGTTCTTTTTCCAGGAACTCCTCTTCCCCTTTGAGCCTTTTCACGATTATGAATGGATACATAAGGAAAATCAAAAAAGAATATATCGAACCGAGGACTATCGGCATCGACAAAAACAACAGTAATGTTGCGCTATACATCGGATGTCTGACAACACCATACAGGCCTGTATCAACGACTTTCTGGTTATCCTGAACTTCAATAGTGCGGCTGAGGTATGTATTCTCCTTGAGTACCCTAGCATAAAGCACATAAGAAAACAAAAATAAAACAACACCAATAATAACAAAAAAACAAGGCAGGCTACTGAGTTTAAAACGATAGTCAAGACCAGCCACAACGAAGCCCAAAACAAACATCAACCCGCTGAGTTTCACGACCATACTCTGGTCCTTTTGCTCTTCTTTTGCATCGAGTCGTGATTTGAGAAGTTCGGGATTTTTGAACATCATAACAATTCCTGCACAAAACATCGGAACAAAGAGAATTCCCATCAGCAACCAGCCATTGAAAAACGCAAGTGTTCCTGCAGGCAGAAATATCAGAGTCCCGACCAGAACAACTCCAATAAAAAATTTTGCAATCGCAGAGAAAAACAGTTTTGTCGTCATAATACTACCTCTTGAATCCACTTTTCATTTATTATATCAAAACACCAAAGTGTATGTAAAGCATAAACATATCGATGTTTTATCGATTCATTATAAAACAAGGATATTATTTTACCAACAAACTAGAATAGCGTTAGTTGATACATTTATCACTGTTAACAAAAAACATCTTTACTTTATGTCACCTTTTACTAGTAGTTTTTACCGATTAAAAGTGATATAATAAAAATATTCCATATATCAGGAGGATTAATTATGAATAGAATTGCATCAATACTACTTGTAATCATACTAATAATTACGACAATTCTTGCTATACCGCTTAACGCAAATGCAACTCAAATTGATTTAGCCATATCCAATGCTCGGTGTGATTATTATGAGTATGAAATTCTCTCAGATAATACCGCAAAAATCATAAGATATTCGGGTTCAGATGAAAAATTAACAATTCCAAAAACTCTCGATGGTTATACAGTAACCAGTATTGGTGAGTGTGCTTTTATTAATTTATTCGCCTTACAAAGTGTTGTCATTCCTAATACTGTGACAAGTATTGGTGAAAGAGCATTCAGCGGATGCGGAAATATTGCCGATGTAACAATCCCAAATTCTGTAATTAATATAGGCGAATCTGCTTTTTTCAATTGCTATAGTATTAATGAAATTGAAATACCTAATTCTGTAAAAAGCATAGGGGAATCAGCCTTTTGCTACTGTACAAGTGCTAAACAAATTACAATACAAAATTCTGTAACAGATATTGGTAAAAGTGCATTTTACAACTGTAATGGTGTTAGTAAAATCGAGATCCCTGATTCAGTAACAAGCATAGGTGCTGGAGCCTTTTCATATTGCGAAAACCTAACTAGTATTACTGTAAGTAGTAACAACACTGTTTATGACAGCAGAAACAACTGCAACGCAATCATAGAAACTGCTACAAACAAATTGATACAAGGTTGCAAAACAACTGTATTACCAGACTCTATCGTTAGTATCGGAGAGTCAGCGTTTTCGTATTGCACAGGTCTTTCTGAAATCACAATACCGATTAATATAACATACATTGGAGAACACGCGTTCTCACAATGCACTAATCTAAGCAAAATTACTATTTTGAGCTTTGATTGCACAATAGACGGTTTCCCAATAGATAGCGAAACTACAATATATGGTTACAAAAACTCAACCGCCGAATATTATGCCACAAAGCATCGCAATGAGTTTGTGCCACTCAATTCAAATGCACCGGATTTTGAATACATATCATTATCCGGATTGGATATTCAAATCAGACGCTACACAGGCGATGCAACTGTATTAACAGTACCTGATACAATCGATGGGTATCGTGTTGTCGATATAGGCAGAGCAGCATTCAGAGATTGCACAAGTCTTGTCGAAGTCACACTCCCTGATTTAGTGACAAATATCACCGACAACGCGTTTGAAGGATGTACAAATCTCAAAAAAGTTACTCTCCCCTATTCTTTAAAAAGCGTAGGTGAAAATATATTTTATGGTTGTATTAACCTTGAAGAAATCATTATAGATAATCGCAACAAACATTTTGACAGCCGTGATAATTGCAACGCTATAATTGAAACTAAAACAAACACACTGATTCAAGGTTGCAAAAACACAACGATCCCTGATTCTGTGCTAAAAATAGGAGACTCTGGTTTTTGCGATTGTACTACTCTCACCGAAATTGCTATTCCTAAGTCCGTTATAGATATAGGTAGTTATGCATTTTCCGATTGTATAAATCTTGAAAAAGTATCGATTTCCGGCTCTACGAATATAGGCACCTGTGCGTTTTCAGGATGTGCAAATCTCGAGACAGTATCGATTACCGGTTGTACAAAAAGCATTGGAGACTATGCATTTTTTAAATGCAGAAATCTTACTGTTATTTCATTCTCTGACTCCGCTTCTGTAACCAGCATAGGTGACTATGCATTTTGCAATTGCGAAAGCTTACCTAATATAGAAATTCTAAATTCTGTAACTAACATAGGCGAAGGTGCGTTTTACTGTTGCTACGAGCTGAACGAAGTCATACTTTCAGACTCACTAAAAGAGATTGGACCATATGCATTTTATAAATGTTACGATCTGTCGGAGATAATCATTCCTGACTCGGTGCAGAAATTAGGTACTTGTGCTTTTGGAGAGTGTATCGGTCTAAAAAAAATCACCATTCCACGCTCTGTAACAAGTATTGAAAGGGCTTTTGAAGGGTGCACGGCAATATCTACTATTATCGTTGACAAAAACAACCCTGTTTATGATAGCAGAAACAACTGCAACGCAATCATAGAAACATCAACCAATACCCTTATTCTTGGCTGCTATAAAACTGTCATTCCCGATACCGTAACCACTATTGCGCAATACGCTTTCACCACATATTGGCTTAAAGAAATTATAGTTCCTGCTTCCGTAACGAAGTTAGAGCCAGATGCATTTTCTAAAGTCCATTCTCTAATAAACATTACTATTCTCAACCCTGAATGTGAAATATGCGAATCCACATATTCCACTTCCATAAATTCATTATGCATTATTTACGGATATAAAAATTCTACAGCTCAAAAATACGCCGAGGAAAACGGAAATAGTTTCATAATTTTAGACGAATATATATCTGATAGTAATTTTGAGTACGAAATACTATCAGAAAATACCATCGGAATTGTAAAATACACAGGAAAGGACTCTGTGTTGACAATCCCTAAAACTGTCAACGGATACACTATAACAGCCATAGATAACAACGCTTTTATGGAATGTAAAACTCTCACTGAAGTTACAATTCCGAATACTATTATGAGCATCGGCAACTATGCATTTACTAGATGTACAAATCTTCAGAGAATTACAATTCCTAATACTATTACAAGCATTAGTACAGGTGCATTTTCGGGATGTACAAGTCTTACTGAAATCACTATCCCTGATTCTGTAACTAGTATTGGCAATAATGCGTTTGATCGCTGCGGAAAAATAACAGAAATTGTCATCCCTGATTCTGTAACTAGCATTGGCAATAATGCATTTCTATATTGTACTAATCTTACTAAAGTTATACTTCCAGATTCTTTAACAAGCATTGGCGACAGTGCGTTTTATAGCTGCGAAAAAATAACAGAAATTGTCATCCCTGATTCTGTAACAAGTTTAGGCAAAACTGCATTTCAATTTTGTACTAATCTTACTAAAGTTATACTTTCAGATTCTTTAACAAGCGTTGAATACGGCACATTCTTATATTGTGAAAATCTCACTGAAATCACAATTCCCAACTCCGTTACAATTATTGACAGCAATGCTTTTGCTAAGTGTTCCTCATTAAGAACAATCATATGGTCTAATTCATTGACAACCATTGTCGCAGGTGCATTTACAGGGTGTTCGTCTTTGGAAGAAATAACATTTCCTGATTCATTGACCAGCATTGGTGAACACGCATTTTACATGTGTTCATCGCTAAAGTCTGTTACAATTCCTGAATCCTTAACAAGAATAGATGATTACGTATTCGATTCATGTGACAATCTTACAGAAGTTGTTTTCTTAAGTATGATCTGTGATTTCTCAAGATTCCCGTTTCCGGAGCAAGTTACAATCTATGGATATAACGACTCTGATATCAAAGCTTATGCCGAAGCTTGTGGGTACAAATTTATCTCTCTGGGCGACTATAAACCCAACCTTATTTTGGGCGACGTTGACTCAGATGGGAAAGTAACAATCATTGACGCCTCTGCTATTCAACTACATATCGCACAAATAATAACACTAGATGATACACAAATTGCTTGTGCCGACACAGATGGTGATGGAAAACTAACAGTTATGGATGCTACCGAAATACGACTATTTATAGCTCAGCTGATTCCTTCTATGAATGGCGATAAAAACTAAACCAATATAATAATATAAATCAAGCCACAGAGTAGTAATACACACAACTCTGTGGCTTTTTATGTCCCATTATCCTTACTCCACTACACTATCTAATATCAGCTTTGCGTGTTTGAGAATCGGAAGTTCGCGGTTTGCAATGAGTCGCCCGACCTTTGTTGAACTTAACCTTTCATACTCAGACACAGCTTCATCAAATGTAAGCTTGAGCGTTGACAGGTGAAAGCTCTCGATTTCATCTTTTGTGAGATTCTTCTCGCCAAATTCAGTCACCCTGCAAAGATAATAATTATTGATATTATGCCTGTGAATCAGATTATAGTAGTCGTCAACCACTCCGATTTTGCATATTATCTCGGCTTTTGCCCCGAGCTCTTCCATCAGCTCTCTTGTCAGTGCCAATTTTAAATCTTCCCCGTTTTCGACTCCTCCACCCGAGGTTTCGATAAGCGTAGCTTTGCCAAAATCGTCATCACGCACTGCTCTTACAAAGTAGAAATATCCGTCATCATCGAAAACTATCGCTCTGACAATATCTCTGTCGTGGTCTGTGTATGTGAATTCCCACTCATTGTCAGTAAGACTTATTCTGATTTGCTCAAGTTCATTCATAATAATCCCTCATACATTTGCGCTCAAACTCACCATGTTTCAACATTGTAGCCGTTGCCTGTCTGGGAGTTGATAGCGCGATATTTTATTGCTCCACCGCTGTATGAAATATCAACCGTCTGATTTGTACCATTTGAAAAAATCAGCTTTGTCGCTCCGCTTGGTACTGTTAACGTATAAAGCGCTTTTCCCGAAGCATCTGTGCCTGACTTTGTCATAGCAACCCCTGGCCAGCTTGTCATATTTGTATTTGAATCCGACCAGTAGTAGCAGTAGATAGTTCCACTCCAGTTAAGTGAATTCGCAAATGTCACCGTGCTGGATGTAACAGGTTCAGTCGGCTTCGTTGTTTCATCTTCTGTAGGAATCTCATTATTGCTGTCGTCTTTTATTGTGATATTGGTGATAAAGCTTGTTGTGGTGACATTCTCACCTGCATCACCTGTATTGTCGAGACTTGCTAAAAATCGCTGGATTCTGCTTGCGTCGGTGATATCGACATTACCGTTACCATCTGTATCAGAAACATCAAGTCTGAGCTGTGACTTTTCGATAAGAGAAGCAAGAAATTTCTGGATATATGTGGCATCCACGATATCCACCTTACCATTGTCGTTTGAATCTCCCATCAACTTTGTGACAGACACAAACTGAGTTTTGCAGTAGTTTTTGTCGCCCTCGAGCAAGTATCCTTCACCGTTGTTATCATCAACGAGTTTATCCCCGTCTGAGAAAACAACAGTAGCGCCCTGAGCTATGCCGTTTTCAAAAACATATTTGTGTGTATAGCCGTCTTTGCTGTTATCCGTTGGCATAGGCTCATTCACGTTTGCTCCGTTTTCATCAACATATCTGATGTGTGGTGTGTCGAAACCTTTATAGTAAAGCACCTTGTGAGCAACCTCAAGCTGTGGAAACGAAAGTGTTTTTGAACTGCCGTCAAGTTTAAATCCGAAACCACCCTGTGCTGTGCTGACCCTGTTTGTACTTTTATCAACAATCTCAGCATTCTTCACGATAAGCGGTATTGAATCAGCCTGAGTGTCCTCAAACTTAATGTTCCATTTGTAGTCGCCTATAGTTTCGCTTGTGATATCAGGCACCACGTTGCTGAGCATAAAAATCATGGTCCCGTCATTTGCATTAGTTGTTCCATCAAACGAATAGTGGTTTTTCAGATATGGTGACTCGTGGTGCGGACCTGCAACAGCTTCGTATGTCTTGCCGTCTTTTTCAGCGGTTATAGTCACAACCGCATTTTGTCTATCGCTTGAATTTAAGGTATATCTGATGTACATATCAGCGTCGCTGTTGTATGGTAAAACAGATATCTTTGTCACATCAATCATACCTGACATAACCTTGTACGCAAGTCCTCCCGGGATACTTGTTTCCATATTGATATTGTCATACGCCATCCAGATAAAACCGTCGTTTTTCCACCATGTACCGTATGAGTTTGCAATCTTGAACGCGCCCATCTCACCACTATCAACTGCGTTGTTACCATTGACATCAATCCAGATATTATCATTATAGCCAACTATGGTCATTCTGTGGCCATAGCCGTTGCCTATATCAGGGCTTGTCGATTTGATAACAGCCTCGCCCACGTATGCATCGTTTTCAGGACAAGAAGCATTTGCTTTTATAGTAGTTGTCTTCCATCGATTTATGTAGGCACCGAACGACAGGATATGACCATCATTGAGAAAAGATTTTATCTGAGTCAAATCAGGATCATCAGGATATGTGACCTGTCTACCGCTTCCTGTTCGGAAATTCGGAAGAACTTTCACTTCATCCACCCTGTACTTTGCAGCTTCGAGCCAGATATTTTCCTGAGGATACCAGTTGCGGTGTTCCTCCATAGTGTATGGAACAAGTGAAAGTGGTGCCACACCTATTTTCTTCATATTAGCGTAGGTATTATTCGGAAAACATCCTACATCTTCACCGTAGTTTGACATATTATAGGTGAAAGTCGGCGAAAAACAGTTTTCCTTTGTGCTTTCTCTTTGAAGCGACCTGTTCATCTCATAAGTAAACTGGTAGTAAGCCTGAGACCAGGCTACGCATGAGCCCTGGGAACCCTGACTTAAAATCGGTGGAAAATACTTGCTTTGGCTGTTATCCACCTTATCAGGCAGACCATCTGTTGTTGAGCCAAAAGCAGATATCGAAGATACCGCAAACATAGATACAAGTATAGTTAAAATTAAAAAAAAGGATATAGCTTTTTTCATAGCTTTCATAGGGATAACTCCTTTAACATACTACTTCGATTTTATCATACGCCTTTCTCAAAGTAAAGCGACACAAGATTGCATATTGAAAGAATATAAAAATATTGTATAATTTTTTTGTAACGTTTTTTGCATTTTCTTAAGGATGATATCTACTAATAAGGAAAAAATTATGGCAGATAACTTTACAAACAAAAAAGCCAGAGAACAACTTAGTTCTCTGGCTATTCTTTATGCTTACAGCCGTATCGTTACGGCGAGCCCTCTCGTGAAGTAATGAGGGTTTGTGTAAGACTTACTTGGCAGGGGCAGAAGGACTCGAACCCTCGGCACGTGGTTTTGGAGTTAATCCGTGCTCTTACAAACCTCGTGCCCTTATCCGCACCGTTGAGCCGTTTCTATAATATCGCATATTGCAGTTTTACTGCTTTGATGCTTTTTTGATGCTTTTTCAAATTTTTGCATTACGTATCATATACTCGATGATAAAATGATGCTATGAAAATCTAAGATTAATATTTATAACAGTCATCATCTAAGTATGTATGAACAAAATTATCATATTGCCATTCAGGGCCTGACAGCAACAGCTCCAACAACAATTCTTGTGCTTGTGCTTTTTTTAACTTGTGTATGTAGCTGACAAGGTCTTTTTGCGTTTGAACCTGTTGTTGCTCTTTTTCTTCTTCATACGCCTGAGCTTGTGCTAAAAGTCTTTCAGCTTCATCAGGAAAGATAGTGAAATACAGAGCTATTTTGTGTTTACATATTCTTCGTGTTCCTTCAGCATGAGGACAGGTGCAAGTTGATCTTTTTGGATGTGGTATGTCAAGTGTGACTTCATATGTCTCGTCTGAACTACCAGATACGATACCTTTATATAATCTATCATTGATTTTTTCAAAAGAGAGCACCTTATTTTCTTCAAAATAGTAGTATCCTCTCCAAATAGAATTACCACTTGCAATATCAAGAATGCCCATAATTATCCCTCGTTGTTTTTCAGTTTCTTAATAGCTTTATCAAAATCGCTTTCGAGCTGACGCATTTCGTTGTTGCGATAGATTTTGAATTCTTTTTCAGCTTTTTCTATAGCGGCTTTGTGAGATACACTACCTTTGCCTGTGAGTAACTCTCTGCGATTACTGCTCAGCTGATGGTCAAGCTCGTCAATCCAATTCTGCATAGTCATAGGATTTTCTTCAATAGCTTGTAATTCGGCGTAGTCGAGAAATTGTGACACGAGCAGATTTAGAATCTGGAGTTCTTTTTCTGTTAAATAGTTTTTGGCTATGTGTACATCTTCTTTGGTGACATAATCGCCTTTGAAATTTGTCATACCTACATAAGGCTTTTCACTATCCACACGCTCGTAGATTACTTCTGCTGCAGTATGCTTGTGAGCGGCATAATGCATTTTATTCTGAACTGTTGCGAAGAATTCTTTGGTGAGAGGAGATTTTGAGTCATAGTCAATAGCGGTTGCATAAATGTCAGTTACCTGCTGATAGAGGTTTCTTTCGCTGGAACGAATATCACGAACACGTTGTAGGAGTTCGCGAAAATATCTTCCGCCACCGTTCTTCAAACGCTCATCATCCATAGCAAAACCTTTGCGGATGTATTCGTTTAGGCGTTTGGTTGCCCATTGTCTAAATTGAGTACCACGTAAGGATTTTACTCGGTAACCTACGGAGATTATTACATCGAGATTGTAAAAGTTTGTAGGCTTGGTAGAAAAATCGGAAATTCCGATTTTTCTCACACATTCTGATTTTACTAATTCGCCTTCATCAAAAATGTTTAATATATGCTCGTTGATAGTTGAACGTGATTTTCCAAATAATTCAACCATATTATCGATAGTGAGCCATACGGTGTCTTGGTCAAATAATACATCGATAGAAATTTTTTCATCTTCGGTTTTGAAAATTATCATTTGGTTTTTATCAAGCATACAAAACACCCTTTCAAAATATAGAGCAATTATACCATAGCAAAAGAAGCTTTGTCCACTATAGCACATTTGAAAGTTTAATACAAAAGTTGATACTAAGAAAAACTAAGACTGATGTGAACGCATTTGTTCACATCAGTCTTTTGTTTGTCGTATATTAACTTGGAATCATATCTTTGTCAACATAAATTCAGCTGTTTCAGATACTCAATATTTGACCTGCCTTAAACAAAGAATACGATTCTTTTTATTATGCTCATTTTTGAGTATAATTTTATCATTTGATGAAAAATGATAAAATTGACTTGACTTATGTGTAATTGAAATCATATAATAAAAATGTACAATTATTATCGTTTTTAGTAGTAAAAAGGAGCGATACTATGCACGAGTATCAATATACAGAAAAATGGAAAGATTTGTTGCTACCTGATATTGTGACAATGCTGTCGAGTATACACGAGTACAAAGGCGAACAGAATCTTTTTATTGAAGCGAAAGCAGATGTGCTTACATCTCTGTTAGAGATAGCAAAGATACAGAGCACAGAGGCTTCTAATAAAATCGAAGGAATATACACATCTGACGAAAGACTAAAGAAACTCGTAACAGACAAAGCAATTCCTCAGACTCGTAATGAGCAGGAAATCGCAGGTTATCGTGATGTGTTAACTACAATTCACCAGAGCTACGAGTACATTCCTGTAAAGCCATCTATTCTTTTGCAACTGCACGGTGATTTGTATAAATTCAGCGGAAAAGGTGTAGGAGGTAATTATAAAGTTTCTGATAATATAATTGCACAAGAAGATAGTGAGGGCAACCGCACAGTGAGATTTGCACCGGTATCAGCGTTTTTGACAGCCGATGCAGTTGAGCGTATATGCATAGCCTATGACGAAGCAGTGAATCTACAAGGTGCTGACCCGTTGCTTGTTATTCCGATGTTTATACTCGACTTTTTATGCATCCATCCGTTTAACGACGGCAACGGACGAATGAGTAGACTTCTGACAATGCTCTTGCTATATCGTGCAGGATACATCGTCGGCAAGTATATCAGTATAGAAAAGCTGATTGAAGAAACAAAAGAAACCTACTACGAAGCCTTACAGAATAGCTCCATCGGTTGGCACGAAGACAAAAACGACTACGCACCATTTGTACGCTATACTCTTGGAGTTATCTTAGCGGCATATAAAGATTTCTCCGATAGAGTATCAGTTCTTGCAACAAAAGGTATGTCAAAACCTGACCGAATAAAAGAACTGATTAAAACAAATCTCGGTAAGATAACAAAAACAGAAATAATGGAAAAGTGTCCTGATGTCAGTCAGGTTACAGTACAGAGAACACTCTCAGATTTGCTGAAAAGTGAAGACATAATCAAAATCGGTGGCGGACGCTACACATCATATATGTGGAATTGGGAGAGAGAAGAATGATTACAGGTGAACTTAAAAATAAAATAGACAGTTTATGGGACGTGTTCGCAGCAGGCGGACTTGTAAACCCACTCGATGTTATTGAGCAGATAACCTACCTTATGTTTATCCGCGACCTTGATGATACAGATAATCTGCGAGCAAAAGAGAGTGCTATGCTCGGACTTCCTTTTGAGAGCATTTTTGCAGACGAAGTGACTATCGGTGAACGCAAGGTGAATGGTAAACAGCTCAAATGGTCGGTGTTCAAAGATTACCCTGCAGGACAGATGTATTCTGTAATGCAGGAGCTTGTGTTCCCATTTATCAAGAATCTCGATGGCAATAAAGACAGTGCATATTCAAAGTATATGGACGATGCTATATTCAAGCTACCTACACCGCTTTTGCTCTCAAAAGTAGTTGATGCACTCGATGATATCTACGAGCTGATGTCAAAGTCAGACAACAAGGATGCACGAGGCGATACATACGAGTACTTGCTCAATAAGATTGCTCAGTCAGGCTTAAACGGACAGTTCAGAACACCTCGCCATATTATCAAAATGATGGTCGAGCTTATGGCACCTACATCTGATGATGTTATCTGCGACCCTGCGTGCGGTACATCAGGATTTTTAGTAGCATCAGGCGAATATCTCAAAGAAAATCTTAAGGAAGAGATTTTCTTTAACAAGCAGAAAAAAGACCACTATATGAACCATATGTTCCACGGCTACGATATGGACAGAACGATGCTTCGAATCGGTGCGATGAATATGATGACACACGGCGTTGACCATCCGTTTATTGAGTATCGTGACAGCCTTTCTGACCAGAATCAGGACAAGGATAAGTACAGCCTGATTCTCGCAAATCCACCGTTCAAAGGTAGCCTTGATAACGACACAGTATCAGCAGATTTGCTCAAAGTATGCAAGACAAAGAAAACAGAACTCTTGTTTTTAGCACTGTTTCTCCGTATGATGAGAGTAGGCGGACGCTGTGCTTGTATCGTACCTGATGGTGTGCTTTTCGGTTCATCAAAAGCTCACAAAGACATCCGCAAAGAGATTGTTGAATCCCACCGCCTGCAGGCAGTTATCTCTATGCCAAGTGGCGTGTTCAAACCATACGCAGGCGTATCCACAGCTATCCTGATTTTCACAAAAACAGGTCACGGCGGTACAGACAACGTCTGGTTCTACGATATGAAAGCCGACGGTTTCAGCCTTGACGATAAGCGTACAGAAATTAAGGACAACGATATTCCTGATATCATCGCTCGATTCAAATCTTTCAATAGCCTTCCCCTTGAGGGGAAGGGGGACCGCTCTGCGGTGGATGAGGTGGAAAACACCACATACAACGAAGCTGAAAATCCACGCACAGCCAAATCCTTCTTCGTCCCAAAACAGGAAATCGTCGATAACGCCTACGACCTTTCTATCAATAAGTATAAAAAGGTAGAGTATATCCCTGTTGAGTATCCATCTACCACAGAATTGATGACCGAACTCTATGAATTGCAGATGAAGATATCTGAGGGAATGGATGAACTCAATTCCTTGCTCGGACTGTAAGGGGTGGCATAATGGTAAATAGAATCAAACTCGGTGATATTGCTACAGTAATAACTAAAGGAACAACCCCTACATCAGTTGGTTTTAACTTTGTTGATAATGGAATTAATTTTATAAAGATTGAGAGCATAAACGAAGATAGGTCTTTTACACCGGAAAAATTTGCACACATTAGTTTCGAATGTAACGAAACGTTGAGAAGATCTCAATTACAAGAAAACGATATACTTTTTTCAATTGCAGGTGCTATTGGTAGAACAGCCATTGTAACAAAAGATATTCTACCTGCAAATACAAATCAAGCACTTGCAATTATAAGAATTCCGAAAGGAAGAATTGATTATAGTTTTTTGCTGTATGCATTACAATCTGATGATATTATTAAACAAACAAATAAACAAAAACAAGGGGTTGCACAGGTTAATCTATCTTTGCAGAACATAAATGATTTTGAAATTACAATTCCTTCAGAAGAAGAACAGAAATCAATCGTAAGTGTATTGATGAAAGTTGACACTTTAATATTTGAAAGAAAACAACAGTTTAATAAACTTGATGAACTCGTCAAATCACGGTTTATAGAGATGTTTGGAGAGCCGATGAACAACCCAAAAGGATATGAATTAGTTACTTATGGTAAACTGTTTGAACTTAACGCAGGTGGTACCCCTTCAAAAAAAGAAAGTAAATATTGGGATGGTGGTAGAATATCTTGGATAGGTTCTAATATGTGTCAAAATGAGGTCATTTATCAAAATGATGGCAAGTACATAACAGAAGAAGGTTATAATCATTCCTCTGCAAAATTGTTCCCTATAGATTCTGTGTTAATTGCATTAGTTGGTGCTACTATTGGAAAGACTGCTTTACTAAAATTCGAAACAGCAACAAACCAGAATGTATTAGGAATAAGAAATATTAAAGAAAGTGCCAATAATCCTTATTTCGTGTTTTATTACACACAAGGGTTATACAATAAGTTCTTAGAAATTGGTGATGGCGGATTTAGTATGGCATCGAAGAATTTCGTTAGTAAATTGCCTTTTCCTATTGTTCCGTTAGAGCTACAAAACCAGTTTTCAACTTTTGTTGAACAGACCGACAAACTAAAACTAGAAGTCAAAGAGAGCCTCGAAAAACTCGAAACTCTCAAAAAATCATTAATGCAAAAATACTTCGGATGAGGTGAATATTATGGGAAATGCTTTAGAAATAGTGAAAGCTCTGGTTAAACCAACAGAAAAACTTATAGATTCTGTGCAAGGAGCTATAGGAAAAGCCTATGAGCCAAGACACAAACGAAAAATGGCTGATGCTACAGCTTATGAAATTACAACAATAGGTCAGGCTATGAGAGAAAATAGTGACATTCCTATAGTTTATGATAAAGGTGCTGTAGGGATGGATATCGTAGATGGAGAAGATTTTGTCAAACGTACTCAGAATCGATTAGCTTATCAAGAATTAACTAAGCAATATAATATTGAATCTGTGATCGATAAGGCTTATGATGAGTTGGAAGTAGCTGAAGATGTTTCAGAAGAACCAGTAGATAAAGATTGGATATCACGCTTGTTTAATATTGTCCAAGAGGTAAGCAATGAGGATATGCAAATTATCTGGGGGAAAATTCTAGCAGGAGAGATTAAGGAACCAGGCAGTTTTTCTCTGCGAACACTGGAAACTATTCGCAATATTTCTCAGTCAGAAGCTCTGGCTTTTCAAAAAATAGTTCCATTGATAGTTTGTAGTGGTAAAGAATTTTTTATAACTTCTAATGATGAAATGCTTAAAAAATATGGTATTAATTATTCTTTACTTATACTCCTAGACGAGTGTGGTTTAATGAATTCAAAAGGTACGTTATATTTCAAACCAAATATTTCTAAGGCGGAGCAAGCTTGTATTTTTAATAACGATCGTGTTGGTGTGTTAACTGGAACAACAGATGAATCGTCAGAAATAAGATTTGGAATACATACATTAACCAATACGGGTCGTGAATTGTATAGCATATTGAATAGTTCTCCAAATAATGATATGCTTTATGATTTTTTATGTCACATACATAATACCAATAAAGAAAAGGTGAATATCACAATTCATAAATTTATGGGTATTAGTGAGGAGAAAAAAACTATTACTTTTAGCCAAGAGATTCTCAAATGTATTGAAACTTGAGTTTAGTAGAATTAGTTTCGAAAGATGGGTGTCATTATGACCAACTTTGATTTTTTGAAAAAGGACAAGCAGTTTGAAAGTTTCAGCGATGTTGCTGTTACTGCTGAAAAAGTCTTACATATTGACCCAGCTTCCTGTGTGCTTAATTGTCGCAGGGCGATGGAGTTTGCTGTGAAATGGATGTACTCTGTTGACGATTCGCTTATTACTCCGTGGCAGGACAACCTTGCGGCTTTGATGGGTAGCGAGGAGTTTCGTGATATCGTTGGAAACGATGTCTGGAATCGTATGAAGATTATCCGTGTTATCGGCAACAACGTTGCTCACAAATCTAAGAAAATAACCGAGGAAGAAGCCGAACTTTGTCTTGAGAATCTCTTTATTTTCCTCGACTTGGTCGCTTACTATTACGCTGTTGAATACGAAGAGCATACTTTTGATGCTTCGCTTATTTCTACTCACAATGAAACTGTGGCTGACAATAGCGTTGAAATTAACTTTGAACAGTTGCTCAAAGAAAACGAAGCTTTAAAAGCCGAACTCACCGCCCGACGTGTTGAGCAACAGCAGACTTATGTTCCGAAACCACTCGATATCTCCGAGTACGAAACCCGAAAAATCTACATCGACTATATGCTTGTTGATGCAGGTTGGGTTGAGGGTAAGGACTGGCTGAATGAAGTTGAACTCCCTGGTATGCCGAATAATTCCGAGGTCGGCTACGCTGACTATGTGTTATATGGCGATGACGGAAAACCTCTCGCAGTTGTCGAAGCAAAACGTACCTGTAAAGACGTAGCGGTTGGTCGTCAGCAGGCTAAGCTCTACGCTGACATATTGGAAAAGAAATACGGTCGCAGACCTGTGATTTTCCTGACTAATGGCTTTGAAACACGAATCACAGATAACCTCTATCCTGAGCGTAAGTGTGCGTGCATTTACTCAAAGCGAGATTTGGAAAAGCTCTTCAATCTCCAGACTATGCGTACAAGTCTCAAGAACGTGAATGTCGCTAAAAATATCGCAGGTCGTTACTATCAGGAGGGTGCTATCAAAGCTGTGTGCGAAAGCTTTGGTGCGAAAAACCGCCGAAAAGCTCTACTCGTTATGGCGACAGGTTCAGGTAAAACCCGTACAGTTATCGCTTTGTGTGATGTGCTTTTGCAACACGGTTGGGTGAAAAATATCCTCTTCCTTGCTGATCGAAATTCACTTGTCACACAGGCTAAGCGTAGCTTTGTAAACTTATTGCCTGACCTTTCAGTAACTAATCTGTGTGAAGAAAAAGACAACTACAACGCTCACTGCGTTTTCTCTACATATCAGACGATGATTCACTGCATAGATGACATCAAGGATGACAAAGGCAAGCTCTTTACCTGCGGTCACTTTGACCTTGTTATCTGTGACGAAGCACATCGTTCTATTTACAACAAGTACAAGGAAATTTTTAACTACTTTGATGCTCCGCTTGTAGGTCTCACAGCAACACCAAAAGATGAAATCGACAAGAACACCTACGAGATTTTTGAACTCGAAAATGGTGTGCCAACTTACGGCTACGAGCTTGCTCAGGCTGTAAAAGACGGATACCTTGTTGATTATATGTCCGTTGAAACAAAGCTGAAATTCATCGAGCAAGGTATCGTGTATGACGAACTTTCCGATGAAGATAAAGCCAGATATGAAGAGTATTTTGCAAAAGATGGTGAATTCCCTGATGCGATAAGCTCGTCTGCTCTCAATGAGTGGATTTTCAACGAGGATACTATAAGAGAAGTACTTAACGTGCTTATGACAAACGGCATCAGAATAGACTACGGCGAAAAGCTCGGAAAAACAATTATCTTTGCAAAAAATCACAACCACGCCGAAAAGATATTCCAAGTGTTCAACAAAGAGTATCCACACCTCAACGGCTATGCAAAGGTTATTGATAACAAGATTAACTACGCCCAGAGTGCAATAGATGAATTCTCTGACCCTAAGAAGTTGCCACAGATTGCGATTTCTGTTGATATGCTCGACACTGGTATTGACGTACCTGAGGTTGTGAACCTTGTGTTTTTCAAAAAGGTTATGAGTAAAGCGAAGTTCTGGCAGATGATTGGTCGTGGCACAAGACTTTGCGAAGGTCTGCTTGACGGCGAAGATAAAAAGCTGTTTTATATATTCGATTTCTGCGGAAACTTTGAGTTCTTCCGTATGAGTGGCGGCAAACCAACCGCTAATCAGGTTGCACTGCAGGGTGCAATATTTAATCTTAAAGCTCAGATTGCTTTTAAACTGCAGGATATAGAATACCAGACCGATGATTTGATTCAGTTTAGAAAATCATTAGTTGATGATATGGTTAAAAAGGTGAGAGAACTTCACAAGGACAACTTTGCTGTTCGTCAGCATCTGAAATATGTTGAGCTGTTCTCAAATCCTGATAATTACACACCTATTACTTACGAAGATACTCTTAATATGAAAGAAGAGCTTAGTCCGCTGATTACTCCTGACGATGACGACCCGAAAGCTATGCGATTCGATGCTCTTATGTATGGTATCGAGCTTGCTTATCTTATCGGCAAAAAATATTCTCGTGCAAGAAGTGATTTGTTTAAGAAAGTGTCTGCGGTTGCGAGCATTGCAAATGTTCCTGAAATTATGGTTCAGTCAGAGCTTATAAATAAAATTCTGCATACTGATTATATCGATAACGCTGGAATCAACGAGTTTGAACATATCCGTGAAAAGCTCAGAAACCTGATGAAGTATATTGTGGGTGGCAGAGAAACCTACAATACAAACTTTGATGATGAGATTCTCTCTATCGAGTGGAATGAATCCGAGCTTGAGAATGATGATTTGAAAAACTACAAAGCAAAAGCAGAGTTCTATGTTCGTCAGCATCAGGACAACGAGGTTATCTCAAAACTTAGATCTAATGTTCCGCTTAATGTTGATGATGTAAAAGTGCTTGAAGAAATTCTTTGGAGTGAAGTCGGCACAAAGCAGGATTACGAAGCTGAGTATGGTCAAAAACCACTCGGTGAGTTTGTGCGTGAAATTGTTGGTCTTGATATGAATGCTGCAAAAACTGCGTTCGCACAATATCTGGATGATGCAAACCTTGATGCAAGACAAATCTATTTCGTAAATCAGATTGTTGAGTATATTGTACACAATGGTATGATGAAAGATTTGTCGGTTTTACAGGAAGCTCCATTTACTGATAGAGGAAGTATTGTTGAAGTGTTCACTGACGTGTCAGTATGGCTTGGCATCCGTAAGGTGATTGAACAGATAAATTCAAATGCCGTAGCGGCTTAGTTATATCTATATGATTTATCAAATTAATTGAGAAAAATCAAAAATTGACCCACTGTAATCAAAGAATAGAGTATAGATGTACTTGTATATCTATACTCTGTTTTTTTTTTTTGCCTGTGAAAGCGAAAATTGGAGTGTATGAAAAGATAATCTAAAACTAAAGAAAACAACCCGAATAATGAATTAAATTCAACACAGTAAATATTAGATACGGCAGGGAATTTTTCCTGCCGTTTTTTATGTGATTTTTTAGTAGTCTGAAAACTGAGATATTATTACAAAATTATTAAATTTAAATTTTACGCTTGCATTATTTGTTTTATAGGTGTATAATTCCAAACTGGCTATAGATATTATAGTTAAATAAGAATAGCGAGTTCGCGAAAATGAATTTTATAAACATAGAAAGAAATAATTATCAAGGTGAATTTTATGAACAAATCTATTGAATTCTTTGATGCTGTAGATAGTATATGGAACACAAAAATTCCTGAAAAAGTAATAAGAAGAGCAAAAAGAAGTCTGCTCGATTATATCGCAGTGACTTGTGCAGGTGCGAAATTTCAGGAAGAAAAGCTCGAAAAATATTTTGAGTTTGCATCCCCTGAAAAAGGAGATTTCAAGGCAATCGGAACAAATAAGGATTTAGCACTGAAAGATGCGGTTTTCTTGAATGGTCTGAATGGACACGCACTTGATTTTGATGACGGCACAAACTCGGGAATTATCCATCTGGGCAGTCCGATTTTCTCGCTTCTTATTCCACTTGCTCAGAAATATGAAATAAGCGTTGACGATATGTTAAAAGCCGCAGTTGTAGGATATGAAGCATCGTACACTATGGCGGTTTCTATCCAGCCTCGTCACAAAGCACGTGGTTATCATGCAACAGGAACCTGTGGTGTAATCGGTGCGACTCTGGCTGCGAGTTATATGCTCGGTTTTACAGAAGAAGAGAGATTCAACGCTTTCTCAACCGCATGCTTGTCCGCAAGCGGAATGCTAAAAGCACTTGATGAGGGAAGTGAATTAAAACCGTATAATGTTGCAAAATCAGCGTTGCTTTCATTGACAGCTCTACAGCTTGCAAAAAGCGGGTTCAACGCTCCGTCTGATCCGTTAGGCGGACGAGGTTATTTTAATATGATGCTTGGAGAAAAGGCTGCCGAGCTGAAACCTATGCTTTTAGATGGCACTTACGCAATTATGAAATCATACACAAAGCCATACGCATCGTGCAGATATACACATCCATCTGTTGAAGCGGCTATTCACCTCAGGTCACAAGTGAGCTACAAAGATGTAGAAGAAATAACTGTGAAAACATATGATTTAGCGGTTTCCGGTCACGAGCACACTGAAGTAAAGGGGAGTTACAGTGCAAAAATGAGCATCCCTTATGCTACCGCTGTTGGACTGATATACGGAAAAGCAGGCTTGCAGGAGTTTAGTAAAGAAACTGTGAAAAACGAAGAAGTTTTGAATTTGGCAAGAAAAATTACCGTTTTTGCTGACGAAAATCTTAGCACAATATTTCCTGATGTTCAGGCTGGAATCGTGACAATAAAAACAAAGAATGGTGAATATACTCACCGTGTAGATTTCCCAAAAGGCGAGCCTGAAAATCCTTTGACAGACATCGAGTTCAAAGAGCGATATAACGATTTGATGGAATATGCTGATGTACCTTGTGAAAACTATGAATGTGTTTTTGATAAGGTTTATGAGAAATCATCAACAGTAAAAGAGCTTATGAAAAATCTTTGAGGAGGTTGTGATTATGAGTGATGTAAAACTTGTTCTGGGCACGATGACATTTGGCGAATCTGTGTTCAACCCTGATGTAGAAAAATTTATAAACGAGTTTCTCCTTGCTGGCTATTGCGAGCTTGATACAGCGTATGTTTACAACAACGGTGATTGTGAGAAACTTCTTGGCGATGCACTGAAAAATATAAATAAGCCATACAAAGTTGCGACAAAAATAAATCCTCGTATCAGCGGAAAACTTGATGCCGATGCGGCATATAAGCAACTCAACGAGAGCTTAAAGCGTTTGAAAATGGAAAGCGTAGATACAGTGTTTCTGCATTTTCCTGACCCTGCAACTCCTGTATATTCTGTACTCTCAGCACTACAGGAAATGTACGAACAGGGCAAATTCAAAAAGTTGGGTCTTTCTAATTTCCCTGCGTGGATGGTAGCTGATGTGTGGCATATCTGCGATAAAAATGGTTTTGTAAAGCCTACGGTTTATGAGGGGATTTATAACCCTCTCACAAGAACAGCAGAAACAGAGCTAAACGATGCACTGACTTACTTTGGAATGAGTTTTTACGCATATAATCCGCTGGCTGGAGGGTTACTGACTGGCAGATATACAGAATTTGACTCTGAACCTGATGACGGACGTTTTACTCATCGTCCAAATTATCAGGGTAGATACTGGAAAAAATCCTACTTTGAGGCTGTGAACGTGATAAAAGAAGCATCAGATAAGCACGGCTTAACAATAATCGAAGCGACTTATCGCTGGCTTATGAATCATTCTATGTTGTCACAAGAGCGTGGCGATGCGGTGCTTATTGGTGCAAGTAAACTCAATCACCTGAAGCAAAATATCGATTGTGCAAAAGCAGGCCCGTTACCATGTGACATAGTCGAAGCATTCGAAAAAGCGTGGGAAATTACAAAAGGCGATAGTCCGAAATATTTCACATTGTATCAGGGAAAGGGTTCAGTTGGAGGCGAGAAAAAATAATGTTAGACCAGAAAAAAGTATTCTCAACACTAAAAGAAAACGGCATCACATTTTTTACGGGTGTACCTGATTCATACTTGAACGGCTTTTGTAATTACGCACTCGAAAACTATAGCGAACGAAATATCATTACTGCAAACGAAGGCAACGCTGTTGGTGTAGCGTGTGGCCACTATTTTGCATCAAAAGAGATTCCGCTTGTATATATGCAAAACAGCGGAATGGGAAATACAATAAACCCACTCGCAAGCTTAGCAGACAAGGATGTCTATGCAGTACCGATGTTGCTTCTTATCGGATGGCGAGGAGAGGGTAACACCGAGCCAAACCATCCACAGCACAAGTTTCAGGGTGAAATCACACCTGCACTTTTGGATGTGATGGATATTCCTTATTCAGTTTTGACGGATGATAATGAAGACTTTGAAAATGTGATTAAAAAAGCAGTTGAATACTGTGAAAAAACACGTCAGCCGTACGCACTTATCGCACCAAAAGGTGTGATGGCATCTGCTGAAAAAAAGAACGAAAAAGATGACACCTATCCGCTAAGTCGAGAAGAAGCTATCGAAATTATCCTAGATAATATGAAAAGCGATACTATTTACTGTGCCACAACAGGCAGAGCAACAAGAGAGCTGTTTTTTCTTAGGGAAAAGCGTAACGAAACAAAAGCTCGTGATTTTCTGAATGTCGGCTCAATGGGGCATAATTCATCAGTAGCACTTGGAATGGCACTTGAAAATAAAAACAGAAACGTAGTCGCACTTGATGGTGACTGTGCCGCAATTATGCATATGGGTGCGATGACTATGATGAGCAAAATGGATGTACCTAATTTTATGCACATAATTTTAAATAACGGTGCACACGAATCAGTAGGAGGTCAGCCATCCGCCGGCTATAACGTTGATTTTACATCCGTTGCCAAAGCGTGTGGATACAAAACCGTAAATCATTTTGTTAGTACAGAAGAAGAGCTTGTGGATGCAATAAACACTCTGAAAAATTGTGGTCAGGCGTCTTTTATTGAATGTCGTATTCATAAAGGCTTGAATCGAAAACTTCCACCAATTATTTTTGACCACAAAAAAGCTATCGATGAGTTGATAGCCGACCTTAACAACGAAGATTAAATATAGAAAAAATGACAACACAGAAAGGATTGCTACTATGAACAGTATGGACAAAACAAGAAGTTTTTTAGAATCAATTGGAATGCCAAGCGGTGATTTATATAATCTTCCAACATCAGAAAAACGTTTTGCTGACGGCGGTCAGTATCGATTTGAAGTGCCTGGTATACAGGGACCAAAAGTTATGAAAGCATTACTTGAAGCGATGGATGGCTACGGACTTTATCTTCATCGTGTGACACAGACTCAGGGCATTATGCGTCTTACTGACAAAGAAATTGCATCAATGGTCGAGCTTGCTCACGATTGGGGCACAGACCTTATTCTGGCAGTAGGACCAAGAGCAACGACAGATACATCAGCATCTGTGCATACTGACGAAGGTGTGCGTATGGGTTATCGTCTTCGTGGACAAGAGCAGGTTATTCGTGCTATCGAAGATGTAAAGAGAGCGGCACGTCTTGGTTGTCGAGGTTTTCTTGTATATGACGAGGGTTGTCTGTGGGTTCTCAACGAAATGCGAAAAGCAGGAGAAATCCCTGAAAACTGTCATTTCAAAATATCTGCACACGCTGGTCACGGAAATCCTTGTTCTGCAAAACTTTTGGAATCTGTCGGTGCTGATTCAATCAACCCGGTGCGTGATATCCAACTTCAGATGTTGTCATCTATGCGTCAGGCAGTAGATTGTCCGATCGATATTCATACAGAAAACCCAAAATCCACAGGAGGCTTCATCCGTCATTATGAGGTTCCTGAGATGATTCGAATTGCATCTCCGATTTATCTAAAAACAGGTGGCTCTGTCGCAAAAACACATTCTTGGGATTCTACAGAAGACGACGCAAGAAAGCGTGCAAAACAGTGCAGTCTTGTAAAAAGAATGATTGACGAGTACTATCCTCAAGCTGTGTGGAGTCCAAAAGGAAGTATCCTTTAAATCGAAAGTATAATCAGCTGTTTTGTGAAATGGAGATAATATAATGAGACATCATATGTACAACGAGGGATTTGAGTTTTTGGTTGAGCCTGAATCGTTTAATAAATACACAGATAGAGAAATGTTACAGTACTGTCTTGGTGCGACAATGTATATGCCGGGTTTCAAGGATTTTACTCCAAAGATACTAAATCATTCAATGCCTGGACTAACAACTATGGTTTTGTGTTTTGAGGATGCATGTCCTGAAGAAAAAGTTGAGCAGGCTATGGAGAATGTTCATTACTTGCTTTCAACTGTGACTGATGCGGTAGAAAGCGGAAAGCTTAACCCTGATTATGTACCGCTGATTTTTGTACGTATTCGAAATCTCAGCCAATTTAAAGCTTTTGGTGATAAACTCACAAAGAAAGAAGTGAAGTCGTTATGTGGCATAAACTTTCCGAAATTCAATGCCGAAAACGGCTACGAGTACTTTGCGTATCTTCAGGATTTGAACGATAGATTCGGAGAAATTCTCTATGGTATGCCGATTATCGAAGACCCGGAGGTTGCCTATAAAGAAAGCCGTATGCCGGAGCTTTTAGGTATCAGAAAAATTCTTGATAAATACAGAGACCTTGTACTGCAGGTGCGTGTCGGTGGCACAGACTTCAGCTCGGTATTTGGCGTGAGACGAGGTGTTGACTACAGTCTGTATGATATTATGACAGTAAGAGAATGTCTGTCGGATATCGTGAACGTCTGTGGCAGAAACAACGATTACGTAATATCCGGACCGGTGTGGGAGTATTTTCGAGCACCAAAGGAGCTGATGTTCGAACAGCTTCCAAATCACGGATTTGAGGACTATCTTATTCGCCGAAAGCCACTTATAAACAATGAAATTGACGGCTTGCTAAGAGAAGTTATCCTTGATAAAGCCAACGGCTTTGTAGGACGTACAGTAATCCACCCTACACACATAAAGTTTGTGAATGCTTTGATGGCTGTCACAAAAGAAGAGTACGATGATGCTTGTATGATACTTGGAACATCAGGCGGAGTAGTAAAAGGTTCAGGTGGCAACAAAATGAATGAAATCAAGCCACATACAAACTGGGCGAAAAAGATTTACAACCGTTCAAGAGCTTTTGGTGTAATCAAAAACGAGGGTTCATATCTTGAGCTTTTCGCTGTGAACGAGTAAAACGAGGTAACAATTATGGTTGAAATAAAAACTCCGATATCAGATGATGTAATAAAAAATCTACACGTTGGAGACGCTGTTGAGATAAGCGGATACATATTGTGTGGCAGAGACGCAGTCCTTCCAAAAGTGATCAGTATGATTGAAAACGGAACTGTTGGTTCACTGGGAATAGATTTAAAAGGACAGGTTGTGTTTCACACTGCCGTAAGCGTAGCGGGAGTAGGACCGACAAGCTCGAATAAGCTGGAAATCGAAAGCAGTATCGAGCCGTTGAGCAAAGCAGGTGTGAAACTTCATCTTGGAAAAGGTGAAATTCACAGCGAGACTATAAAAGCACTTGAAGAACACAACTCTGTTTATGCAATAATCCCACCTGTAACCGCTTTGCTCGGCTCAAAAACAAGCGAAATAAAAGTTCTAGCTTTTCCTGAGCTCGGTATGGAGGCTCTCCATCTCATAAAAGTGGATAAATATCCGGCGATTATTGGTGCGGTGCACGGGAGGAGTATTTATGAAAAATAATATCGTAGCATTAGTCAGAGATGCTCTGGTTAGTGCAGGAAGTACATTTCGTGAAGACAAAAAACAAGCCTACAAAAGAGCTATAGAAAAAGAGACAAATGAGAAAGCAAAGTGGGTTTTAGAAACGATACTTGAAAATGCGTCTGCTGCACAAAGTAATCATTCACCTCTTTGTGATGATAGCGGAATTCCACACCTGGTACTCGAAGTCGGCGAAAATAAGGCAGTAACCGGAAAGATGCTTGATGATATTAAAGAGGGCGTACGTGAGGGGTTGCGTGCACTTCCAGGTCGTCCAATGGGCATCAAAGGAAACGATAGCGAGCGTATCGACCAAAGTGGCGGTCTTGACATGGATAGTGCTGGTGTTGAGCATGCACCGATTTTAATCAGACGTTGTGAAGAAGATGTAGTAAGACTTCACATTCTGATGTTTGGCGGTGGTCCTGCAATAAGAGGAAAGACCTACAGGGTTTTCCACAAGCACGATACAAATGTTGTGCTTGATGAAATTGTAAACTGGGCAAAAGAGGGAGTATCACAGCTTGGTTGTACTCCTTGTACATTAGCAGTAGGTGTAGGACGAAGCCATTTTGAAGCTACTGCTATGATGTTACAGGCACAGGTCGATGGAAATTACAACATCCAATCCGAAATGGAAGAAGAAATCACACGTAGGGTAAACCAAAGCAACATCGGTCCTCTTGGCTTGGGAGGAAAAACTTCGGTCCTTGCGACGTTTATGAAAGTCGGTCCACAAAGAGCAAGCGGTGTACGAATCGTATGTGTTCGTCCGAATTGCTGTTTTGAGCCACGAATCGCAACAGTTGAATTATAAAAACAAAAAGGTATATCTTATCATAACCACCAGTTGAATGAACTTGTCAAGTAAAAGTAGACAATTAAAACCACCTATTATTTAAACCCTTGTTCGATTCTATATTGAACAGGGGTTTTGTAATTGAGTTTGTAAGATAATCTTTCGTTGTTAATTATGAAAGCATTACCGTGGGAGTGAAGTCTGAACAGTTACTTGTACTTTGATTTTGTTTTTCTTCCTGTCACTAAATTCGTTTTTTCGACAAGATGATAACGTTAAAATCTGTTGAGATAGGTGAACTTTTTAGAGATTATACGGACGTTTTCATTACACCGATTTTGTTGCAGGAATAAGCGTGGGTGTCGTAACCGACTCCTCGCACCTTACATCAGACGGCAAAGCCGACTGTTATGCGGTTTTTGAACTGACACCGTCAGGGTGTCAAAAATCACGATGTTTTTGACTTATGATGTCGTGATTGCAGTTTGTACGATTGTTGAGCCATTCTTGAAGGTGTCGTAGAGTAGATTTGAAAAGTTTTGAAGAAAATTTAGTACGAATCAAAAAATGCACCGCAGTAACCAAAGAATAGAAGCCTTTTTACTGCGGTGCAGATTTATCTGGATATTGTAAAAATGTTGTGGTATGTTGTTGTGCTGAAAGGAGCGAGAAAATATGGCAAGAGTATTGCTGACCTCGGGTAACGCATTCAAACGCACAGACAACAGATGGGGTGGTGTTGTATGGTATCAGGATGAAGACGGTGAACGCAAACGCAAGTCGTTTTCAAGCACAACCAAACAAGGTGTCAAAGATAAGATGACAAAGTACATCCGTGACTTCGAAAAACAAGAACAAGAAGCTAATGAAAGTAACGAGCAACTGCAAGTCAGTATGCAAAGATGGTTAGAAGTGTTCAAGTACCCAACAGTAGAACGAACCACATACGACCGCATAGAAAACACAGCTAAGAATCATATCTACCCTGCACTTGGTAAAAAGATAGTTAGTAGCATCAAAGCGGTAGATATTAAACAGATACTCAACGAACAGATGATGAATGGCTATGCTTTCACAACTGTAAAGAAAACAAGAGATGTGTTCGGTGAGTACTTCCGTTATCTGATAGAACAAGAAGTAATTACTAAAAATCCAATGCAAAGTGTACCAATGATTAAAAAATCAAACTTCTATGCACAGCAAGGTAAAGAGATGCTTCCTACAACAGATGAAATTACTGTGTTCACAGAAGATGAAATAGCGAAACTCAAAGCTGAGTGTAAAAAGACTTGGGGAACAGGCAAACGATTCTATCAACAATCAGCAGCATATATCTTTATGCTGAACACAGGACTTAGAACTGGCGAGATGCTAGGACTGAAGAACAGCGATATTGACCTTGAAAACCGAGTAGTATACATACAGCGTGGAGCAAAAGAAATCTACAAGCGTGATGGTGTGAAAGCTACATCAGGTAGAGAAGTTGTAATCGGTAAAACTAAGAGTGCTACAAGCAACAGAGTTGTACCACTCAACAACACAGCGATAGAAATGGTAAAAGAATTGCGAGAAGAGTTCTACTTCGGAGAAGACTCACCACTCGTACCTGACGAGCACGGCAACGTTACCAAACCGACTAACTTCCGTAAGAGATTCTACAGAATCCTTGATGGAGCAGGCATAGAACATAAAGGTTTGCATTCACTCCGTCATACATTCGCAACGAACTTGGTAAACGGAGTGAAACAACCTGACGGGACAGTGAAAAGCCTTACACCAAAAGAAGTTGCAGACCTCCTCGGTCACAGCACATCTGAAATAACTGAACGCTACTACGTTAAACGTGATACATCAAGACTAAACGGTATAACCGATGGGTTTGAGATGTGAAGAAGTATAAGAAAACAGTTTATAGGTAATAATACTATTGACACTATTTCGGTATGCCGATATAATATAAGTGGTGATTATTATGACAATTAACGAGATAATATTAAAAAATGGAATGACAAAATATAGGCTTGCAAAACTAAGTGGTGTTCCTCATGCAACACTAAATGATATTTGTAATGGAAAAACAAGGATAGAAAAATGTTCTGCAGAGACCATATACAAGTTGTCAATGGTACTTAATGTTTCTATGGAAAAGCTTGTTGAAGCATCAATAGAGAAAAAGAACACAGAACTTCAGCGAGAGCGTTCATACGAATATGGATTGCCACAGTATCTACAGTATGATTTGGATGCATATAAAGATGGGTTAAAAAGCGATTCTTCATTGCTTGATTGCTTATGGGGTGAACTTTATGGAAGTATCAATATTGCAGAAATCAGTGAGGGAGTAATTACTCATGAACATGCAGAATATTTAAGATCAAAATACTTATGGAGGTAATGTATGTACAATATAGATTTTACCGATTGTAAAAGAATTATGGGCAAAGCATACAATGGTGCTAATGGAAAGAAAATTGCTATAGAATATAACGGCAAAGAATATATGTTGAAGTTTCCACCTTCGGCAGCTAGGAAACCTACTGATTTATCATACACTAACAGCTGTATCAGTGAGTATATAGGAAGTAATATTTTCAATATGATAGGTATAGAAGCACAGGAAACTTTACTCGGTACTTATATGGTAAATGGTAAAGAAAAGATTGTGTGTGCCTGTGGTGATTTCACGGCGGATGGAAGTGTGTTTTATGATTTCTGTTCGATTAAAAACACGATCATAGATTCTGAACATAACGGAACTGGAACAGAGCTTGAAGATATATTGGAAAGTATAGAAAAGCAAAGCTTTGTTAACCCGAAAGTTCTTTCCGAACATTTCTGGAATGTGTTTATTGTAGATGCATTTTTAGGTAACTTTGACAGACATAATGGGAACTGGGGTTTCCTTGTTGATAGATATGGTGAAGATTGTAGAATCGCTCCAGTGTTTGATTGTGGAAGTTGTTTACTTCCTCAAGCAGATGAAAAGGTTATGAAGAATGTTCTGGCTAACCCTGATGAGCTTAATGCCAGAGTTTATAATTTCCCTACTTCAGCCATAAAGTTAAATGACAGGAAGATAAACTATTATGATTTTATCCAATCAATGAAACACGAAGATTGCAATAATGCTGTATTGAGGATTGTACCAAGAATAGATATGAACAGCATCTGCGAGTTTATAGACTCGGTACCATATATCTCAGAATTGCAGAAAGAGTTTTACAAAAGCTATCTCGGTGCAAGATATGAGATGATTCTTGAACCAGTTTATGAAATGCTGATGAAGTGTGACTTAACAGATGAAGAAGATATATCATTTGGCCCTGAGATGATTATGTATTAAGATGCAAACAAGCACCTGAAGTGAAAATAAAACTTCAGGTGCTTGTTTTTGCGTAATTAAATATCGTTTCCTACAGATACACCATAAACAAGTAAAATTCTGATGCTATTTTGATGCTGTAGCAGACGGAAACGTTGTAAACAGAATAAAACGGATAACAAATTGATGCCCGTTTGGTGCTGTAAATCGTAAATTTACTGACCACACGCCGAGGCTGAAATAAAAGCAAAAACCCGCTTAAACCTAGTGTTTAAGCGGGTTTCTTAATGGCAGAGCTGACGCTGATAAATCCGAACATAAGCCTGAGTTTTCGATTTCACTCAAGCTTAGCGTTTCAGAACCGTCTTTATAGTTAAATGTGATTACCATTTTATCATCGTACAGATAAATTGCGTTGATAAAACTATCAATCAATCTGCGTTTATGGTCTAAACGGTGAGTATTGTATTTGCGGAAACGATGAAACCAAAAGAGAATTTGGTTTTTTGTAAGCAACGGTTTTGACATTTCCTCTTTAATAATTTGAACGGATATGTCGCTCATTTGATTTTCCAAATCTTCAAGACGTTGTTTTGTAGATGGAGTAACAATGCCCTGTTGAATTGCGTTGAGAAGATTATCTATTCCTCTTTGTAAATCTGCGTACTGTTTTCTGAGCATAGGTAGTACAGTGTTTTCTCTGCTTTGGATTTCCATTATTGTATCAGCAATCTTTTCAAGTAATGCATCATCAGAAAGTACCTTTTCAATTTGTTTAATAACAAAGTCTTCTATCCAATCTTTCCTAACGGTTTTTTTATCACAGCCTTTGTGTTGTTTAACACCAACGCATTTGTAATAACGATAAACAGTTGAGTTCTTACTTTTTCCGCTTTCACCGACCATAAAGCGATCGCATTTACCGCAACGCAGTTTTGTAGTCAGCAAATATTCATCTTCGGCTTTGTGTTTAGCTGGAGCTTTTTTATTTGTAGCCATACGACGTTGAACACTATCAAACAGCTCTTGCGGAATAATGGCGGGTATCCCATGCGGATGAACAATATCTCGATATTTATACTCACCTATATAACGACGATTTTTAAGCATTCGTGTAACCATATCTACACCAATTTTACCTCCGAAAACAGAGCGTAAGCCTTTGGCGTTCATTTCTTCCGCAATTTCTGTCATTGTGATACCTTCAGCATAACGTTTGAAGGCTTCCAAAACAGCGGGAGCGGTTAATGGGTCTATTTGGAAATGTTGTTCACTATCGATAGTGTATCCTAAAGGAAGTGTACCACCATTGAATTTACATTTAAGTGCGTTTTCAGTAAGACCTCTGATAACCTTTTCTGCAAGGTCAGCAGAGTAGTATTCAGCCAGACCTTCAAGCAAAGATTCCAGTAAGATGCCTTCTGCAGTATCAGCTATGACTTCTGTTGCCGATATTACTTTTACGCCATTTTTACGCAGAAAGGATTTGTAGAGTGCTGAATCATAACGATTACGAGCAAAGCGGTCAAGTTTCCATACAATGACAGTATCAAACGAACCGTTTGCACTATCTTTAATCATACGCTGAAAGTCAGGTCGGTTATCAGTGCGAGCAGAGAAAGCACGGTCAATATATGTACCAACAATCTGAATATCATTCCTTTGAGCAAACACATTGCATTCACGCAACTGACCTTCAATGGATTCTTCACGCTGATTGTCACTTGAATATCGAGCATAAATTACACCTGTCATATTATCACTCCCTTAGTGAGAATTTGCATTTGTTTGTCGTATGTTAACTTGAAATAGAAACTTTGTCAACGTGAATTATGTCGATTTCTGGTGTCAAAATTTGAGCCACATAAATCAAAGAAAAATAGATATGAGAAAGTAGAATTAATGAATCAAAACATTTGATTGTCAGTATTGCGAGAACTATACGATTATGTTAAAATTAATATTAAGATTTTGGAGGTGGCAGTATGAGAAATATTATTAAGAATATTGTTTTTGAAGAGTTTTCAAAACTTATTGAGTTAATTGAAAAAGATTTTTCAATCAACTATAAAAGGAAGGTTAACAACTTTCTTCTCAGTCAAATGGATGAAAACATAACTGCAAGTATGGTTTTTGTTAGTAGTTTTGAGTCTAAGAGTGGTTTTGCGATAGAAACCTGTGCCAAGCGTATTGCAAGGCTTAAATTTGGTGAAGAGAATGTACCTACTATTGTCAACCCTCGCAATCTTTCACATAATTTTGATGAGAGCAGGATATCTGGACAGATTGTGGTAACAGATGTTGACACATACAATGGAAATCTTCGTGGTGAAATCTCTGCTTTTAGAGCAAATAACGAAGCAAAGGGCAAGGGAAAAGCTCGTGTTGAAAGCGGAGTTACGCAAAACAGTATAAAGGAGCATCTGCTTCCACTTTCTCAAAAATATCATACAGATTCGGTTTATTCAAAACCAGTAGATTTGGCTTTCTATGATGGTGAGAACTGGAATGTTATGGAACTTAAGGCTGGTGGTGATCTTGATAGTTCTAACGCTCCTTCTAATGTTGAAAAATTACTTACTATTTACGTAGATATGGGAATTGAGAATTGTAAGGCTTATTTTGCTACTTTGTATAACAAAGATGGTGAAGGTAATACATGGAAAGGTGCTGTCAAAAAGCATTTAGCGTATCCAGAGATGTTCCTAATTGGTAAAAATCTTTGGACAAAAATACTTCCTGATGATATTTCTTTTGAGAAATTTGAAGAAATATATAAAGAGGCTTTGGAAGAAATTGGATTAAATGATCGAATCATTGAAATGATTAACAAGTGTATTAATAGTTGATATGTATAAAGTAGAAAAAATCAAATCGAAGAAATATACGGTTGTGAACGGTGACTGTATGGATTATTTAAATCAGATACCAGACAATAGTATAGATTTAATTCTTACCGATCCACCTTACAATATCGCACAATACTCCACGGGCAATATTGCTTTGCCTGGAAGAACTGCTTTGAATAACGATCTCGCTGAATGGGATTTAAAGGAGATTGATCCTTCGGCTTTACTAAATGATTTTAAAAGAATTATTAAACCGGATGGAAATATATTTGTATTTACAAGTTATAATCTTATTGGTAAATGGCACGAAGCGTTCGATAGTGAGTTTGATACATTTCAATTTTTTGTGTGGCATAAAACTAATCCTGCTCCAAAAATATTTAAGAATGGGTTCCTTAATAGTTGTGAAATGATTGCATGTATGTGGAATAAGGGACATAAGTGGAATTTTACTACTCAGAATGAGATGCATAACTTTTTTCAAAGCCCTATTTGTATGCGTCCTGAAAGATTGTCAGATCCTAAACATCCCGCACAAAAACCAGTTAAGTTATTGGAACACATTATTAAAATAGCTTCAAACGAAAACGATGTAGTATTAGATCCTTTTATGGGTGTAGGGTCTACTGGTGTGGCAGCGTTGAAAAACAACCGTAAATTTATTGGTATAGAAATAGAAAAGCCATATTTTGATGCAACAGTGAAAAGAATTAGTGAGATGGAGGATAGAATATGACTGAAGCAACAAGATGTTTGCTTTATAATAAAGTATTTGATGAGTTAAATGGATTGATGCAAAATGTTGTCGCTAATTATCAAGAAAATATGATGAATAGGGAAAGTAACCCTTTTTTAGTATTTGATGATATCAATGTTAAAAAATATATGGCATTAGGGCGAAGCGTTGATTCTCAACTAGGTAATAGAATACAACGAATAATATTTTTTATCGCACGAATGAGATATAGAACAGAACGTGTTCCTAATATTGTTGAAATCAATATTGTGGATCGTACCGCTAGGAATATTGAATGTATACTATATAGTGTTAGTTGCGATCTGCCTTTAGAGGAACAAAATAAAGGTTTCAATCCGTATAGACAATATATTTATGTGGATACTCACTCTTCTGAAAAGGACATAAAAAGAAGTTTGAAAATTAAATCAAACTCCTCTTCTTTGTGTATAGATAAGTATCGATTTGACGGGATTGCGATTGAAGCAATGAATAATCTGCTCAACAATAAAGTATATGGAAAGAAACTTCCTGTTGATTTGTTGTTTTTTGATTGCTTGTCGGGAACCTTAGACGGTGCGAATGCTTTCGAAATAAAAATGGGTGGTAATCTTGATACTAAAAATTCTGAAAGCAATGCTGAAGAAGTAAAAAGACTATCTAATGTGTTTAGCTTTTTAGTGAATCATTCAGCGTTTTTTGCAACTTGCTATGGTGAATGCTCCGCTGCGGTTAAAAGCGATTTGGAAGAAATTCTTGGGAGTAACGCCATTTGTAATAATCGCACATTTTGGAATAAAATTATTCCTAATGATAAATTTACATATGATGAATTTATTTCGATATATGCTGATGTTTTTAAAGCCACAGGTTTAGAATTAAGTTTAAAGAATTTATAAATCCAATATATGTTTATATAAGGAGATTATGTGAAATGAAAAGAGAAATTACAGAAAATAATTTGATTGATTTTTTAGAAACAATTTTGGAGATTGAGGGAGAAATAACATTAACTGACTTCAAGAAAAGAGTCCGTGCAGCGTTTGATTTATCTGATTATGATTTGAGCATGTCTAAAACAAGACCAGGTGAAGCTATGTATGAACAACGTTGTAGAAATTTGAACTGTCATAGGAATTTTCCTAACAACTTGATATCGTATGAAAACTGTATATTTAGAGCGCGATAAAAATTAACCTCCCGGTCTTAAACCGAGAGGTTAGTGATAATTAAATGTTCAACATCTCTATCATTGCGACTTCTAACATTATAAGTGTATTGCTTGTCGAAACTTAAAATATTGAAATCTTTTTCGTATAAGCCATTAATAAAATCTGTATTTTTAATAACAAGTATAAATTTAGCTAATGATTTCTTTAAAGCATATGACAAACGTTCTTGGTCAAATTTTGTAAAATCTTTGCCCTCATAATCAGAAAAATCTGTATCATAAGGGGGATCTAAGAATATGAAATCATTACTAGTAAGATTGATGTTTTCAAAGAATTCCTCAAAGTCACAGCTGTGAATGTCTGTGTTGGCAAACAATTGGGCAATTTCTCTATTGAACATATTATTAATCTTTGATTTTATGTCTTTTCTGTTGTAAGACATTCCACCATATGGTATGTTGAATTCGCCTTTAGCATTATAGCGAAACATAGAGCCATAACAATATTCTCTAATAAAATAGAAGTTAGCAGTCTGATATTGAATGGATTGATCAGTAATTCTTCCAAGGTTAATATCGTTAAAGATTTTGCGAAAATACATATAATAGCCACTTGTAAATCCAGTGATTAAGTTTTCACACAGATCTTCTGTTGTGAACGGTTTTTTGTTATAATTCGCAACCGTTCGAATAAACTTATCTTCAACCATTTGATGAAGGAATGAGTCAAAGTCATCTTTATCTAAAAGAAGTTTCTCGCTGAACCCGGAGTTTATTTTGTCCGACATGCTTGATATCAGTGCTTCTAATGTGTAACTTAACTCTTCTCTTTGAATGATACCTTCTTTCAACTTAAAAAAGATATGTAATAACTCGTTAGTTTCTTTGCTACATACAGAAATAATGTTGTTAAAACTGTTATTATAGCACATTAGGAGATCATACAGTTGTTTGTCTTGATCTTTAATCAATTTATAATATTGCATCAGAGATTCAGAGATATCATTAATTGCAGCAAATTTAGGTGCTAGGTGAAAGAATAAAGCACCACCACCAAAAAATGGCTCAACATAACGTGTGTATTCAGGAATAAGATGTTTGATTTTATCAATTTCTCTCGATTTTCCACCTGGCCACTTGATTATTGGATTCACGATATCACCTCAATTCTACAATAGTATATCACAAAACTAAAAAATAAGAAAGCCCTTTTAATTAATATCATAAATTTTCTCCTTGTTAATAGATTTGGTGTATATTAACTTGGATAAAAGATACTGTCAAGTAATAATTTGAATTTAGTAGCAAGATGAATTAACATATTAAGAAATATGCAAATGATATTTATTTAGATGAGTATTAACTGCAGTATTTTTAAAAACTGACTTGATTAGGTCAAGAATTGTGGAACACTTATACTAGTAATTGTTTGTTATCTATGTAATAAATTCTTTTTGATAATTCTAACAACCGTAACTCGATTATTAATGGAAGTGGACAAGTATTGGATAGGATTGCAATCAGTACATTTACTAATAGCTCTTGTATAGCGATAAATACGATTAAAAAATCAATTGAGTAGTGGAGAACAGTAGAATGGTGAAAAAACAATTGAATCTGATATACGCATTGAAAGATAATAAAACAATACATATCTCTGAAGTTGAAAGCGGATTCAAATGTGGTTGTGTCTGTCCTGCTTGTGGCGAACCTCTTATTGCGAAGAAAGGTTCAAAGGTGATACATCATTTTGCTCATTATGCAGGCCATAATTGTGAGCATGGTTACGAATCTTCGCTTCATATAGCCGCGAAAGAAATAATTAATAATGCAAAGAAATTTGTAATTCCTGAAGTACATTTGTGTTTCCCAAGGTCAAATAAGGAGAAACAGTTACTGTTTCCTGCAAAAGAAATATCTGTTGATGATGTGAAACTTGAACAGCGATATGGTGATGTGATCCCTGATATAGTTGTAACTTCTGGAGGCAGAGAATTATTTATTGAAATTTTTGTCACTCATAAGATAGATGAAACAAAACTGGAAAAGTTAAAAAGGGCTAATATTTCAACAATTGAGATAGATTTGAGTAAACAAAATGAAATGATTACCGCAGAAGAGTTATCGCAAGTACTGTTGGAAAATAATCCCCAAAAAGTATGGAAGTATAATGCTATCGCAGAAAAGTATCTACAACAGTTCTACAGCGTTTCTGACAAGCGACAGTTAATTTCTCGTGGATACGCTATGCATGTGGATGGTTGTCCAATTAAATCACGGGTATGGAAAGGTAAACCATATGCGAATTTTATAGATGATTGTCTTTATTGTGAGTATTGTATCTCTACAGAGGAAGATGGTGGTATGCTTTGTTCAGGTCGTCTACGCATTTCTACATTGAAAGATTTTGGAATACCGGAAGAAAAACGAATAAAAGTTAGCGATGAACAAATTCACAAAAGAAAAGGGAACTCGATTAAGAAAAGAAAATGTCCAAACTGCGGGTTTGATTTAGTACAAAGACAAAGTAGATATGGATGTTTTTGGGGTTGTAGTAATTATCCGCATTGTAGATTTATGGCTGTTGTTGATTCAGAAACCGGTGAATTGAAAATGAAGAGTTAAGTGCGATATATATGTTTAAATAAGTTATTTACGATTCACCGCTTTTGAGCAGAAAGTCAAAGAAAGCTACACAAGGAAATATCACTAATGAAGCTTGGTGATTACAGTAAATAGATTAGAAATATTTTATGTAGATTTAAACTGGGTTGTTAATGTGAGAAATCTGTGTTATGTAGCGTAAGGGAGGAAAAGAAGTTGAAAATTAAAAAGGTTTCGGTTTCTAATTACAGAAATATAGACGGCATAGTTGTCGATTTAGATAGCAGGAGCAACTATATAATTGGAGAAAACAATATCGGAAAAAGTAATTTTTTAGATTTGCTTCACAAGGTATGCAATGGATGGGGATTTGATGAGCAAGACTATGCAGTTTCTGAAAAGCCAATAGAAATTCAACTAAAAATTCAACTTTTGCCTTGTGAACAAGGATTCTTTGGTGATAATTTTTCTTCTGAGGATGCTTCGATAATCAACATCAAATATGTACAAGGTATCTCGGATGCTCATCCGGACATTATCTGTACCGACACGAATGAGAGCATACAAGTCAAGCAAATAAAAAAACTACATTTTCTCAAATATGATACTAACTCTGTACCGAGCAAAGAATTAAAGCTTGATACACAAAAAGGTGCAGGGGCTCTAGTCGGTAACATAATTGATAGGTTTATTGAAAACAACGCAGATAAATCCGAATTCCTTGACAAAAGCAATGTGGATGATCTTATAACATATGTAAACTCTCATCTGAGTAAAATCAAAGCATTTTGTGATTATGATATTAAAGCAGTTGTTTCCCCTAAGCCAACTGAAATGTTGAGTAGATTGTTTTATCTATCAGATAATAAACGTAGGATAGACTCTACGGGTAGCGGAGTTCAGTTTATGGCTATGGCATCCATAAATATTCTGTGTCAAATAATGGATGTTTACAAGAGCAAAGCTACGCCGTTTAACGAGCAACTTTATGTTACGGAAGATGGAAAAAAGATTTTACCTTTAATACTTTCAATAGATGAACCCGAGGTGCATTTGCATCCGTTTCTTCAGCGTTCGTTGATAGAATATTATAAGAAAATTCTTTCTAATCGTGACAATAATTTTGTTGACTTGCTTAGAATGTGTTTTGGGATAGATGGCATAAACGGTCAGTTAATTATTGTGACGCATTCCACCGATGCTTTAATGGATAGCTACAAGAATATAATACGGTTTTACAAAAGTGAGGGAGTAGTAAAAACAATAAGTGGCAGTTCATTACATTTAACAGATGCCAATGAAAAACATTTATTGATGAGATTTCCCGACATCAAAGAAGCTTTTTATTCGCATTGTGCGATCTTGATTGAAGGGGAAACAGAATTTGGTTGTATGTATTCGTTTGCGGAAACATTGGGTATATCTTTGAATGAATACGGAATCAGCATTATCAACGCGGGCGGTGAAAACTCTATAAAACCTCTGAAACGTTTGCTTGCTGCTTTTGGCATCCCAAGTGTATCAATATATGACAAAGATGTTAAACAAGGTGTTACTCCCGACGATGATGAGTTTTTCACAACGGAAATGTGTTTTGAAATAGAGGTTGTAAAAAATCTATATTCAAATCAAAGGGCGGATATTGTCAAGCAAATTGCATTAGATTTAGATAGTAATGCGGAACAAGTAGAATTGGATTCGAATTTTGTGCGCAAGGGATTTGCAAAATGTCAAGTCGATATAAGCACTTATATTCCAAAAAAATTGTCTGATGTTTTAGATACAAACGAATCTGATTTTTGCACAATGTATTCATCTTGGTTAATTGCAAAAAAGAGTGTTTTGCTTGGTAGAATTGTGGGCACATCACTGTCGGCGGAGTTAATCCCGAGTTGCTATAAGCATGCAATAATAAAGGCTAAAGAGGTGGCATCTAATGCTTGATTTAGACATTGATAAACTCAAAGCTATTCTTATAGAGCAACACGAAAATGACGAAAAACAATTAGAAGTAATTTTTTCGGAAGCTCCACGTGTTATTGTTGAAGCTCCTGCCGGTTATGGCAAAACAACAACTATGATCAGTCGTATTGCCTATCTTTTTACAGCAGGAAAAATCCCAAATCCTAAAAAGATATTAGCGTTAACTTTTAGTGTTAATTCAGCCTTGAAAATCAAAAGAGATATTGCCGAAAAATTGCCTCGTTTGATAGGAGAAAAAAACAATCCCACGGCAATAAATGAAAAGGTTACAGCTACAAATTATCACGGTTTCTGCAAAGGAATTTTGCAAAAACATGGATATTTAATTTCCTCCATCTTGAGGAAAGATGTTAATTCATTTAAGGCATTGGGTGATTCGGATGTATCTCGCAATTTTGAATTAAAGTCAATTTTAGATGCGAATGAAATATCTGTGCTTACAGATATGGAGAACACTATTAAATCAGGAACTGAACCTACTGATGATAAAGTAAACCAGTATAATGATTTGGTAATTGAAAAACTATTGCCATTCAATTTCATAACTCATAATGCGATAATCCTTTTCACCATAAAACTTTTTGGATCTTTTCCACAAATAAAAGCATTTTATCAAAACTATTACCCCTTATTGATTATTGATGAGTTTCAAGATACCAACTGTATCGCTTGGAAGTTAATATGCAACTTGATAAATACGAATACACAATTGCTCTTTTTGGGTGATCCGTTGCAACGAATATACGGCTTTATTGGAGCTCTTCCGAACATTATGACAATTGCAGCAAATGATTATTCTATGCAACAAATTGTTCTAATACAGAACTATCGTTTTCGTCACAATCAAGAAATGCTGAAATTGGATGCTAATGTTAGAAAAAATGCGGCCGAAGATTTCAACATATCTTTCGAAGATGACGAAATAGCTAAACTCCCTGCGTTTTACGGAAAAGATCAAGATGACGAAGCACAACAGATTGCCGCATATGCAAAGCAATTATTGGAGAAGAATGCTCAGAGCAAAATAGCAATATTATGTCGAGCAAGAGGAAACAATTCCAATGTTTTGGAAAAAGCGCTAAATGATTCTGGAATTGATTATTTCTATGGAATGTTTACTGATGAAGATGAAAGTTATATTTCTTTTCATCAAAAGTGCCAAGAAGCGTTTATACAGAAGTTTTACAAAACAAAAAATATAAACAATCGTTCCTTAAATTTGTTTGTTCAAGATATAAAGTCAGAATATAGCGACACCTCGGACAAAACAAATTCATCTTTGCTTACGTTGCTTGATGCCTTGGTAACAAAAGTTACTACGGATTATGCCATCATTACTCCTGAAGACAAGTTTTTCTTGTTACTTGATATATTTGAAAATCGTCAATTAAGACAAGCTATGGAATACGTTAATTCAAATGTTATTATTTCTACAGTGCATGGTGCGAAGGGGTTAGAATGGGAGTATGTTTTTTTAGCTGATTTAGAAAGATGGGTTTTTCCAAGTTTCCTTTGCAGTGCTTGTTCGGAACGCTTTAGAGCTCCCGCAAGATGTCGTTGTCATTTGCCGAAATATATATCTAAAGACTTTTACAATTCTTTGATAGAAGAGCTATCTGTGTTTTATGTGGGCATTACAAGAGCTCGTAAACAGGTTTATGTTTCCGCCAGCCAAGTTCGTATCAATGCTCAAAACGAGCCTAAAAACAGTTGTTTTTCTTGTATGGTAAATTTGGATGGAATAAAAATAATTAAGGCTTGACTAGATTTGTTTGTATATATGTTTACAAAGTGTGTGAGATGATAAAATGAAAATATATTTTGACGAATCGGGGCAAACAGGTTGTGTGTTGCAAAATGACGACCTTTTAAATTTTCAAGGACAGCCAACGTTCGCTGTAGGTGCGGTTGTGTTAAAATCAGTTGAAGAAGAGAAAGAGATGATCGATAAATATACAGCTTTTAAGAAAAAATACAATATTCAAGATGAAATTAAGGGTAAAGATTTGCTTATAAGAGTACACAATGAAGAGCTTGAGTATATTTTAGAAAATGTATTTGATAAATATCATTTCTTTGTCATTATTTATGATAAGCGTTTCTATATTGCAACACTACTATTAATATCCCTACTTGGTTTTGAATATCAACATTTAATGCCTGAGCATTTTTATATGCAAGCTACGTTCCTTTCGCAACAAGGGGATGATTTCTTTGTAAGATATTTAAAATACATCCAAAGTCCGAGCGTAGAAAAGTTTTCTGGCTATCTTCAATTTCTAATCCATTATGAATACAAAAATATTGAAATGCAAGAAAATGCTGTTGTCGAAATAGCGAGAAGGATAATTGAAGAAAAGAGCGAAGAGAAGTGGTGGGACAGCTTTCTTACATATGGTTGGTATGACGATCCAAATGTTACTAATCTCATAAATTTAACTGCCTTATCAGAATTAATCTGTTTCATTAAATCTCAGTGTGGCGAAATCAACGATGAAATCATTTATATTCATGATCATATAAATGAATTTGAAGAAACATTCCAGAGTGAGCTTAAGGCCCATGGAATAAATATAGAGTTTAGCGATAGCAAACAAGAGTTGTTACTTCAAATTATCGACAATATTGTTAGTGTTTTGCGACATGCGTATGATAAGGGAATTAAGCATTTTAGGGATAAAGAACAATGGTGTGAGAATAGTGAATGGGATATGAAGCTTTTATCAAAAGCCATACGAAAACTATCCCATTCGCATATAAGTTTTACTGTCCCTTTATCGGATTGGGATGTTGCTTTATGCACAGAGATGTTATTTTCACCTGGGTATCCTAAAAAATATCGCAACAACTTTCATTTGAATTACTATTATCAACAAAATATGTTGCAAATTTTCAAGTCTATTTCATCGAATAATCTACCTATAGATGAGATTATTGAGCTGTTAGGTGATTAGTATGGTGTTATTGTTGTAAAGAGAAATAGGTGGCTGGTGTGATTATCTGAGTATATACTGAAAAAACCAGGAATGTTATATTGCACTTTCAGTTATCGAAGACATTGGTGAGTTACTAATGAAAAACGTATATATTTATCTGGACTTATAAAAACCTATGTGATATATGTTGTGTTACAAAGGAGGTGCTATGATGGCACGAAGAGTCAGAGAGAAACTAAAACAGAATAAGAAAATTAAACCGAGAGCGATTCTCTATCGAATGATTTCGAAGAGGATCGCTCTCTTGTTGTGTGGGGTGATGAAATGAACATACTCGAAGATTTATACTACGGGAACGTAAGTCCGTGCGACAGAGATGTCAGACGTGGTTCGAAAGTAGATAAACTTCAAGGTTTAGTCTGTCAATATGAAGAAGAGCTGAATGGGACACTCACACAAAAGCAAAGAGAAACCTTCGAAAAATTCAAAGATGCTTACAGTGAACTGTACTGTTGCTTGGAGCGAGATATGTTCGCACAAGGTTTCATAATAGCAACCAAAATAATGATAGAAGTACAAAATTACAGAGGAGAAGAAATATGAAAAAGAGAATTATATGCACACTAATATTCAGCCTGCTCGTGCTCACAGCGTGCAGTAAAGAAACACCAAACGCAACACCTGATGAAATCACACCGACAGCAATAGTTAGAACACAGACAGAAAAAACTGTCAGCGAAACAGTGGTAGCTACTGAGAAACATACTGCACCAACTGAAGCTCAAACAGTTGTTGTTACAACCGATTCAGAACAGCAAGTTGAAATCGAAATCGTAGAGCACGTAGAAGAAGCAAAAGCTCCTGTACCTGCTCAAAAGCCCACACAAAAATCAGCACCTAAACCAACAACTAAGCCAACTCAAAAACCGACAGAAAAGGTAAAGCAAGAACAAGTTAAAAAAGAGCCAGACTCCAGTAACAATGAACAAGATATTCAGAATATGGTCAGTTACATAATTAGTCACAATCAAAGCAAAGGTATGGTATTCGATTCTGCCCTCAACACAAACAACAGCGGTTGGTTATTCGCATATCAAGGTTGCCTTAACACAACAGCAAATCGCACATACGAGGAGCAACTCAGCAGAACAGTATCAGGCTTAGATGAAGATATAGATTCCATACTTGCACTAGATGGATATGCTACAAGCTACAGTCAAATGAGCTTCAACTGCTACGCTGAAAAACAAGCAGACAGCGATTATAATATCTACTTCTGCTACGGATAAAACACCGCTAAAATACATAGTAAAATCACGAATTTTATATAAATATAGAAACGCTGTGACATCGCTGAAATGTCATGGCGTTTTTTGTGTTTGTTAGTAAATTTATGGCTGTTTTTTATCGAACGCGAGGTTCAGGTTATAGAAATGCCTTAGTTAACGACTAATAAAGTAGAGGGGTAAATATTTTACTCTAAAAAACCATTGTTTATTTGTCATTAAAACCTCATAAAATCGTTGCACAAAATACTGAAATTTTATGGCGTTTTTTGCATTGGTTGTTAGGTTGATGGATGTTTATTATCGAAAACTCCAGCCTAGATGTTAGAGGTGCTTTAGCTAACGGTATATATAGTGAAGGGGTAAATATTTTTACTCTAAAAAATCCGTTGTAAATTTGTCATAAAAACCTCATGAAATCGTTGTACAGAACGCTGAAATTAAAGAGAAAGAAAAGTTTTTACAAAAACAGGGTTAAAAAAACGGCTCTGAGTGTCCAATAAAGTGAAAGGTATTTTTTTGAGTCTTCATTTTCAACAGAATAACAGCACCAATTCTTTGTGCATTTGTTATTGAAATTACATACGATTGTTGTACAAAATAATGAATTTAAGGTTCAAAGGTTTAGAAACGATTTGGTTAATGACTAATAAAGTAGGGAGGTATATCTATTTTTCACTAAGCTTTGAAAATCGATGTCAGTAGATAGCATCAAAATTAGTGTTGTAATTATTTGTGCGTTTGTTATAAAACCACTTTCTGTTTATTATGCAAAACGCTGATTATTTGATTTTTAGGTTTAGACTCCCTCTGCTGTGCGGTTGTATAAATGAAGGGTATTTTATTTTCCTTTCACTGTACCTTGAAAATTGAATATCAACACATCAGATACATTCCTTTTGTTGTTTTTTAAAACAAGCTAAATGAGCGAACACATTTTATGTCTTCAGGACTCAGACATTGAAAGGCAAATTCAATGAAAGCGATGACAGACAAAAGGGATAATGATACTTCCGTCAGTGAAAAAGATGACGGCTGTGAGAACGATCACAGTGGTGAAATTCCAATGGAGCTATATGCGTAGCCGTCTGGTGTGTCATTAAGAGGAATTCAGATTTAAGGATATAGGAATAGTAGGATGAAGTAGCATCTTATGGGGAAAGAAAAAATTTTGAAAGGAGATGTTTTTATGCAATTACTCTCTGCCATTGACGGAGAAGCACTAATGGACGCAAAATTCCCTAAAACTAAGTTTTGCGTCGAAACGTTATTACCCGATGGTATTTGTATTCTTGGCGGTGCACCGAAGATAGGCAAATCGTGGTGGGTACTCGATTTGTGTATTCGCATCGCTAAGGGTGAACCAATGTGGAATCTGAAAACTACCAAAGGAACAACTTTGTATCTATGCCTAGAAGATACTTTGAAACGAGTTCAAAGTCGTCTGTTAGATATCACCGATGAAGTTCCTCCAAATGCATATTTTTCTAACTGTGCAGAAACACTAGCAGGTGGTCTGTGTGAGCAGATTCGTGATTTTGTGGATAACCATCCTGATACAGTTTTGGTTGTAGTAGATACTTTTCAGACTATACGTAATAACAAATCGGATAGCTCATATGCACACGATTATGAAGAAGTGCGTTCGTTTAAACAGTTAACTGACGAAATGGATTTTTGTCTTATACTTGTGCATCATCTTAGAAAGCAAGGAGATAAAGACCCGTTTAACAAACTATCAGGAACAACTGGTATTGCAGGTGCCACAGATACAATTCTTGTTCTTGATAAAAGTGAGCGTAACGCAGGCAATGCTACACTTTTTTGTACAGGTCGAGATGTAGAAGACCGTCAGATTGAATTACAGTTCTCAAAAGAAGAACACATCTGGAAAATGTTAGATGATAGTTTAGAACACAAGGAACTACTGCTTCCAAAAGAAATGGAACAGCTACTTGATTTCATGAAAGTACATATATCGTACAGTGGCAACAATACCGAGTTTTGTGAACTGTATAACGAGCATACAGGACAAGCTATATCTGTGAGTGCACTCAAACGCTTGATGAAACGATGGAGAGATAAACTCGAAGAGTTTGGCTTGAGCTTTCGTGATAGTCGTAGTAACGGTGTCAGATTGCTGAATGTTACTTATAGTGACGCAAGTGACGTTAGTGACGGATAAAAGGTGGTCCCAAATTAAGCGTTCCTGCCGTTCCTTGCGACCCTGTTGCGTCTTAAAGGGAGGTTAGGATAACTAACCGAACTTGCATTAAAAACCAACGTCAGGCAGTTTTGTGCACATAAAAACAGGAACGTTACATGTTCTGAAAACTACGCATATTTTCTCTCCTTCGGGGAGAGAGCCAGCATCGCATTCGGCTGTACGTCAGCCAATGCATCAGGGCGGGCGGTAGCCCTGCACCCACTATGATTTTAAACATTAACGGAGGTAATAATGAAAACCAAAAGAATCAATTTAAGGGTAACTGATGAAACAGATGCCCTCATTAGAGCGAAAGCTAACAGTGCCGGTATGACCATAACAGACTACATAGTTAAGTGTGCAACTTCGAAAAAGATTACTAACTACGATGGACTTAAAGAACTTACTACTCAGGTCAAAAAGCTTGGCAACAACTTAAACCAACTACTTGTTATGGCTAGACAAGGGAGAATACACGTTGTGTATCTGGATGAAGTACAGTGTGAGTTAGCCAAAATCCACAGCGAACTTTCAAAGATGTTGAGAGGTGGATAGTATGGCGATAGTACATTTTATCAATTCAAAATCAAAACAAACAATCAAAGGTATGTCTTATGTCTTAAGATATACCACTCAGGACAGTAAGACTAAGTTAAGTGATAAAGTAAAACTTGTGACAGGTGTTAACTGTAATGCTG
>JBGVLC010000035.1:0-14650 GCA_045124035.1 Ruminococcus sp. | reverse complement strand
TCAGACGCTGTACTCCAGCCTGGTTCTTCAATCAAGCCTTTGCTTGTTTATCCACTCGGACTTCAAAGCGAAACTATCAACTACTCAGGTCTCGTTCTTGACGAACCTATTGAGAAATACCGCTACGAAGGCGGTGTATGGAAGTCAGGTCCTAACAACGCATACGGCTCATATAACGGATATATGACTATGCCTGAGGCTATCTCATGGTCTTCCAACGGTGCAACAGTTCAGCTTTATCAGGAAATCGGAACCCAGACAGCTTACGAACAGGCTGTAAGTATGATGGGATTCAGACACCTCGACCCTGATATCGATTCTTCTTCTCTCGGTGCCCTTTCCCTTGGTGGTATGGCAGGCGGCGTTACAGTTCGCGAGATGGCTGCTGCTATGCAGTTTGTCGGCAACGGCGGTCTGTTCTATGAACCATACACCTACTACTATGTTACTGACCAGAACGGTACAGTAATCTTAGATAACAGAAACAATGTTCCTCAGGAAGCTTACACTCCTGACGTAGCATATGAAATGAACCGAGTTCTTCGATACAACGTTCTCACTTCAACCCACTCCCACTCTATGAACGCAAATGTCACAGGCTGGGAAATCGTCGGCAAAACAGGTACAACCGATGATGACAAAGACTCATGGTTTGTTGGTGCGTCTCCATACTGCACACTTGCTGTGTGGACAGGTTATGACACTCCTGACACCATCTCTGTCACAAGCACCGCCACAACAACATGGCGAAAAGTTATGACCAACTACCTTGCTGACAAAGAATACAAGGAATTTGAACAGCCTGATGATGTCATCACAGCAACCTACTGCAAAGGCTCAGGTCTGCTTGCTTCATCATTCTGCACAAGCACAGGAACAGGTTATTACACTCAGGATTCCATGCCTGCTTACTGCTCTGGCTACCACGTAGCGTTCACAGGCGATAAGAACTCAAGCTCTTCTTCAAGCAAAACTTCAAGCGAGAAACCGAGCGAAGATTCTGAGGATTCAACTCAGTCAACAGAAGAAACCACAGATGTCACCGAAAGCGAGACAACCGATGTCACAACCGATCCTGGTGTGCAGGAAACGGTACCTGACGTCTCAGTCCCTGAGGACAACTGGGTTATTGAATAAAGTATTTTTATAAAAGAGGTTTAGATATATGGTTTCAGTTGCAATTATGGGCCACGGTGTTGTTGGCTCAGGTGTCGCAGAAATTATCACGACACATAAACAAAAACTCTTCGCTTCAGTTGGCGAAGAAATCTACATAAAACACATTCTCGATCTTCGTGAGTTCCCTGACAGCCCTCTTGCTGACCGCTTCACAAAGGACTTTGAGGACATCATCAACGATATCGATGTGAGAGTTGTTGTTGAGGTTATGGGTGGCATCAACCCAGCTTACGATTTCGTCAAGCGTTGTCTGCTCTCTGGCAAGAGCGTTGTAACTTCTAACAAAGAGCTCGTTGCTGCCAAGGGCGCAGAACTTCTCCAGATTGCGAAAGACAACAACACCAACTTCCTTTTCGAAGCATCTGTTGGTGGCGGTATTCCTATCATCCGCCCTATCAACCAGTGTCTCGTTGCAAATAATGTCAACGAGATTGCAGGTATCTTAAACGGTACAACCAACTTCATCTTAACTAAGATGATTAACGAAGGTATGGACTTTGATACAGCCTTAAAGCTTGCTCAGGACCTCGGCTACGCTGAGCGTAACCCTGAGGCTGACGTTGAAGGTCACGACGCTTGTCGAAAGATTTGTATTCTCGCATCTTTAGCTTATGGAAAGCACATCTACCCTGACGCTGTTCACACTGAGGGTATCACAAAAATCACTTTAGATGATGTGAAGTACGCTGAAATCTGGGGCGGTGTTATCAAGCTCATCGGCAAGGTAAAACAGCTTCCTGACAAAATGTGTGACATCGTTGTCGCTCCTATGTTCATCCCTAACAAGAGCCAACTTGCTAACATCGACGATGTTTTCAACGGCATTATGGTTCGAGGCGACTGCACAGGCGACGTTGTTTTCTACGGCAAGGGCGCCGGAAAACTCGCTACCGCTTCTGCTGTTGTTGCTGACGTTATCGACTGCGTAAAGCACCTTAATAACAGAAAGCTCCTCTTCTGGACTGATTCAGACAACAGCTCAGTTATCGACTACAAAGAATCCGTCACAGCGATGTACATCCGCGCGAAAGCATCCGACCGTGACGTTGCATATAATAAAGCTAAAGAACTTTTCTCTGATATCCATATCTTAGAAAATGAGAACGCTCCTGCAAACGAAATTGCGTTTGTGTGCGAGCCTTTGGCTTACAAAACTATTCTTAAAAATATCGATGTCCTTTCTGAAAACGGTATCACAGTTGAGTCCGCTATCAGAATCGGAGATCTGTAAAGGAGTTCACAATGGGTTTAATTGTACAGAAATTCGGCGGCAGTTCAGTTAAAGACGCAGAACACGTAATGAATGTCGCAAAGATTGTCACAGACACATACAAACAGGGTAACGATGTTATCGTTGTAGTTTCAGCTCAGGGCGATACTACTGACGACCTTCTCGAAAAAGCCGCTGAAATCAACGGCGACAGCGCTTGTTCAAAGCGTGAGATGGATATGTTACTCGCATCAGGCGAACAGATTTCAATCTCACTTTTAGCTATGGCTATCCAGAAGCTAGGTTTCCCTGCAGTATCCCTTCTCGGCTGGCAGGCAGGCTTCAAAACAACTTCATCCCACACTTGGGCGCGTATCCGCAAGGTTGACACAAGCCGTCTGAGGAAAGAGCTTGACCAGAGAAAAATCATCGTAGTTGCAGGTTTCCAGGGCATTTCCCGCTATGATGACCTCACAACACTCGGTCGTGGCGGTTCTGACACTTCTGCTGTTGCTATCGCTGCTGCTATGCACGCTGACTTGTGCCAGATTTACACAGACGTTGAGGGTGTTTACACAGCAGACCCAAGAAAAGTTAACGGCGCAATCAAACTTAACGAAATTTCATACGACGAGATGTTAGAGCTCGCAACACTTGGCGCTCAGGTTCTTAACAACCGTTCAGTTGAAATGGCTAAGAAATATAACATCGAACTCGAAGTATTATCAAGCCTGACAAGAAAGCCGGGCACTATCGTAAAGGAGAGACCAAAAATGGAAAAAATGTTGATTAGCGGTGTAGCAAAAGACACCAACGTAGCTCGTATCTCAGTAACTTGTATCCCTGACAAGCCAGGCCTTGCATTCAAGATGTTCTCAAAGCTCTCAGCAAGAGACATCAACGTTGACATCATTCTCCAGTCAATCGGCAGAGACGGCACAAAGGATATCACTTTCACAGTACCAAAGGATAAGGGTCAGGAAGCAGTAGCTATCGTTGAGAAGTTTGCTGCTGACAACGGCACAGGTGCTGTTCACTATGATGACAAGGTTGCAAAGGTATCTATCGTTGGCGCAGGTATGGAAACACACGCTGGCGTTGCTTCAACAATGTTCGAGGCACTTTATGACAGACAGATCAACATCCAGATGATTTCAACATCAGAAATCAAGGTTTCTGTTCTCATCGATATGCGTGACGCTGATCTCGCAGTTTCAGCTATCCACGACAAGTTCTTCCCAGAGAACGACTAATTTCATAAAACTACCAAAGGCTCCTCTTTTGAGGAGCTTTTCTTTTTTCTTTTTCTTCTTCTTTGTTATATAGCTTGAATTAGCTTATATTTTATTTTATTTAATTTACTTATATTATATTAACTTTAATTATATTAGCCCGCCGAAAGTCTGCTAAGAGAGCGGATAATTTCCGACTTCAGCTGATACTCATTTGTGGGACTTAAAACAAGTTTCGAGAGCTCATCTCGATAAAGTGAAGGTGTCTTTTTTGAAGGCTGAATGTGGTTGTGCAAGTTCCAGTGTCTTATCACTAAAATCCCCTCAACTCGCATCACAAAGCCATTTTCAACAAGTTCCTCGAGATATCTTTTGGTGATTTTCAGCAGTCGCATCACAGCTGTTGAATTTATGACAACGCCCTCATCATCGCTGTGCAGAATAAAACCAAAATACAGCACCTTTGCTTTATCATTCAAATTCAAAAATTTTTCATTCTCAAACAAATCAACACTAAAACATCTTCTTTTTGCCATAAAAATTCCTCCGTTTTTTTTAATTTCAGGTGAGTTTTCGTTGTAAACAATCGCACATTGTAAGGAATATCTTCCAACTCTCTCAGTGTTCAGAATAAAACGACCTCTGACGAGTGCTGACAACTGTAACGACTATAACTGACATAACGACCGATACAACCGAAAAACTCCTTTCACCTATCCCTTAAAAAAAGAAAAAAGTTGCATAAAACTATGCAACTTTCTGGAAAATTTATTTTATTTTTCAAATGCTGAAAATGCGCCTTCAGATGTGTCCGCGCTGATTTTGATAGTCCTGCCTGTTTTCGGATGGACGAAAGTTATCGAGTGACTCCACAGCGCAATCTTTGAATCAGGCACGGTAGTTCCGTATTTTTTATCCCCTACAAGCGGATAGTGTCGGGAAGCAAACTGCACTCGAATCTGGTGAGTTCTTCCTGTTTTGAGGAGAATCTGAACCTTGCTGACTAATTGATCGTTATACATAGCTTTACTGTGCACAACGAAACACAGCTTCGCTTCTTTGACGCCCTTACGCTCACGCTTGACGACATAAGTTTTGTTCTTATTCTTATCGTGATACAAAAGGTCGGTCATATATCCATGACGTTCTTTCATCTCGCCACATACCACGGCGTGATACTCCTTGTGGAACTTATGCTCAGATATCAGAGCTGACAGCTTATTTGCCATAAACTTAGTTTTAGCAAAAGCCATAGCTCCGCCTGTAGTCTTGTCAAGTCTATGCACAACGAAAACCTCACCGCTTTCACCTTTGTCTTTGAGATATGCAGAAACATCATCACACAAAGACTTGGTTTTTTCGTTGCCCTGAGACAAAACACCATAAGGCTTTATGACACCGATGAGATGTTCATCTTCATAAAGAATATTAAGCTTTTCCATATTATACTCCAAAGTGACTCTGAGCAAAACGAACCGCTTCCATAGCGTCTTTTGCATAGTAATGCGCGCCTATCATATCCGCATACTCTTTTGTCAAAACAGCACCACCGACTATAAGTTTGCACTGTGGTACCTTTTCGTTTAAAAGCTTTATAGTCTCTTCCATAGCAACAACGGTTGTTGTCATCAGCGCTGAAAGTCCGACCAAGGTTACATCATTCTCAACAACCGCTTGGAGCACAACTTCAGGCTTCACATCGCGACCGAGGTCGATAACCTCGAAGCCGTAATTTTGCAAAAGCACTTTGACGATATTCTTTCCGATATCGTGGATATCACCCTCAACTGTTGCGAGAACAATTTTGTGTGAAATCTTGTTTTCACTCTCTTTGATAGCAGTTTTCACCGCATCAAAAGCAGATTTCGCCGCCTCAGCACTCATCAGTAGCTGTGGCAAAAATACTGTATTTTTCTCGAATCCCTTTCCAACCTTATTCAAAGCAGGGATGATTTTTTCGTTGATAACCTCGAGTGGATCGACACTCTTTATAAGCTCTAACGCAATATCATACGCCCTAGCTGAAAAACCTTTTTCTATAGCAAACTCTAAGGTCATTTCAGTTGTTGTGCTTTGTGTTGAGTTTATCTCCTCACCACTTGCAAAAGCGATATAGCTTTCGAAATTATCGTCAAGCCCCTTGAGTGCAAGGAAGCTCACATATGCTTTCATCATCTCTTTTGAGTTAGGATTCATAATCGCAGAACTAAGACCGTTTTCAAAACAAAGAGTCAGAAAAGCGGAATTGAGCATCTCGCGATTTGGCAATCCGAAGCTGATATTCGACACACCGAGGGTAGTGTTCACCTTCACCTCATCTGTGAGCATCTTCACAGCCTGCATAGTAGTTTTAGCACTATTCTGGTCAGAGCTGACAGCCATCGAAAGTGCATCAACAACGATATCCTTCTTCTGTATTCCGTATTTCTTCGCTTCTTCGATTATCTTCTTTGCAATAGCCACTCGCTCTTGAGCTGTGCTTGGGATACCGTTTTCATCGAGAGTCAGCGCTACAACCACACCGCCGTATTTTTTCACAAGCGGGAATATGCTATCCATCGAGCTTTGCTTTCCGTTGACGGAATTTATCATCGGCTTTCCGTTATAAATACGCATAGCTTTTTCGAGTGCAGATGGGTCGGATGAGTCAAGCTGAAGCGGTAAGTCAGAAACGCCCTGCACAGCGGTGACTACATCGCTGAGCATTTTCACTTCATCAATCTCAGGCAAACCTACGTTGATATCAAGCACCTGAGCCTTGTTTTCCTGCTGAGAAACAGCCTCATTCAAAATATACGAAAGGTTATTTTCTCTGAGCGCTTCCTTGAGCTTTTTCTTACCTGTCGGATTGATTCGTTCACCGATGATGACAGGCTTATCAGAAAAACTCACAGCGTGAGTATAGGAGCTTACCAAAGTATAGTTTTTCTCTTGTATCTCTTTTGCTTTAATGTCCCTGGTTTTTTCGACAGTAGCTTTGATATACTGTGGAGTTGTTCCGCAACAACCACCCAGACCGTGAACTGAAAGCTCAGCGATTTCTCTCATAATGCTTGAGAATTCATCCGCGTCAACATCATAAACAGTAACACCATCTACGCTTTTCGGCATACCTGCGTTAGGGGAAACAAAAACAGGAGTTGAACTGTACTTAACCAATTTTTCAGCGATGGACTTCATAGAAGCAGGACCAAGACCACAGTTGATACCGATAGCATCAGCCTTGAGTCCTTCGAGCATTGACACAACCGCTTTGACATCAGCGCCCGTCATCATCTTTTCGTTTTCATCAAAAACAACAGATACAAAAACAGGCAAATCACAGCTTTCCTTCGCTGCAAGAAGTGCCGCCTTTGCTTCGTATGTATCGCTCATTGTTTCGATGATAATGAGGTCAGCACCCATTTTAGCGCCTATCTCGATTGTCTTCGAAAAAGCTGTCACAGCATCCTCAAAATCAAGCTCGCCAAGCGGTTTGAGGAGCTTTCCGCTTGGACCAATGCTAAGACCGATATATACATCCTCACCCTGAACTTTGTTACTTGAGAGGATAGCCATTTTCGCATTATTCACAGCAGTGCTCACAAGTTCCTCGAGTGAATATGGTGAGTCCTCGAGTTTGAGCTCATTTGCGCCGAATGTGTTGGTTGTTATGACCTGAGCGCCTGCATCAATATACGCTTTGTGAAGCGCTATAATATTCTGTGGCTCTTCAATGTTCCAGTATTCAGGAGCAGTTCCCGAATTAAGACCCATCTTAATAAGCGATGAGCCCAAACCTCCGTCTATATAAACTATTTCGTTTTGAATTCTGTCTTTTATATTCATAACACGCCTACTCTCTATATGGACAGTTCACGCTGTCACAATTCTCGCACGAACTTGATTTTTCGCACTTTTCGTTTTCAGGTCTCACACCTACTATAGCAGACACCGACTTTCTCGGCACCATCATATTGTTATGTGTCAGCATAACGCCGATTTTCCTTGAACAGTCGCATACACCAAGCACGACTGACTGATATTTTATGCTCAGGTCACCGTAACCCGGTGAAAATCTGGGTCTGAGCTTTATGTTGTTTTCATCTTCAATATGGCGACAAAGCGAGTCACAAAAACACTCAACAGCCGATGAACCAATTGCGTCAATCATCATAGCACGGCTCAGCTGAAGATTCATATGCTTGTTGATAAGCCTGTCAACCATAGCCGAAGTTGTCGCAACGAAAAGAAACGCACCCTTACATCCGCTTAGGTTCTTCGCAAGATTTTTGCTTTGAAACTGCATAACATCATCAAAAAAAATGATATCGTCTTCTATTTTTATATCAAAATATCTGTAGCACGCCTTGTAGTTGACATTCTCCAAAAACTCATCAACGCACTGTCGAAAAATCCCTTTGACCTGCTCGTCAACTTCTCGCCTTACCCTGAGAAATCTCAGCGCCATAGCGCTATTAATTTCAACCTCATCAGGTTTCAAAAACAGGGTCTTTACCTCTTTATCCATACTCTCACCCAAAAGTAATTATATGTAGTTTTACTTGAAAATCTCACTGAGATTATTTTTGATCGCCGCAGCTACCTCAGGCTTGTTCATTGAGTAAACATGAACAGCGTTGATACCGTTAGCAAAAAGGTCGATAATCTGCTCGGTAGCATAAGCAATACCCGCCTGCTCCATAGCTTTTGGTGAGTCTGAAAATCGCTCAACAATTCGCTTGAATCTGTCAGGAAGCACCGCGCCCGAAAGCTCACAGCTTCTTTTTATCTGTCTGCCGTTTGTCACAGGCATAATACCAGGGATAACAGGAACGCTGATTCCCATATTTCTCACACGCAGAAGATATTTGTAGAATAGGTCGTTGTCAAAAAACATCTGGGTGGTGAGAAAATCACATCCACAATCAACTTTGTGTTTGAGGTTTATGAGGTCCTCTTTTTCAGATAAAGACTCAACGTGTTTTTCTGGATAACACGCACCACCAACACAAAAATCTCCGTTTTCTTTGATGAAAGTCACAAGCTCGCTAGCATATTTAAAGTCCCAGCTTTCAGGCTTCATCCCTTGCGGAATATCACCCCTGAGAGCCAGAATATTCTTGACTCCACTATTTTTGAACTCTTCGAGTTTTTCAAGGATACTTTCTTTTGATGAGTTGACACAAGTCAGGTGAGCAATCGGAGTGACACCTGTATCCAAGATACTTTTCGCAATCTCGGTTGTGTATTTCGCAGTAGTACCGCCTGCGCCATAAGTTACGCTCATAAAGTCAGGACTGAGCTTTGCAATTTCAAGTGCTGCACGACCTACTGTTTCAAACTTATCCTGAGTTTTCGGAGGGAAAACCTCGAACGAAAGCGATGGTTTCTCTATGTTCAATATGTCTTTAATTTTCACAAAATCACCTGATTCCCCATTTTATTTTTACATTATACCACGCATTTCATCACTTTACAACCCTAAAGTACAGCAATAAAGAAACATTACCCAATAAAAAGTAAGAGCCACCCTTTTCAGAGTGGCTCAAATTTGTATTCAATATTTTAGAACAAGCCTGAGATTACGCCGTTTTCGTCAACGTCGATTCTCTCAGCAGCAGGTACTTTCGGAAGACCTGGCATAGTCATAATATCGCCTGTCAGCACTACAACGAAGCCTGCACCTGCTGAAACTTTCACATTCTTAACTTCGATATCGAAGTTCTCAGGCGCACCAAGCTTACTAGGGTCATCAGAGAAGCTGTACTGAGTCTTTGCGATACAAACAGGAAGCTTATCAAAGCCGTTCTTAGTAAGGTCAGCAATCTGCTTTTTAGCCTGCTTTGAGAAAAGAACATTGTCGCCTCTGTATACGTTGCGGACAACAGCCTCGATTTTGTCCTCGATTGTACCGTCGAGTGTGTAAGAGAAAGTAAAGTTTGAGCTGTCCTCTTCATTGCAAAGACGGATAACTTCTTTCGCAAGCTCAATACCGCCCTGTCCGCCTTCTGCCCATACGTTTGAAAGAACAACGTTAACGCCGAGCTTCTTGCACTCGTCGATAATGAGCTCAACTTCCGCATCTGTGTCGGTTGGGAAACGGTTCACAGCTACAACTGATGGGAGCTTGTATACATCTTTGATATTTGAAACGTGTCTGAGCAGGTTAGGAACGCCCTTCTTGAGAGCTTCCAAGTTCTCTGCGTTAAGTTCTGTTTTAGCAACACCGCCGTGCATCTTGAGAGCACGGATAGTAGCAACAACAACAACTGCTGATGGGTTGAGTCCTGCATAACGGCACTTGATGTCGAGGAACTTCTCAGCACCGAGGTCAGCACCGAAACCTGCTTCTGTGATAGCATAGTCAGCGAGCTTCATAGCCATCTTAGTCGCAATAACAGAGTTACATCCGTGAGCAATATTAGCAAAAGGACCGCCGTGAACAAGTGCAGGAGTTTTCTCGAGTGTCTGCACAAGGTTAGGTTTCAAAGCATCTTTAAGCAGGGCTGTCATAGCACCTGTTGCTTTGAGGTCGCCAGCTGTGACAGGTTTCTCATCATATGTGTAGCCAACAATAATGCGTGAAAGTCTGTCTTTTAAGTCTGTGATAGAATTAGAAAGACAAAGCACAGCCATAATTTCACTAGCAACTGTGATGTCGTAGCCGTCTTCTCTAGGTACACCATTGATTCTGCCACCCAAGCCGTCTGTTACAAAACGGAGCTGTCTGTCGTTCATATCAACGCAACGCTTCCAAGTTATTCTTCTTGGGTCGATGTTGAGTGAATTTCCCTGATAGATATGATTATCAAGCATAGCTGCGAGCAGGTTGTTAGCCGCACCGATAGCGTGGAAGTCACCTGTGAAATGAAGGTTGATATCCTCCATAGGAACAACCTGAGCCCAACCGCCACCAGCGGCACCGCCTTTGATACCAAAAACAGGACCGAGTGAAGGTTCGCGCAGAGCAACACAAACATTCTCGCCCAACGCATTCATACCGTCAGCAAGACCGATAGTAGTTGTTGTCTTACCCTCACCCGCAGGAGTTGGAGTGATAGCTGTAACCAAGATAAGCTTGCCGTCTTTCTTCTGGCTCTCACTAAGGAGTGACAAGTCGATCTTAGCTTTATGTCTTCCGTAGTATTCAATGTACTTTTCATCAATATTAGCTTTTTTAGCAATCTCAGATATATGCGCCATCTCAACTGACTGCGCGATTTCGATATCTGACATAATAACCTTGTCTGCCATAAAAACCTCCTGAGTTTTCAGATAAATTTATACACATTAATAATACCTATTATGCACTTATTTATTATTCGTTATTAGAATTATGTTTCTATTTTTAACATACTTTTTCAAAATACCAAAAATCACGACAAATTTTTCTCTTATTAATTCTAATTTAGCAATTTAAATATATCTATATCAATTATTATATGTGTAATTATCAAGGCACATAATGTTGCTTTCACAGGGGTAGAGCTATGAAACTTCTTGAAGAAAAAATCGTCCGTGACGGTAAGATTTTTGAGGGAAACATCCTCAAGGTTGACAGCTTCGTCAACCACCAGATTGATGTAAAGTTTATGAACGAAGTCGGAAAAGAATTCAAGCGTCTTTTCGAAAACGAAGAAATCACAAAGATTCTGACTATCGAAGCTTCGGGTATCGGTATTGCGTGTATCGTTGCTCAGTATTTTGATGTTCCTGTCCTTTTTGCGAAGAAGACCAAGAGCGTCAATATCGCTGGCGATGTCTACACTTCGAAAGTTGAGTCTTTCACTCATAAACGCACCTACGATATCATAGTATCTAAGGAATTCCTGCATGAGGATGACAAGGTGCTCATCATCGACGACTTTTTAGCAAAAGGCTCTGCGCTTTGCGGTCTCATCAAGCTCATCAAAGACGCCAAAGCTACCGTTGTCGGCGCAGGTATCGTTATCGAAAAAGCGTATCAGGAGGGCGGTCAGCTTGTGCGCGATATGGGCGTGCGTGTTGAATCGCTTGCCAGAATCCAGAGTATGTCAGCTGACGGCTCTATTGAATTTATCGACTAATATTTTTACATATAAAATGAGGGATAAGAATGAAAATGACTATTAGTTTTGTTAGCCTTATTATGTCACTTGTTATGATGGTAACTATGGTGACAGGACTGGGCGTGAGCGCTAGCGCAAGCGAAACTGATGAAACTGAAGTTGTAACCGAATTTGCAACCGAAGTTCCATCTGAAGTTCCAACTGACGCTCCGACTCAAATCGAAACTCAGGCTCCAACAGTAGAAGAAACACAGAAACCAACCGATAACGACAGCGACATTGTGTATAACAGCGACAAAGTTGCGAAGGTCGGCAAGCTGTACAAAGACGGCAAGTATTGCACAAGAATCGATTTTCATTGGAATGAAGTTGAAGGTGCAGAAGGCTATCGAATTTACTACAAAAACAACGATAAAGACGATGATTACTCTCTGCTCGCTACAACAACAGCTACTTCAATCTCAGTTCGTGACCTTTCTCATACAACACCATACCAGTTCAAGGTTGCAGCATATGTTGTTGAGTTTGGCAAGATGTATGAAGGTGTTCCACAGGTTGGTAAAACAGCAACTCAGCCTTTGAAAACTTCAGCTCCTCAGCTCAAGCAGTGCTCAAGCTCTACTAAGATTCAGTGGGCTAGAAACGCTCGCGCTGACGGCTACAAAATCTATCGTCAGGACTCAACCACAAACGGCAAGTACGTTCTCTACAAAACTATCAAAGATAAAACAGCCAACACTTTTGTTGACAAAAATGTCAAGGGTGGCAAAGCATACAACTATCAGGTTCGTGCTTACCGCGAGATGTACAAAGGCAAGACATTCATCGGCGAAGGCGCAACACTCAGAACAGTTGCAGGACTTCACGCTCCAGCTATCTCAAGTACCACTTCACAGCTCAGACGTGTGAGCATCAACTGGAACAAGAACTCTTATGCTAACGGCTACGAAATCTACTACAAAGCTGATGATGCAGATGAATTCAAGTATCTCACATCAACAAATAATAACTTCCTTAACACAAAGAAGCTTCGAGCAGGCCACACATACTACTTCAGAATCAAGCCATACAAATATGTTGGCGCTAAGAAAGTCAAGGTTTACGGCACACAGCGTTCACTCAACAAGAAAGTTACTTCAACCGCATACGGCAAGAAAATCGGCGATACATACATCGAAATCAGCATCAAACAGCAGCATATGTGGTTCTACATTGACGGCAAGCTTTATGTTGATACTCCTGTTGTAACAGGTAACTACGGCGGATACGACACTCCAAAGGGTGCATACAACATCTTCCAGCGCACTTCCCCTGCAACACTTGTTGGTCCTACTTGGTGTGTAAATGTTAAGTACTGGCTTGCATTCACACGCTCAGGTTGTGGTATCCACGACTCAACATGGCGTAGCTCATCTGAATACGGCGGAACAACCTATATGGGTAACGGCTCACACGGCTGTGTCAACACCCCATACAGCAAAGTCAAGAAAATCTACGAAAAAGCCAAAATCGGCACCCACGTTGTAGTATACTAAAAGAATATCGCAAAACTTAACGGCGTATCGAACTGATACGCCGTTTTCGTTTGCATAATATAAGTCAAAAAGCGCGAAGCTCTCACCTCGCGCCTTATTTATGTTATATTTTCAGTTTTATTACACTTCAAGTCCTGCGAGCTTGTACTGGATTGCAGTTGCGTCCATAACTGTACGCTTACCATCACGGTCAATATCAGTCAGGTATCTCAACCCTTTATCGTCAAAATATCCCGCATCAACTTTTATATTATGATAAGACTGTGATTCCAAATCATCAGAAGAATAGTATTTTTTAAGTCCTGCTTCAGCACACTGAATACCTGTTGCATCAAGTATAGTCAGTTTCTTATCGTGGTCAAAGTCACCAATAGGCTGAATATAACCTATAGAATACAAATAATCCTTGAGTCCATCATACTCACTTAAATCATCAAGGTCTGTCAAATCAAGAACCTTGTCTTGTTCAAGATCATAAATGCCATATACGGCATGAAATGGGAGTCCAAAGCAGCCTAAATAAATCATATCTCCAAACACAGCATAATCATTTGAAGTTGAATCTACATAAGGACATGATAAAAGCGCCCAATCCATATTATTGTTGTCATCATAATGATAGCATTTTTCTCTATAATTTCCTTTTGCATGTTCATCATATGCATAGGTTCCTGTGTAGCACTTATCAAACTCTTCAAAGAATAACCATTCTTGACCCTCTGTTGGAAACTGGATACTCTCAGCGAAAGCGGGTGTCACCGCTACAAAAAGCATAAGTATAAACACTAAAACCAGACTAATAACTTTTTTCATAGTATCATCTCCTTTGCTTTGGATAAATGATAAAAGTTAAATTGATTCACTTAGTATTCAAGTCCTGCGAGCTTGAGCTGGATTGCAGTTGCGTCGAGAACCGTACGCTCACCATCGTGGTCTATATCAGAAATATAGTCAATTGTCTTATCGTACTTTGTTCCCTTTAGCATATCATCGGTCAAGTCATCCTCAAATTCGAATTCACATAATCCACATAAAGCCTGCTGAATATATGTTGCATCCAGAACTGTGAGTGTAGAGTCGAAGTCAGCATCACCAAATGGATAACCGACTTTTGCCTTTTCAAGACCTTCTGCCAGACCATCGTACTTTTCTACATCCACTTTTTCAAGTGATATAAAATCATTTGTCTGTGCATCATACAATGCCCATTTTACTCGATAAGTATACATATCACAAGAAAGAATCACTCTATCTAATATTACCCTTTTAACATTCATAGGCTCAATAACCATAGGATAGAATATAATGTAGGTAATAGCCCAATCGATTTCACTATCTGGGTCATTTTCATCAATATGGTGATAATACAACTCATCATAATAATACTGCATATAATCTTCATAACTATAAACACCATGTTTTTTATCAAAATCATCAAGGAACAGATAGTCCTTCTCTCCTGCA
>JBGVLC010000034.1:0-10877 GCA_045124035.1 Ruminococcus sp. | reverse complement strand
TCCATGTTGTGTTTAAAATCCAAACTGGATAAAGAGCATACTTCGCCTGTCCGTTAGATAAGCGGATTGATGATGACTCAGGAGTTACTGTAGTAAAGCCCTTCACAGTTCTCTTAAATGATTCCTCGACGCTACGCTTGATACGAGTATTAGCTCTATCGATACTCTGCTGAGCATCAACATCATATTTATCAGCAAGGTAGCCTGCTAAATATGCTGTCTGGAAGTCAACCGCCTCATTGAAGTTATAAGGCTCGATAGACTCCATCAGGTCATCAGGCATCTTTGATGAACCATCAACAGGTACGCGTTCAAAAGAAATCTCACCATCACGCATAACTGCGAAATAGCTTGTTTCAGTATAGTTATAGTTGCTATCGCTCCAACGTCTGACTTTAGTTGCTCTGTAACGGATGTTGGCATCTGCATCAGCGTCAAAAAGCCAGAAAGGAACATACACACCTTTGATTTCATCGACGTGATTCTGGTCTTTGAAAACTTTAGGTAGCAATACTTTTCCCTTATAATGTTTGAGCAAAGCTTCTTTTGCAGCTTTTTTGTCGAGTTTGAACGGGATAACAAAGTCAGGCTTCAAGTCACCCTTGAACTGACCCATAAACACAACAGGATTTCCGCAATATGGACATGATGTTGCGGCTGTTGTCTCATCACCAACAATTTCACCGCCACAAGACTGACAGGAGTATGTTCCCAAATTCTCTGTCTCTCCTTGCGCCCAATTTGTACCGGCCTGAGTATTCCAACTCATATCCTCCGCCTTCTGTGAGTTAAGTTCCTCATCGTAAGCTTTGAGGGCATCCATCTCAAACTCAGAATCGCAATACGGACACTTCATCTTCTGTGAAGCGGTATCAAATGCAATAGCACCGCCACAGCAAGGACATTTGTATTCTTGCATTACAGCCAAATCAATCAACTCCTTTTAAATTCGACAAGCTTTCCCACAAAATAGTGAGAAAGCTGTCTGTGAATCATATAGATTAATTCTTATCGTTATCGTCAAAAATATCGCCACACTCAGGGCAGAACTTTGGTGGGTTGTGTGGGTCCTCAGGTGTCCATCCGCACTTGTCGCACTTGTAAAGTGGAGCACCCTCAGGTTTCTTCGCACCACACTGTGGGCAGAATTTTCCCTGATTTACTGCGCCGCAAGAACAAGTCCAACCTGAAGCCTCAGGCTTTTTAGCACCACATTCCATACAGAAGTTACCTGTTACATTTGCGCCACAAGCACACTCCCATGAATTTGCCGGTGCCTGAGCAGGAGCCTGCTGTACCTGCTGAGCCTGCTGAGCCTGCATAGCCTGCTGTTGCTGCTGCATCTGTACGCCCTGATTATAGAACTGCTGTGCTGCATTGAAGCCACCACCGTTGACTCCGCCAGCCATGCCCATACCCATAAAGCCTGTCATAGCGCCAGCTGTGTTGCCTGCTGCTGTTTCCATAGCGTTAGCTGTAGCGTCTGTCATACGACCTGCCATCATAAATGGATTTGAGCCCATTGTTGCAGCATCTTCCATCTGCTGAACTTTTGCCATATCCTCTGGAGTGAGAGAAATAGGGTTCATAGCAATTGATGCAACCTTGATACCGCGTCTTTCAAGCCAAGTGCTCTTGAGTGCTGTATTTACTGCGTCCTTGAGTTCAGCTGTGTGTGTGCTGATCTGAGATGGCTTGAGCTCACTTTCTGAGAGAATACCAAACGCAGGCTGAAGTGCATCGATGAACTCAGTCTTGAGCTGGTGGTCAATCTTATCGCGTGTGAACTCATCAGCAACGTTACCGCATACTTCTGTATAGAAAAGAATCGGATCTTCGATTTCGTATGAATATACACCGTTGCAACGAATGTTAACGGTTCTTCTCATTCCGATGTGTTTGTTAACTACTTCGAACATAAAAGGAGTTGGTGTGCCGAACTTGTTGTCCAAAATCTCCCTTGTGTTGATGTAGTAAACACGCTGGTCCTTACCAGTGTCGCCACCCATAGCAAAACGCTTTCCGATAGCGTTGAAAGTAGCAAGTAAACTTTCACCGAATTTGCCAGCAAAAATGCTTGGTTCTGTTGAGCTGTCATAAGTAAACTCACCAGGCTCAGCGCAGATTTCGACAACCTTGCCCTGCTCAACAATAATCATACACTGATTGTCAGCTACAGCGATACCTGAACCATTAGAAATAATGTTATCGTGTCCTTTTGTGTTAGAACTACGACCGGTTGTCTGCTTCTGACCTCTGCGCATGAGAATGTCGTATGGAAGTGCATCACAATAGAAAAATTCCTTCCACTGGTCAGCCATTACGCCACCGATGGCGCCCTTTGCTGCTTTAATAAGTCCCATTATTAAAACTCCTTTCTAAAATAAAAATTAAAGTTTATTTATATCTGCATCTGTAATCATATGGAAACCAGCGTCCTCAAGTTTCTTCTCAGCGAGTGCGTTATCAGCAACTCTGAGGACCACATACGCATGTTTCTCAGTACGAGCCATAAACGCATAGAGGTATTCCATATTGATATCTGCTTCATCGATAACTTCCAGAGCTTTTGACAGCTTGCCAGGCTGGTCACCGATTTTGACACCGACTACGTCAGTTAACTTGATGAGATAACCCTCATTTGTGAGAATCTCGCAAGCTGTGTCGTTGTCGTTAACGATAAGACGGAGAATACCGAACTCCTCGGTGTCAGCGATAGACAACGCACGGATGTTGATATCGTGCTTTGCTAAAGTATCCGTGATAGAAACCAAAGCGCCCTGCTTATTTTCAACAAAAATATTAAGCTGTTTGATTGACATACTGACCTCTCCTTTTCTTAGTCATGTAACTTACGCTTGTCAATAACTCGAACCGCCTTGCCTTCACTACGAACGATAGATTTCGGAGCTACAAGGTGAACGCTAGGGTTAATACCAAGCATTGTTTTCATAGCGTTTGCTAGAGCTTTCTCTTTAGCAGTGATAGAACCTACTGTATCTGAGAAATGCTCAGCGTTCATTTCAACGTGAACGTCAAATGTATCTGTGTTACCCTTACGGTCAACAATAATCTGGTAATTAGGCTGATAACCTTCGCTGAGCAGTACTGTTTCAATCTGGCTTGGGAATACGTTGACACCACGGATGATAAGCATATCATCTGATCTTCCCATAGGCTTAGCCATTTTGATAAGAGTACGACCACAAGAACACTTTTCACGGGATAAAACACAGATGTCGCGGGTGCGGTAACGAAGAAGCGGGAATGCTTCTTTATCAAGGGCTGTGAACACAAGCTCACCTTTTGTGCCCTCAGGAAGAACCTCACCTGTATCAGGGTCGATAATCTCAGCGAGAAAGTGGTCCTCGTTGATGTGCATACCTGACTGCTCACTACACTCAAAAGCTACGCCAGGACCTGATGTTTCAGTTAATCCAAAGATATCATAAGCCTTGATGCCAAGTGCCTTCTCAATGCCACGACGCATCTCCTCAGTCCAAGGTTCAGCACCGAAGATACCAGCTTTAAGCGGAATCTCGTCAGGGCCTATTCCCTGCTCTTCAAGTGTTTCAGCGATATATGCCGCATATGATGGTGTACAACAAAGAATGGTAGCGTTAAGGTCCTGCATAAACTGAATCTGTCTTTCAGTGTTGCCCGATGACATCGGAAGTGTGAGACAACCGACCTTGTGGGAACCGCCGTGAAGACCTGCACCACCTGTGAAAAGACCGTAGCCGTAAGCAACCTGACACACATCTTCCTTTGAACCGCCTGCAGCAACAATAGCTCTAGCACAGCAGTCCTCCCACAAATCAACATCGTTCTGGGTATAGAAAGCTACAACTCTCTTTCCTGTTGTACCTGATGTTGAATGAATACGGACACATTCTGAAAGTGGTTTTGCTAAAAGTCCATATGGATAAGCGTCACGCAGGTCTGCTTTTGTTAAAAACGGAAGTTTGTGAAGATCCTCGATACCATTGATGTCATCAGGAGTAACGCCCTTTTCGTCCATCAAAGCACGATAGTATGGAACGTTCTCATAAACATGCTTAACCTGTTTCACAAGTTTTTCAGATTGAAGTTTCTTTATGTCTTCAACCGGCATGGTCTCAATTTCTTTTTGATAGTAATTCTGCATTTAAATCGCCTTCTTATATAAATAAATCAGTAAATTAAAGATTGTAGCCTAAGTCAAAAGCCTTTTTGTTCATCTCGACAAATTTAGGTGCTACTGTGTTTTCGATAGCTTTGATCCAGCTCTCATATGGGATATCAAACTGCTTTGCGGCTTTGCCCATAAGAACGATATTAACCGCCTTTGGTGAGCCTGCTTCAACAGCTAAAGACAGAGCATCGAGCGCTTCGACATTGAGGCCTTTTGAAGTGAGTTCACTTAGAACTTCAGTTGGATATTCAGCCGCACCAATGATAACAGGCATCGGGTCAATCTGCTGAGTGTTGACAACGATAAGGCCGTCTTTCTTCAAAAACTTAGCATAGCGGGCTGCTTCGAGCTTCTCAAATGAAATGATGATATCAGCTTCGCCTTCTGTAATGATTGGTGAATAAACCTTGTCACCATAGCGAACATATGTAACAACAGAACCGCCACGCTGACTCATACCGTGAACTTCACTTACTTTTACATCGTAGCCCTCGTCAACGAGGAGTCTGCCGAGGAGTTTAGATGCAAGAAGACTTCCCTGTCCGCCTACACCGACTATCATAATACTTTTTGTGTTCATAGTCTTTCCTCCTTAAACAATAGCATCAAATGCGCAAAGCTGTTTACATACGCCACAGCCAACGCATAATGTGTTGTCGATTTGTGCTTTACCGTCTTTCATGCTGATTGCAGGACAGCCAAGGCCCATACAGCGCTTACAAGACTTACACTTGTCAGCTTCAACATTGAGAGAAGGCAGAATTTTGACTGATTTCAAGAGCACGCATGGTCGACGTGAAATGATAACTGATGGCTCTTCTACAGCTAATTCTTCCTTAACAGCCAACTCGCAAGCTTTCAAATCATATGGATCAACAACGCGCACGCGGTTGATACCGAGCGCCTTACAAAGTGCTTCTAAATCAACCTTAGCTGCAGGATCACCCTTGATGTTGTATCCTGTTGTTGGGTTCTGCTGGTGGCCTGTCATACCTGTGATTGAGTTATCAAGGATAATAACTGTTGAATTAGTTGCGTTATATGCAACGTTCACAAGACCTGTCATACCTGAATGCATAAATGTTGAGTCACCGATAACAGCAACGCTCTTACGCTCGGCATCTTCGCCACGTGCTGCATTGAAGCCGTGGAGACCTGAGATTGAAGCACCCATACAGAGTGTTGAATCGAGAGCGTTGAGAGGAGCTACAGCACCGAGTGTGTAGCAACCGATGTCGCCGTGAACTGTGATTTTATTTCTTGAGAGAGTATAGAACATACCACGGTGTGGACAACCTGCACACATCATAGGTGGACGCATTGGGATAACTGAATCAGCGCTGACGCCAACTTTGTCGTCCTTATCAAATGCTTTTGCGATTGTCTGTTGTGAGAACTCACCTAAAATTGAGAACATTTCTTTGCCAACAACCTCGATACCGAGTGCTTTCACGTGGTTTTCGATGATCGGATCGAGCTCTTCGATTACATAAAGCTTCTTACACTTTGAAGCGAATTCTTTGATAAGCTTGTCAGGAAGCGGATGAGGCATACCGATTTTGAGGATGTTAGCGCTTTCGCCCAAAACTTCCTTTACATAAAGGTATGAACAGCCTGAAGTGATGATACCAATTTCGCTGTCATTGTACTCAACTGAGTTATAAATGCAGTCGTTAGCGTAGTCAGCGATATCAAGAGTACGCTGTTCAACTACAGGGTGACGCTTGATAGCGTTACCAGGCATCATAATGAACTTAGCAGGGTTCTTTTCGTAATCTTTGATAACTGCTGGAATAGCATCTGAAAGCTCAACGATAGACTGGCTGTGAGCAATACGAGTGCACATTCTAAGCAGTACAGGAGTGTCGAATTTTTCAGAAAGCTCGAAAGCTGATTTAGCAAAAGTATAAGCTTCCTGAGAATCAGCAGGCTCGAGCATCGGAATCTTTGAAGCAATAGCATAGTGACGTGAGTCCTGCTCGTTCTGGGATGAATGCATAGCAGGGTCGTCAGCTACACAAATAACCATACCACCGTTAACACCTGTGTATGAAAGTGTGAAAAGTGGGTCAGCCGCAACATTCAGACCAACGTGCTTCATAGCACAAGCTGAGCGTGCACCAGCTAATGATGCACCGTAAGCAACCTCACAAGCTACCTTTTCGTTAGGAGCCCACTCGCTATGTAAATCATCATATTTTGATAAAAATTCTGTAATTTCAGTTGACGGTGTACCAGGGTAGCTGGAAACTACCGACAAACCGCCATCGTGAAGACCAGCGGCAACCGCCTGATTACCAATCATAAGTTTTTTCATATCTGAACCTCTCTATATAATTTAAGATTTATTCTGTGAATCAACAAGACCTTCGCCGCCATACATCTTTCTGAGCTTCGGCTTTTCAATTTTACCTGTTGGGTTACGCGGAACATCAGCGAAGATAATGCGTCGTGGACGCTTGTATCGAGGTAAATCAAGACAGAACTCGTTGATTTCTTCTTCTGTGCACTCTACATCAGGTTTGAGCTCAATAATAGCTGTCGCAATCTCACCAAGTCGTGGGTCAGGAAGACCGATAACAGCAACGTCTTTGATTTTGTTATGAGCTGCCATGAAGTTTTCAATCTGTACAGGATAAAGGTTTTCGCCACCTGTGATGATAACATCCTTTTTACGGTCAACAAGGTAGATAAATCCGTCTTCATCCTGCATAGCCATATCGCCCGAATACAACCAACCGTCTTTCAAAGTTGCTTTGGTTGCTTCTTCGTCACGATAATAGCAGGTCATAACACCAGGGCCTTTCAGACAAAGCTCACCGACATCGCCCTGTTCAACTGTATTACCGTCAGGGTCAACAATCTTGACTTCCCAACCGTAGCCCGGAACACCGATAGCGCCAACCTTGTGGACGTTTTCAACACCAAGATGAACAGCACCAGGTCCGATAGACTCAGACAAGCCGTAGTTGGTGTCGTACTGATGATTCGGGAAGTATTCAAGCCAACGCTTGATGAGACTCTGAGGAACAGGCTGTGCACCAATATGCATCAGTCTCCAGTTTGAAAAATCGTAGTCCTCAAGTTTAATCTCGCCTCTGTCGAGAGCGTTGAGGATATCCTGCGCCCAAGGAACGAGCAGCCACACGATTGAGCACTTTTCAGAGCTTGCGGCTTCCATAATAACCTTTGCGCTTGTACCTTTCAGGATAACAGCTTTCGAGCCTGTGAGCAAGCTTCCGAACCAATGCATCTTCGCACCCGTGTGGTACAAAGGAGGAATACAAAGGAAGCAATCATCCTTTGTCTGACTGTGGTGGTTCTGCTCAACACGACAAGAGTGAATCAAGCTTTCGTGGTTGTGCAAAATAGCTTTCGGAAAACCTGTGGTGCCTGAACTGAAATAAATAGCGGCATCATCGGACTCTTCAAGAGTACACTCAGGGAAAATGCCTGAATGTTCAGAAACCAAGTCTCTGTACTCCTCAGCAAAAGCAGGACAGCTCTCTCCGTAGTAAATAAGAGTGCATTTCTTAGATACTTTGTTAGCGATAGCTTCAACTCGACCGATAAACTCAGGACCAAAAATAAGAACATCAGCCTGCGCTAAATCAAGACAATATTCGATTTCGTCAGGTGAATATCTGAAGTTAAGAGGAACTGCCAAAGCTCCTGTTTTCAATATACCAAAATAAATAGGCAACCACATAAGGCTGTTCATAAGAAGGATAGCAACCTTCTTGCCTTTGCCGATTCCGTTGTGCAAAAGCATATTCGCGCAACGGTTAGCTTTTTCATTAAAAACGCCCCAAGTAATTTCACGACGATAATGAGGGACACGGTGAGTAGGCTCAACGAGTTCGTACTCATTCCATGTGAGTCGTCGCGTTTCCTTTTGTTCAGGGTTAATCTCGACCAGAGCTGTATCGCTTGGAAATTCTCTGGCATTTTTCTCGAGCAAATGTACGATAGTCATACAGCAAAATACCTCATTCTAAAATAATATACATATTTTAACATTTTAAAGCGTCAAAGTCAACACTTTCGAGCTAATTTGTAAAAAAACAAAAAGCTCACATCTGCAAATACAAATGTGAGCATATAAAGCACATCATCAAAGTCGTGATCTTATATCAGTTCCGATAAAATCGAGCCTGTCGCAAGATGCCATAACACGCGACACAAAACGCTGTGAATAATTTTTCTCAAGTTCCTTGCCCGATAGATTGGTGTTGATAACAATCGGCTTTCCCAGATTGATTCTGCTATTAAATAAATTGTAGATAGCGGTTGAAGAAAACTGAGTCACAAACTCAGTGCCCAAATCATCAAGAATAAGCAAATCACAATCGAGAAGCGACTGCATCAGCTCGCGCTCACCATCGTGGTCATAAGAGAAATGAGCACTTTCGAGCTTGCTTAAAATATCCGGAGCCGAAACATAAACTACCGAATATCCGTTTTGAATAACTTCATTCGCTATAGCTAAGCTCAGGTGAGTTTTTCCTAAGCCTGTCTCGCCTTTCATAAGCAGACCTTTTGAATTTAAATTGAAATTCTTTGCATATGAGAGACAAAAATCAAAAATCTTGCTCATACGTTTATATGGAACATTTCCGTTTTCATCTGGATTGTTGCTATAAAAATTCAGGTTAAAGCTATCGAAAGTTGAAAGCGAAAGCGGTGAAATCTTGTTGAGCTGTTCACACGCTGTTGCGCTAAGGAGCTTTTTGAAGCACTCACAAGTCATGGTTTTGTTATCCTTTTCAATATAACCTGTGTCATTACATTTTTCACAGGAAAAATGTGGCTCAAGGTAATTTTCGTCATAGCCGTTATCAATCAAAATAGCTTTTCTTTCATTTTGCAGGCTCAAGCTTTTTTCTCTTAACGAATTAAGGCTAGCGGTAACATCCCCGCCCAAAAGCACAGCTTTTGCGGTGCTGACACCTATAGTTGATAATTCAGTTTCGATTTCTTTAAGTCTAGGAAAAGCGCTGTAAAGCTGAGACTTTCTGTAGTCAGCCATATTGAGCGCACTATTTCTTCGCTCGTTCAGTTTTTCCGATGCTATATTAAAAACCAGCTTACTGTATGCCATAAAATCACCTCTGTTCTGTTAGTCTTTGAAAAGGCTCTTGTTTTCAAAGGTTTCTAAATCATAAGACGCTCGACGCTCGGTTTCGTCATTCTTTTTCTTTGATTTTTTCTTTATTGATTCTTCATCAGCTTTATGTAAATCGTCAAGATTAAAAATCCCGCTTTGATACCATTTTGATAGTATGCCGTTAATATAACTGAGCTTGCACTCTCCCTTTGTATCAACACAACGCTCATATGCTTCAACGAGCATTTCATCGGAAAACTTCCATGTGTTGCACCAAGTGTCAGCGTATGAAAGCTGAGCTTTGGTTGGTGTTCCGATGTTCTTGAGTCCGAACAACCTCGACACATTCGACCAAGCGTTGTTGCTGTTTGACAGGCGCATAATCTCAAGTTCGGCACTTTCCATAGTATTGATGCCATTGCTTGCCCAAGAGATGCCCATACGCTCCACAGCTCGCATATTGCCTTTTCCAACAGAAACGCAATAGTGAATGAGAAGTGCAAGCACCTCACAAGGCAATCCATCAGTGTCGTGGAGCATAACGAGGGTCGCTGTATCACCGCTTGAGAGTGGCTTTGACAGGGCTATCTGAGCTTCATCCATAAGGGAAGCAAGTTCTTTGTTTTCGCCAAGTCTTCTTGCTACAAACATGGAGTCAGGACGTTGTGCACGGGACACAGCGCGAGCTTTCGGTTTTTCCTCAACCGTTTGAGCTTCAGTTACAGGCTGAGTTGTGCTTTCTGTACCGTTATTTGATACAGTGAGTTCACCATTACTTTTAGCAAGAAGTCCTCGCTCAATCCAGAAATCAACCGCGTTTTTCACCTCATCAGGGTGCACAGATACAGCCCTCGAAATACTCTCCGCTGAGTTTTCACTCTCGCAGTTTCGAAGGATATACAAAAGCACCTTGAGCTGTGATTCAGTTGCAATTTTCAGGTGGGAATCAACAAGCGTTGACGGAACCGCAAAAATGCTACTCCAAACACCCAGATTGATTTTATAAGACATCATATCAACTTCCATAATTTTTTCTAGTAAGAGCTGTCATTGTATTTTATCACAACTTGCTGATTTTTGCTATAGTATTTTGAAAATTCTTTTAAAATGGCACACTTGACAATTACGTCAATAATAATATAATCAAAGTACTACAAACTTCGGAGGACAAAATGAAACACACATATATTCCGCGTGGGGTATGCTCACGTATGATTGAGGTTGAAATCGAGGATGATATTATCGTAAACTGCAAATTCATCGGCGGTTGCTCAGGCAACACTCAGGGTGTTGCAAGTCTCGTCAAAGGCATGGACGTCAACGACGCAATCGAGCGACTTGAGGGTATCAACTGCGGTGGCAGGGGCACTTCTTGTCCTGACCAGCTTTCAATCGCTTTGAAGGAAGCAATCGAGCTGTAATAACCAGACAAAAAAACAAAACGCTTGTGGTCAGTGCACTGCTCCGAATTGTGCGGACAGTACAAAAACGCCCCTAATGGTAGAAAATATTAAAGTTTAAGCAACATGCTGACATCGCTTTTCGAACGGTGTCAGTTTTGTTTTTAGTTGAATTCTCTGATTGTTGTAAAAGTAG
>JBGVLC010000033.1:0-39255 GCA_045124035.1 Ruminococcus sp. | reverse complement strand
CTGATACTTATCATAGTTTTTAATAGTAATAATCGAGAATTTCGGGTATCTTTTGATGGTTATTTCGTTGGTTGATTTCAAATGTTCCAGCGCTGTTCGCACATTTTGTTCCGACATACTCAGCTCATATGCAAGTGCTTTCCTTCCTGTTATGACCTGACCACGTTTGATATCCACTTTCTGATATTCACCGTCTTTGAAATTAGCATTGAGTATCAAGTGGAAGAATACTCTGAAAGTGTTTGCATCCTTGTACCATCGCCAGTCCACGATGCTCCTGTGAAGTTTTATGAATCCTTGTTCTCGCATAGCGACCTCCTTTGCGGTAAAAAAATACCCTCTCACTTATCCCGCAAAAAACAGAAAAAGTTGCATACTTTTATGCAACTTTCGAATATAAAATAATTGTAAATTCATTATTTTGCTTTTAATACTTCATGTTGACAGGATTTGACTTTTAAGATATATTAAAATCACAATATTTTTTGGAGTAATAATATGTCGAAACTTTTCAGTAAATTCAAACACGCTTTCAAACACACGGTCGATGTGACTTCGCCTGACGCTGATGAGCTGACCAAAAGTGTACACCCGAAAGTCGCATATGTGATGCTTTATGTCCGCAACCTATTTGTCGGGGCTGCGACTATACTTTTTATATGCTCATTCTTTATGGATGAAATCTATCATATTCTGAAAGCTATAGCATACTTTTGCGGTGCAGTTGCGTATTTTCTTGAGATTCTTCTGCTTACTGACTGTTTCAAAAAGAAAGTACACCACAAAGAACTGTTCATGGTGTACTGCTTAGGTCCACTTTATCTTCTGATGGGACTCAACTACATATTGCACTAAAAGAGAAAGCACTCGGTGGATTAACGCCGAGTGCTTTTGTTGTTTAGATAGTATTGTTTGTAACGAAGTCGATTTCGACAGCACCGACACCGCATTTGATGTCGATTTCGTTATCGCCTGTGCCGACAACAGCCCCGTCTTCGACGTATTTATCATCAACCTCTACTGCCCCTATTCCCTTCTCAATCTTCAGAGTATAGTCAGTTTTGAGGTCTTTGATGAGGTTAAGATTACATTCGCCAACGCTACACTCAATTTTGCTTTCGCCGAGGATAGCGGCTGTGATATTACTCTCGCCTACGCCGATTTTCATATCAAGGTCGTTGAATGTACAGTTGCTGATATCAAGCGCTCCTGCGCCTCCTTTGAGCTTTGTATCCTCATAGACAGTTACCCCTTCGAGGATAACTTCGCCTGCACCAAGCTCAAAATCAAGCTCCTGTGTGCATAAGAGTGCAATCTTCATTCTTGAAGCACCTGTTTTGATTTTAACATCCTCGAATTCATGGTCATACGGTACGGTGAGAATAACTTTATGAGGTGTTTCGTTGAATTTGAACTTGCGTTTTGTGTCAATAACTTTCAGCGTATCGGATGACTCGTTAACCTTGAGGTCATCGTGGTTACTTGTGAGTGTGAAACTCTCGCCCACTCTTATCTCAAACTCCGATGCCGGAATATCTATATCGAGTTTGGAAACTTCCCCGATGCTATATTCCTTGTAAGTTTCAACCGTTGATGGTTCATTGTCAGTAACCATAAGTGTCACAAACGATAACGAACCCACAATTCCTGCAACGATTCCTACAATAAGGAATATAGCGAAAGCCAATGCAAAATACTTTATGATTTTCTGTGCTTCTGTCATTTGATTTCAACTCCTCCGAACAGGCAGGTACCCTCAACATAAATTGTAACTGTGTTAGCGTTAGAGTTTATGTGTTTGTTAGAAGTGCCGCCAAAGATGGATGTTGAATTAACTTTTACATTAACATTAGGTGGAACGATAATATCGATACCGCCAAAGATAGCTGAAACTTTGATAACGCAATCGTTAGGAATAACAGCGTTACGAAGGTCATAATCAACACCGCCGAATATCGCGTTGAGCTCAGCGCCTGAGAATTCCTCACCAGGGCTGTACATAACATTCTGTCCTGAGAATGTAGCTGTCACATTTCTGACACAACCACCGTTATTCACAACGTTCTCAAGAACTTTCTGGCTTTTTGCACTTCTGAAAGAGCCGAAAATAAGCTTACAGCCGAAGATAACGATGATAATAGGTAGCAAGAGCTTGAACAGTAAATCAAAGCTCAGGATATCTTGACAGCACAAAAGCAAGAAAGCACCAATGGATAAACCAATAAGGTTACCCGCTTTGTCACTCTCTGTGAAAAATCCGATGAGACTTGGCACGATGATGAACAATGTCCACCAACCATCAAAGAAGATATCCACATCAGCGATACCAAGCGAGTTAATAGCGAGTAATACGCCTGCTAAAACGAGGACGATACCCCATAAAATTTTAGTTGTTTTTTTCATAACCTTTTCTCCTTTAGATATGTAAGTATATCAGAAAATCTTGGTTGTCCATTTTGAACAATCCCAGACTGCATCAACAACATCATTATAGAACTCAGGCTCGTGACAAATAAGCAGAATCGAGCCTTTGTATTCCTTCAGAGCACGTTTGAGCTCGTCTTTGGCATCAACATCAAGGTGGTTAGTAGGCTCGTCAAGAAGCAGAATATTGGTCTCCTTGTTGATAAGCTTACACAGTCTCACCTTTGCCTGTTCACCACCGGATAAAACTCGAACCTGACTTTCGATATGCTTTGTAGTAAGGCCACATTTAGCCAAAGCAGCACGAACCTCGAACTGGTTATATGACGGAAAGTCCTGCCACAATTCATCGATACAGGTGGTTGTGTTATCAGGAGAACTTTCCTGTTCAAAGTATCCGATGAGAAGGTTGTCGCCCTGCTCGACCTTGCCTGAAAGTGGCGGGATAAGACCGAGAATACTCTTGAGCAAAGTAGTCTTACCGATACCGTTAGCACCCACCAAAGCAATCTTCTTACCACGCTCGAAAGTTAAGTCGAGTGGCTTTGAGAGAGGCTCATCATAACCGATAACAAGCTCTTTTGTCTCGAAGATAAACTTGCTAGGAGTGCGGCCAACCTTGAAATTAAACTCAGGCTTTGGTTTTTCCTGAGCTAACTCAATGACATCCATTTTATCAAGAAGCTTCTGGCGCGACATAGCCATATTTCGGGTTGAAACCCTCGCTTTATTACGCGCAACGAAGTCCTTGAGCTCGCTGATTTCCTGTTGCTGACGCTTGTAGGCAGCCTCGAGCTGAGATTTTTTCATAGCGTAAACTTCCTGGAAATGGTCGTAGTCACCAACATAGCGATTGAGCTCCTGATTTTCCATATGATAAATGATATTGATAACTTCGTTGAGGAACGGAATATCGTGAGAAATAAGGATAAACGCGTTCTCATAGTCAACAAGATAGCGCTTGAGCCACACAATATGCTCCTCATCAAGATAGTTAGTAGGCTCGTCGAGGAGAAGAATATCAGGCTTTTCGAGCAAGAGTTTTGCCAAAAGCACCTTTGTACGCTGACCGCCAGAAAGGTCGGTTACATCTCTATCAAGTCCGAAGTCTATAAGGCCAAGAGCACGCGCAACTTCTTCAACCTTTGCATCAATTACATAGAAATCGTGTAAGGTCAAAGTGTCCTGAATAGTGCCGAGTTCTTCTAGCATCTCAGCCATGGTGTCTTCATCAACCTCACCGAGTTTGTCGCAGATTTCGTTCATCCTTGTTTCAAGCTCGAAAAGATATGAAAACGCAGACTTGAGGACATCCTCAATAGTCATACCCTGAGAAAGGACTGTGTGCTGGTCGAGATAACCGACACGGACGTTTTTGCTCCATTCAACCTTTCCCTCATCAGGCATAAGCTTGCCAGTAACGATGTTCATGAAGGTAGATTTACCCTCACCATTAGCACCAATCAAACCGATGTGCTCGCCTTTGAGAAGTCTGAATGAAACATCCTGAAATATTGCACGGTCACCAAAGCCGTGCGATAAGTGTTCAACATTTAAAATACTCATAAACTACTCCATTTTAATGATATGTAATATTATAACACAAAAAGTCGGATAAGTGAAGATAAAAAAATAAAGGCACATCCGAAGATGCACCTTTATTTCTGGCTGGGAAGGCGGGGTGACAGTCTACTTCGGCTTTGCCTTGTATACTGATGGCTCGTCGACCGTTTGCTATGCAAACAGTACCCGACTCACCGCTCTTCACTAAAAATGATACACTGTATCATTTTATTAACGCTCAGACCCTCTCAGGGTTCGAACCCCACACCCGTAATATAAAAATAAAGGCACATCCGAAGATGTACCTTTATTTCTGGCTGGGAAGGCGGGGTTCGAACCCACGAAATGACGGAGTCAAAGTCCGTTGCCTTACCGCTTGGCGACTTCCCAATATCTTTATTAGTATATCATATTTTCAGTTTATGTCAATATCAGGTTCAATAAAAATAATGCTTTATTATATTTATATTATATGTTATAATATTAAAAAATGTTGTTTGACATTTTTAGATTTATGTTATTATAACAAGAAATATTACATATAATATAAGGAGAATGATTATGGCTATCGTATCACTCAAAGGTTATAAAGTTGATAAAATGGATTTTGTTGCTTTGCTCGAAAACGGCACACAGGTAAAGCTTGCTCATAAATACCAGTATAATGTCCAGTATGGTCAGAACAACATGTGTAAGGGTGAGTTTGATATCGAGGTATTTGACAGCAACAATTCTGAAAAGTTCAAGGTTCATGTTGTTATGTCCGGTATTTTTGCATTTAAGGAGGGCACAAAGAAAGAGCTTCTCCATACCGAAACATTCAAGAGTCTTTTCCCATATGTGAAAGCATTTATCACAACTCTCACAGCCAACTGCGGTATTCCACCGATTATGATTCCTGACATCGACATCGACAATCAGGAGATTTACCGAATTGATAACAAAAATCTCCAGTAATATTTGACAAACGGCGAGCTTTGTGCTACAATAGTTGTTGCAGTTTGAAGTTCGCATATTTGCGGGTGTAGCACATCGGCTAGTGCATCGGCCTTCCAAGCCGAGGAGGTGGGTTCGATTCCCATCACCCGCTCCATATAAACACTAAAGAGCATCCATTACGGGTGCTCTTTATTTTTACTAAAAACGGAGCGTGTTATGGGAATCGAAGGCGACTGTGCCGAAAAAAATTTGGAACGAATTTTTTGAAGGTAAAAAGGCTCCTGTGGAGCGTTTTTAAGGAGAGCGCAGAAGAAACACTTTTGTTCACACAACGGGATAAAACGAGGTAGTCGCATAAATGTAAGCAAACGCCCATCACCCGCTCCATATAAACATTAAAGAGCATCCATAATAATGGGTGCTTTTTTGTTTTCTTACAGTTAGACCAGGTATGGGAATAACTAATAATAATATATAAAAAGCGGAGGGTCTCCCCTCCGCTTTCGTTTTTATGTTTTATGCTACATCAACTGTAAATTTGTAGTATTCAACAACTTTTACTGAACCATCGTCAAGTTTGCAAGCTGCTCGTACTGTTACAGTGCTGCCTTCATTAAATTTAGTTACTGTGAATATTGTATCAGTTGTAGCGTATGTTCTCTCAACTCCGTCTGTGTTAACGATTACCCAGTACTTGTAAGCGCCCTCGAGTTCGTTGTAGCTTACTGTGAGTTTGTTGTCTTCAACAGTATAGTCAACATCATAGAGTTTGTCTGCCTGAGTTTTGATATTGATAACATCGCTTCCGTCAACAACAACACCATCAATAAGATGTGTAATCTTTACAAAGTAATCAGTGTTTTGCTTGCGATTCTTGATTTCATAGCTGTTGCCTGTTGTAGATGCGCAAAGCTTGAGTGACTGTGGGTCAGTGCCAACATAAATCCATGTCTTTGTTGCATTTTCTTCACCCCAGCTGAGTGAAATCGAATCAAGACTTGAAGTGCAGTTGATATCATAATCATTCTTGAGAGTAGTAGCTGTAACAACATCAGCTTTTCTCAGTGGTGTAACATTTTTATTCACAAAGCCTGCGGTTACCATAACCTCAAAATCTGTTCCTGCCTTGCGGTTAGTAACTGTGAATGAAGTCTCTGTTGTGCTGTAATAAACAACACCATTGAGATAAATCCAGTACTTTGTAGCACCTGCAACCTTATCAAAGCTTACAGTAAATGAATCGAGAGTTTCATCGCTGATTGTGACATTCTCAACCTTGTCTGCAAACTCGGTCACAGCCTTAGCTACATGTTCACCATTAATAACTGCGTCCTTATCAAGAATCACGTTACCTTGAGCATCGAAAACTTCCCAGCCTGCAGGTAAGATAAGATTACTGAGCAACATAGAGTTTGCATAGAACTTAAACTCTTCACCTGAGATGTTTGAGATATCATTCTTATTTGGAGAGCTTAAATTCACACTACCATTAATGCTACCAGACTTCACTTCTAACTTACCAAAAACTGAAAGTATCGGTCTTTTTGCGCATTGGCTACAATTATGAGATACGATATCAGCACCATCAATAACAAGTGTTGCGTCAGAATTCACAAGTCCATCACTACTACACATAGTAACAGTCAGATTTTCACCGAGAGTTAACTTACCGGAACCTAAATAAATAAGCAGAGTTGTAGGATCTGTAGAAGTAATAGTACCATTAGTTATTGTAACATCGACATCATCACTAACCAAAATACCATCTGTGCTAAATGAGATTGTGTGACCACCGAGGTCGAGACTATAACTATGTTTTACATCAGGGAAATACAACTGGAAACAAAGAGAATAGTCAATAGTTACATCCTTGAGAACTTCAACTTTTACGTCAGCATTCCATATAGCAGCAGTACTAATCGCTTGGTCAATGTTTGTGTAATACTTACCGTCTGCTTTAGCAACAATATCAGCACCACAAGTTGGGCACAAGCCTGTTTCTTCGTCAAAGCCGTGTGGGCATGACATAAAGCATACTGTACACTTACCATTTACAATATTGTGACCGTCTTCCTTGAACTCGTTGCTGTAAGAAACATTGTTCCGACAGTCTGTGAATTTGTAAACCTTGTCGCCATAAAGAACAGGAGAATTGTCTGTGCCGATTTTCTGACCCCAGATTTGTGCAGGCTCAGCTGTAACCCATTCGCCTAATTCTTCGTCATAGATTTCTTCGCCTACTACACCTGACTGCAAGAGATAAGCTACCTCACCACTTAAGAATGCATCAACACTCATAGCAGTTGTGCCATCGTCAGAATCTGTTTCTTCGTCAGCAAGATAGTAGCAATTTGTGATTGTACCGTAACTGTTATCTCCTGCAACAGAGTCAGATGTTGTGTAAGAGTTGCTGATTTCACCGTAGTTATAACCTACCAAAGCACCGCCATCGTCATTGCTTACTACCTCAACATCTTCTGCATAGCAGTTAGTTACATAGCTATAATCGTTATAGCCAACAATACCGCCTACATATTCGTCACCTTCGAAGTAGCTGTTAACAATGCCGAGGTTTTTGATTGTAGCACCCCAACCGATAGCACCGAACAAGCCAACATAACTTTGCTCACTCTTAGCGTAAAGTCCGCTGATAGAGTGACCCTGACCGTCGAATGTACCGCAATATGGCATTGATGATGACTCACCCATAGCTGTCCACTCACGTAAGCTTTCAGCGTTCATATCGTCGTTTACTACGATATCAGCTGTCAATACAGCGCTAGCATAGTTATCGAGAGCAACTGCATTTTCAGCAAACCAGTAGAGTTGACCTGCGTTTTCGATTTCATAAACATAGTTTTCTTCATCAAATGTAGCAGGCTCATAACCGCCACAAAGTGAGCAGAAGCCGTTTTCAATCTCACCTACGTGGTTGTCGCTCTTCACTTCTACTGTCTTTGTATCTGTGAAGATTTCGCCGTTATATTCGTATGTAATAGTAAATGAATTTTCACCAGGATGCTGACAGTCCACAGGTTCTGATACAACTTTTGGCTCAAGTGTTTCGCCATAAGAATCAGCATAATAATTACAAGTCGTACAAGTTAATTCAATATTTGCATAAGCAGTACCGTCTGCATAGAAGTACCATTCATATTCAGCCTCAGCCTGTGGGTGGTTACAGCTCTTACTGCAGATTTCGCAAGAACCATAGTACCACTCGTGCTCACAATGTAAGTCGCAGATAGTACAAACACCGTCTTCCCACTCGTGTGAGCAAGCTAAGTCGCAGATTGTACAAATACCATCAACCCAGTTGTGGTCACAAGTCTTGCCACAAATTGTACAAACGCCATTTTCGTATGTACCATGCTTACAATGCAAGTCGCAGATAGTACAAATGCCGTCTTCCCAGCTATGTTCACAATCTAAGTCGCATATTGTACAAACGCCATTTTCCCAGTTGTGGTCACAAGTCTTACCACAAATTGTACAAACGCCGTTTTCGTATGTACCATGCTTACAATGTAAGTCGCAGATAGTGCAAATGCCGTCTTCCCACTCGTGTGAACAAGTCTTGCCGCAAATAGCACAGTCGCCGTTTTCGTATGTACCATGCTTACAATGTAAGTCACAGATAGTGCAAATGCCGTCTTCCCACTCGTGTGAACATGCTAAGCTACAAATTGTACAAACACCGTTTCCCCAATTATGGTCACAGGTTTTGCCACAAATTGCACAATTGCCGTTTTCATATGTACCGTGCTCACACACATAGCTACAAGCGGTACAAACTTCGTCTGCAAAATCGTGGGCAGGTCTCTTGTTATTTACAATTTCATTTGTGTATACTTTGACTGAGTCAATCGCACAAGAATCGTATCCATAGTAAACCTTGTCACCTTCGATTACAGGATAAGTATCTGTGCCGATTTTCTGGCCCCATGTATTACTTGACGCTTTAGACTGCAACAGATATGCAACCTCTCCGGATTTAAACTGTTCAAGAGATTTTGCTGTAGTTCCTGAATGAGTATCTGTTTCGGTATCTGACAAGTAATAACAATCAACTATATCGTTAGAGTCGTAGCCTACCACAGATGAAACATTACTACCCTTACCGATAACTTCACCCACATTGTAGCTGCAAGACACTTCAGAATAAGCTTTACCTACCACGCCACCGACATAATCTTCACCAATAACAGTTCCTGTGTTATAGGTGTTTCTTATCATTATTGTAGTTACACTACTTGTTTCGGTAAAACCGCATACGCCACCAACTTGTGAAACACCTCTTACTTCACCTTCGTTGTAGCAACAAGCAGGCCAAGCTTGGTTTCTTCCTATAACGCCACCAACATTGGTTTCTCCGGTAACTGAACCTTTGTTATTGCAGAGATATAGTGAATCCATCGACATATAACCAGCAATACCACCAACATTATTAGCGCCTGCTACGTCACCAAAGTTATCACAGCTAGTAGTCCTGTTATTAGAATAACCTACAATACCACCGATATAATTATTACCAATAACAGTTCCTGCGTTATAGCAATTAGTGGTTTTAGCTTCATAACTACGACCCACAATACCACCAACATAGTTTTCGCCTTTGACAATACTTTTACTATAGCAGTATTCAATTGGACAATCGTTGCTGTTACTGAAGCTGTTGCTGTTATAACCCGCAATCGCACCGACATAATTCTTACCGTTGAAGTAAGAATTGATAACACCCAGGTTTTTAACACTACTATTACCAGCATTCAAATAGCCAAATAAACCTACATTAGAAACTTCTGCATTATCGAAGAAAAGGCCGGAAATGGTTTTATCATTACCATTAAATACGCCCTTGTATGGATTACTTTCGCTACCGATAGGTGTCCATTCTCTTGCGCCATTTGTCTTTTCGTTCATTACGCCTTCGTTTACAACGACATTATCAATCAGCTTAGCGTTAGCTAAAGCAAAATTTTCATTATCGTTATTAACCTTATCAGCAAACCAGTAAAGATGGCCTGCGTTAGAAATTTCATAAACATTATTATTGTTTGGTGCCGGCTGACAGCTGTCACAAGATACACAGAAGCCGTTTGCACCATATTCGTGTACAAACTCACCTTCGGTGACACCGCAAAGAGAACAAGTCTTCAGAGTAGTACAAGTAGCATCTATCCATGTATGGTCAACGTTTTCATTTTTGTTGTTGTAAACTGTCTCACCTATACAGTTTTCTACCTTATAAACCTTGTCACCTTCGATGACAGGGTATTTATTTACGCCGATTTTCTGACCCCAGACATCGTTTTCCTGTTCACCCTGTAAGAGGTAAGCAACCTCACCGCTACCAAACTGTTCTTCAGTTTTTGCTTCTACACCGGTCGCGATGACTAAATTATCTTCAGAAACAAGATAATAGTTATTCTCCAATATTGAATCCTGACTCGTACCGCGACAAATCGCACCAGGAATATCTTTTTTACAGGTAACTTTACCTATATTGTAACAATTTTTAAGTGTTCCATAATTCGATTCAACAATACCGCCTGCCTCGCCTGTAGAAGAACAATGGATCGAACCGCTATTGTAACAATTTTGTATTGTGCCATACGAGTAGCTAGTTCCGCTATTTCTGCCTGCAATACCGCCGGCAATTCGAACAGCAGTAACGCTACCGGTATTGTAGCATTTCTCTATTAATGCATGTTCGTGAGCGATGCAACCAGAAATACCACCTGCATTGTATTGAGTTGTAGAAACTGCTCCTGTATTATAGCAGTTTCTTACGATAGAGATGTGATTGCTATCATAACCGTAAATTTGTCCACAAATACCTCCAACATAATAGTCGTTAGAGCTGATTTCGCCTATGTTATAACAATCTTCAATAATGCCTCCATGCAACTCTCCGCAAATACCGCCTACATTGCGACCATCTCCGGAGATTTCTTCAAGGTTATAACATCCTCTTATTGTTGTGCCGGTATTCAAACATGCACCAGCAATTCCCGCTACATGACCATATTCGGAATAAGTATATGTACCGGATACTTTACCATTATTACAGCTGTCTATAATCAATCCGGAAGTATGTTGGCCACAAATACCGCCAACATAATAACCATTTGATGAAACAGTCGAAGTGCTGTAGCAATTGTTAATTTCTCCTCTGTTTGTACCACAAATCGCGCCTACACAAGCTGGGCCATCATTATCTGTATAAAAATATGAATCAGTAATACTCAGATTCTTGATTACACCACAGTTGACTTTGACAAAGCCATTATAAACTCTACCTTTGTAATAGGAATACAGTCCTCTGATTTTATATCCGTGGCCATCAAAAACTCCCGAAAAATCAGTGGTATCACCAAAGTGTATAGGTGTCCATAGTCTGTAGTTTTCATTTTCAACGAGCTCTCTGTCTGCATCGAGAACGCGTTCATTTACTGTGATATCTGTTGTAAGCTCACCATTTATTTCTGTCTCACCGTTGCGCAATATTGCAGCATAAGCGTACAGCTGGTCAGCTGTGCCGATTTCATAAAATCCGTCGCCATCCTTATCCGCAAGACAAACAGTCTTTCCGTTATCGATAGTTGCTTTTGGACCATCTACAACCGTCACATCACACGAAGCATAAAAGAACATACCATAAGCCCACTGGTCTGTTGATTCGCCCTTAGCTGTGATTGTAGCTTCACCCAGAGCTACAGCGGTAACATTACCGTTATCATCTACTGTAGCAACTGACGGGTCACTTGATGTCCATGTAAAGCCAAAACGACACTCATAAGGTTCTTGTACTGAAGGTACAAGGGTTTCGGTTTGCTGAGGACACATAATCAGCTCATATCTATCTAAATGAAGATATCCGTCTGTTGAATATGCAGACGTTGTAAGAGCAGATATAGGAATTAAGCCTACTACCAATAAAAGTGTAAGCACTAAGCTTAGGATTCTTTTTCCTAAAGATTTTTTAGATTGCATTTTCATTCCTCCTTTTTATTATATCTATATAAACAAGTGACGCTTGCGCAAAGGGTATATTACGCCCTTGGTTTTTCTTTTTACATAATTCACCCACTTTAACAAATACATTTTACTATATCATTTTATATAGTGTCAATGAAATCGTGTATTTTGGATAAATTTTTTCGTAAAAGATAAAAAAATCCCGACAAGTTGTTAACTCATCGGGAAATCGTGATATTAATCAGGCTTAAATATATTAAGTTTTCTGCTTAGTTATTCACTATCTCTTATGGTGAATGTAATATCACCGCTGGTTGTTGTGACTTCACACTTACCGGTATCGCCATATGCTGATGGGTCGATACTCACATCACCGCTAGCTGTATTGGTCACAAAAACCTTTGAGCTCAAAAGCTGACCGGAAATGTCACCGCTGTTTGACTTGAGATTGATGTTCTCACATTCGCAGTCGATAAGCTCAACTTCACCGCTTGTTGTATCTACTGAAAAATAATCAGTTGAAACAACATTATAAGTGTTAACTTCACCGCTTGTGGAATTTGCGTTCAATGTTTTGCAAGTAAAAATGTTCTCAATGTTGATTTCACCGCTTGTTGTATGAACGTCAATACCGCCACTTGTTTTTACGTTTTCAATTTCAATTGTGCCACTTGTAGAGCTCACACCTATAGTTTTACATTCAACATCACTAAGATAAATCTCACCACTTGTTGTATGGAGTTTCACATCGTTTTTGGCAATTGAAGAAAGTTCGATGATACCGCTTGTACATTCAACATCGGCGTTTTCAAAAGTTAAATCAGTATTGATAAGAATATCGCTGCTTGTAGCATTTACAACAAGGTCTTTGTAGTCTTTCTCAGGAAGGTATACATTCAGATAACTGTCAGGTGTACCTACTGAAAATAAACTTACTGAATTTTTTTCTTTTCTCTGGATATTGAGAGTTTTGCCTTTCACAGCGACATCGTATGTGACATTTTCACTGCAGAAAGTTTCAACGTAAGCGTTCTTTTCCTTTGTGAGAATGATAGATATATCAGCTGATGTTTCATCAATATTCACGCTGTCGAATTTTTCATCAACCTCGTACTTTGTAGTTACAAACTCAAGATTTGTGTCACCATTTAAGTTAACATTAAGAAAGCTTAAGTCAAAGTTCTGTGAGCTCAATACCGCAAACATCGAGATAGTGCCCACCAGCACTAACACTACAGCTACTATAAGTGATACAAGAGCAAATTTTTTCATTTACATCTCCCCCTTTTTAATAAATGGTTTTTTGAAAAGATTGATAGTCCATTTGGTCAGGTATACAAGACCAATGCTTGCATATATGCCCATAAGCATAATAAGCAACATAACGCCAGCACAAATAAGTGCTGATGATAAAAACACTGCAAAATGTAGTACATGATTTGAGAATAACATCACAAAAGCCGCTACAACAATAGCAAGTGTACAAACAAATAACGCCAGAACTGTCACAAACAAAGTGAGGACAACTGACCATAAAGTTATGTATACAGAAAGTGCAACCGAGAAAAGTGCAATCAAAACACTCAGCCACACAGGAGCACCCAATACAAGGAGAATAATCTCCCAGACTTTCAGCGCGCGATTCGGTTTTATATTAGCTTTAACGAGTTTTGGGAGAGGTGTGTCAGCGATTATTCTCGAGGCTATCTCATCAGGTGAACCTAAAGATGCAACCGCCCCCTCTTCGCTTGCACCATCCTCAACAAGGTCATCGATAATCTCGCTGTAATAGTCAAGCGACTTATTTATATCTTCAGCCGGCAAACACGCAAGGCTTGTTTTCAAATGTGACAAAAATTCTTGTTTATTCATTGTCATCCTCCTTTGTAACATATTCATATATAGACATAATTTCGTTCCATTCTGTTTTAAACTCATCAAGTCTGTTAAGCCCTAAATCAGTTATATGATAATATTTTCGAAGTCTGGAGTTATGCTCGGCAGTATAAACCGTGAGCATTCCAGCTGACTCAAGTCGCCTTAATATTGGATAAAGCGTCGACTCGCTGATTTCTACATAAGGCTTAATATCCTTGATAATTCTGTATCCGTAGGAGTCCTCGTCTTTGATAGCTTTGAGAACACATACATCAAGCAATCCACGTTTTAATTGAATATCCATACATTACCTCCTTACGCACTGTACTATACCACGCATAGTATTATATGTCAAGCAATATTATGCGAAATACTTTCATTTGTGCAAGTTACACTATATTTTGTCAGTTTTCGTTGCAATTCGATTTATTTTGTAGTACAATTATTTAGAAAAAATATACACAAGGGGTGTTTATATGAAAGTTTTTAATTGTATTATGGGTATTTTCTCTTTATTTGCGGCGTTTTATTGCATTTTCATGCCGGGCGTTTCAGCTGTTATGACAATCGGTTGGATTGTGACATGCTTGCTCGGAGCTATTGGCTTTTGCGGTATTTTTGAATACGCCCGTAACAAAGAGAGCAAAAATCTTATTTTCAACGGTGTGACCGGCCTTATCATCGCTATTGCGTGTGCGGTACTCTCAGTTGTTGCTATGTTCGATGTATCACTTAGAGCTACATTCGACCTCATCATCGTTGTTATGTTTGCTTTGTGGCTTGTGCTTTCAGGCGTTGACTCAACTGTCTCATCATTCAAGCTCAAGAAAGATGGCGTAAAAACATGGTGGCTATCCCTCATTTTGGGCATACTTATTATAGTTGTTGGTATGTATGCAGGTGTTCACCTCATCTACGCAACAAGAACACTTGGTTACCTTATGGGCTTTGCTCTCACATTCTATGGCATCAAGCTTATCGGTACTGTATTTGAAAAAAACTGATTTTCGGAGAATAAGATATGAAATGTGTACTAAAGGAGCTTTTATCCTATAAAAAGCAACTGTTGTTCATTATTCTGACCGTTATCGGCACAACGATGGCAACACTCGGCTTACCATCTATGCTTATCCGCCTTATCGACATAGCTATTCCAAGCAAGGATATCGCTATGGTGCTCAAAGTCGGCGGGTTTATGATAGCCTTAGTTATTTTCGGCTTGTGGTGCGGTATCACAACCAGCCGTCTTTCTGCAACTGTTTCGATGGGCGTAGGTCGTAACCTTCGCTCAAAGGTTTTTAGAAAGGTTCAGTATTTCTCACAGACTGAGATTGACAAATTCACTGCATCTTCCCTCATCACAAGAACTAACAACGATATCACTCAAGTGCAGACTTTCCTCAACCAGTGTCTGAGAATCGCTTTTCAGGCTCCTGTAATGTGTATCTGTGGTGTTATCCTTGCTATTTCAAGCTCTCCACAGCTATCAGGCGTTTTAGTTATTTCAATTCCGCTTATGTGCGTTGTGCTTGTTATCATAGCTAAGATAGCTATTCCTCTTTCAACCGCGATTCAGGGAAAGATTGACAGAATCAACCTTGTTATGCGTGAAAAGCTCACAGGTGTAAGAGTTATCCGTGCTTTCGGTACTGTTGACTTCGAATCTAAAAAGTTCGATGAAATCAACAAAGACTACAAGCGTAACAATATGAAGCTCCAGAGAACAACCAACTCGGTTCTTCCTGTGCTCACCGTTATCCTCTCCTTCACTTCTGCTATGGTTATGCTGATGGCTGCTAACCAGAGTATTAACAAAGGCATAGACTACACAATCGGTGAGATTATGGCTATCATTCAGTACATTATGCAGATTATGATGTCTGTTATTATGCTGACTCTCGTATTCGTTCAGCTTCCTCGTGCTTCAACAGCCGCATCCCGCGCACTTGAAGTTCTCGAAACTGAGCCTGTTATCAAAAACAAAGATAACACTAAAGATAACACAGAGAAGAAAGGTTATCTTACATTCAAAAACGTATCTTTCACTTATCCTGGGGCTGATGTTCCTGCTATCAAGAACCTGTCTTTTGAGGCTAAACCTGGCGAAACTACAGCTATCATCGGCGGTACAGGTATGGGTAAGTCAACCATCGTCAACCTCATCCCTCGTCTTTACGATGTAACCGAAGGTCAGGTTCTCGTTGACGATGTTGACGTTCGAGACTATGACACAGAAGTTTTGAGAAACAAAATCGGCTTTGTTCCACAGAAAGCTGTACTCTTCTCAGGCACTATCGACTCTAACATCGCTTTTGGAGATAAGAATGCCGATGAAGACAGAATCGAAGAAGCTGTGAAAATTGCTCAGTCTTATGACTTCGTTATGAAGAAAGAAGACGGATTTGACTCACGAATTTCTCAGGGCGGTACTAACGTATCAGGTGGTCAGAGACAGCGACTCGCTATTGCTCGTGCTATTGTCAGAAAGCCTGAAATCTATGTATTTGACGACTCATTCTCTGCACTTGACTTCAAGACAGACAAAGCTTTGAGACAGGCTCTCGCTTGTGAAGCAGGTGAAGACGCAACTGTTGTTATCGTTGCACAGAGAATTTCCACTATTATCGATGCTGACAGAATCATCGTTGTCGAAAAAGGTGAAGTTGTCGGTATGGGAACTCACGATGAACTTGTTAAAACTTGTGATGTTTACAAGGAAATTGTTGATTCACAGATGAGTAAGGAGGGTGAATAATATGAAAACTAAGAAACCTTCCACAAGAAACGGTGCATACAAAAGACTTTTCGCTCAAATGAAGCCATACAAGGGCAAGCTCGTTGTCGCTATCATCGTTATTTTACTCTCAACTTTAGCTTATGCTGCTGCCCCACTTCTTATGGGTAACGCAACTAACGCTCTCGCTGAAATCCTCATGGGCAAAGAGGGCGACGGCACCTTCCTGAAGTTCCTGTGTCTTATGGGCGGTGCCTATGCACTCAACGCTATCCTCTCTTATATTGGTACATCGCTCATCGTTTCAGTTTCTGAGAGCACTATCTATGACCTTAGAAAGAAAGTTGACTACAAGCTCTCAAAACTCCCACTCAACTACTATGATACTAACTCATACGGCGACATCTTAAGCCGTGTTACTAACGACGTTGACACAGTTTCAAACTCGCTGCAACAGAGTATTTATCAGATTCTCAACGCCATTTTCACTATCGTTATTATCTTCTCGATTATGCTCAACATCAGCGGTGTGCTGACACTCGTTGGACTCGCAGTTGTTCCGTTTGCACTTTATGCAGCGGCTAAAATCGCTTCTAAATCTCAGAAGAAGTTCAATGAACAACAGGGTGGCACAGGTAAACTCAATGGTCTTGTTGAGGAATACTACTCGGGCCACAATGTTGTCACAGTATTCGGCAGAGAAGAAACTGTTATAAAAGATTTTGAGAACACCAACGAAGCTCTCTTTGAGTCATCAAAGGACGGTCAGTTCTTAGCAGGCACCCTCACCCCTATTATGCAGAATATGACTAACCTTGGTTATGCTCTTGTATCAATCATCGGTGCGTTGATGGCTATTTTCGCAGGACTCTCAGTCGGTATGATTCAGTCATTCACACTCTACCTTCGCCAGTTCTCACAGCCACTCACTCAGGTTATGCAGATTGCTAACACTATTCAGGCTACAGGTTCAGCGGCTACAAGAATCTTCGAGTTCTTAGACGAACAGGAAGAAGTCAAAGATGTTGAAAACCCACAGTTCCCTGAAAAGCTCAAGGGTGAAGTTCAGTTCGACCACATTCGTTTTGGTTACCTTCCACACCAGACGCTCATCACAGACCTTGATATCACAATCGGTGCAGGCGAGAAAACTGCTATCGTAGGTCCTACAGGCGCAGGTAAAACAACACTCATCAACCTGATCATGCGTTTCTATGATGTCAGAAAAGGTGCTATTCGAATCGACGGCGTTGACATTCGCGATATGGAGCGTAGTAGACTCAGAGAAATCTTCGGTATGGTACTTCAGGACACTTGGCTTTATAACGGTACTATCAGGGAGAACATCAGATATGGCAAGCTTGACGCTACTGATGAAGAAGTTGAAAACGCGGCTAAAATGGCTAGAGCTGATGCATTCATCAAAACCTTGCCTGGCGGTTATGACTTCGTTCTTCAGGAAGGTGCGAGCAACATCGCTCAGGGTCAACGACAGCTCATCACAATCGCTCGAGCTATGCTCAACAACCCACCGATTATGATTCTCGACGAAGCTACTTCTTCGGTTGATACCCGTACTGAAGTTATGATTCAGGAAGCTATGAACGAAATGATGAAAGGCAAAACTTCGTTCATCATTGCTCACAGACTATCCACCATCAAAGATGCAGAAAACATCCTCTACATGCAAGACGGTGACATCCTTGAGGTTGGTAATCACGAAGAACTTATGGCTAAAGATGGCTTATACGCTAAGCTTTATAACAGCCAATTCTCGGATAAGCAATAAAATAATCAAGGCGTAGAGCTAAACACTCTACGCCTTATCTTTTTCAAAAAAAGGCACTCCAAAAAAAGAGTGCCTTTGATACTTTATATAGACTGAACTTTCAGTTCGTTATCTTCGCTTGTGATAGAAATAGCAGAAAGCTTTCCTTCTCCTGCGATGATAAGCTGCTCAGTGATTTTGTCTTCAACTTCCTTGCGGATAAGGTTACGAAGATCACGCGCACCGCTTCTGCCTGAGCAGGACTTGTTCGCAAGATAATCGCACGCTTTGTCATCAAAGCGGAAGTCGATACCCTTTTCAGCGAGAGTATCAATATACTCAGAAAGCATAAGGTTAGCAATCTTCACAAAGCTCTCGTTGTTGAGTGGTTTGAACACAATAATCTCGTCAACTCGTGCAACAAACTCAGGACGCAGGAATTCGTAAAGTGCTTTCATAACCTTTTCGCGCTCTGCGTCTTCCTCGCTTTTTGCAAAGCCGAGAGCATTCTCACGCTTATCTGAGCCTGCGTTTGAAGTCATAACGATAACTGTGTTAGTAAAGTCAACCTGTCTTCCATGAGCATCGGTGAGTTTACCCTCATCGAGAATCTGGAGCAGGATATTAAGTACATCAGGATGAGCTTTTTCAATCTCATCGAAAAGCAGAACTGAATATGGTCTGCGTCTTACTTTTTCAGTAACCTGTCCTGCTTCATCATAGCCGATATATCCAGGAGGTGAACCGATAATCTTTGACACAGAGTGCTTCTCCATAAACTCTGACATATCAAGACGGATGAGAGTTTCAGGAGTGTCGAAAAGCTCTTTTGAGAGAACTTTTACGAGTTCGGTTTTACCGACACCTGTAGGGCCGACAAAGATGAACGATGCAGGTCGACGGCGTGGTGAAATCTGCACTCTAGAACGCTTGATAGCTTTTGAGAGTGCGTCAACAGCCTCGTCCTGACCGATGATTTTTTCTTTGAGTTTATCTTCAAAGCCGACGAGCTTGAGTAGCTCGTTTTCTCTGATTCTGCTAGATGGAACACCCGTCCAAAGCTCGATAACTTTAGCGAGATCTTCCTCGGTTACTGCTGTTGTGAGGGCATCTTCATCAATATTACTAAGCTGTTCATCAACCTTCAAAAGCTCACTTGTGACAGTAGCGAGAGCTTCATAGTCAACTTCGTCAGCGGTTGAAATCTTCTCTTTTTTGAGTGAAAGAGTCTTTTTATCATCGTTTAATTTATCAAACGTTTCTCTCTCTTTGTTTCGAAGTGCCGCACAAGCGCAGGATTCGTCAAGCAAATCGATAGCCTTATCAGGCAGGAAACGGTCAGAAATGTAACGCTCACTGAAAATAACAGCCTTGCGGATGATATCATCAGTAACCTTAACCTGATGGTGAGTTTCGTAGTAGTCACAAACACCATTCAGAATCTCGATAGACTCAGCAATGCTAGGCTCGCCAACCTTGACAGGCTGGAAACGACGTTCGAGTGCGCTGTCTTTCTCAATATACTTGCGGTACTCGTTGAAAGTAGTTGCGCCGATAACCTGAATTTCGCCTCGAGAAAGTGCAGGCTTGAGGATATTAGCGGCATTCATAGTGCCTTCGGCATCTCCTGTGCCAACTAAGTTGTGAACCTCATCAATAAAGAGTATGATGTTGCCTGCTTCTTTGACTTCAGCAGTAAGGCCCTTGATTCGGCTCTCAAATTGACCTCGAAACTGTGTTCCGGCAATAAGTGATGTGAGATCAAGAAGCTGGATTTCTTTATTCTTAAGGCGCTGTGGGACATTACCCTGAGCAATTCTCAGAGCCAAGCCCTCAGCGATAGCTGTTTTACCAACACCAGGTTCACCAATAAGACAAGGGTTGTTCTTGGTACGACGTGAGAGAATCTGGATAACACGCTCGATTTCTTTATCTCGACCGATAACTCGATCGATGTTACCCTCTCTTGCCTTCGTTGTCAGGTCGTAGCAATAAAGCGAAATATGTTTGCGGTTTTTTTGCTTCTTCTCGCCTTTTCCCTTTTTCGCATCTTTTGAGCCAGCTGAATCGGCTGGCTTTTGGTTGAACATATTGAAAAAGTTCGGGAAGCTTGGCGCACCGCCTGCTGAAAAACCGTCTTCGCTGTCGGTATCTTCAACGCTGAGTTGCTGTGCCATATCGCCCATACCGAGAGACTGAGCAAGCTCAGTTATATCGCCCATATCCCCCATATTTTCCATAATTGAATCCATCTGCTCCTGAACAGACTCGAGGTCGTCAGATGAAATACCCATTTTGTTCATAAGGTCCTCAACAGGTTTGATGCCGAGTTCCTTTGCACACACAAGGCAATAACCCTTTGGCTGAGTATCCGCGTTATTTGTTGACACAAACACAACAGCAGGGCGCTTGCCACATTTAGAACAAATCATAAACAGTCTCCTTTATATAGTTCGTAATAACGACAACTTACTTAGTTATAGAACCGCTTTGCTCAGTTGTAAACTCCGCTTTCTTCATAATATCGCGATAAGTTTTAGTATACATAACAAGTGCAAATATCATCATAACGGCTGTCAGGCTGAGCATAACGACAGAAATAACACGACCGACATTCTCATCAATATAAATGAGTGGCTCATCTGTATTCTGCATAATCTTCGTGAACACAATGAACGTCACGGTCACATAAAACATAACTGTGCCGACTTTTCCGTACCACTTGGATTTCGGCACAAGGATTCCATTTTTGATAACCTTGGAACTTCCGATAAGCATAAGAAGGTCCTTTGCTACCAAAATAAACACTATAGGAACAAAAATCGGCTCAATAATACAAATGCAAATGCCGACAGTAAGCAATGTGAGTTTGTCGGCTAGAGGGTCAAGAATCTTTCCAAGTTCGGATTCCTGATTGAAACGTCTCGCAATCATACCGTCAAAGCAATCAGAAAGTCCCGACGCAATAATCACAGCAGCCGCCCATATATACTCCTCGTTGAGAAAAAACTCAACAAAAGGAGTGATGAGTAAAATTCTGATAAGACAGATAAGATTAGGGATTGTGAAAGCTCTGTTGCTGATATCCGAGCTTCCAGAGTTCATATATTTCTGGTCAGTTTTCAAAGAGCTTTTTTGTTTCTTTAGTGACATAGTATTTCATATCCTTAAAAAATAGAAATAAGTTTAGTAAATATATTACCACTATAGAAGTGATAAAATATGTATGAATTGTAAATTGTTGATTCAGAAAAAATATATGGTACGTCATTCAGGTACGGCATAAGCACATTCAAGAGAAATGCAAAAAATCCCACAAACACCAAGGAACATATAACACAGCAAACAGCTCCCAAAACCTTGTTGAATGTTCTTATAACAGGCAATTCGAAAACAGCACACAAAATCCTGCTGAAAATAAATCTGAACAAAAAGAAAACAACAAAAAACAAAACAAGCGATAAAACAACCGATAACAGCGACATAACCGGCTGTGACACAGCTTTTTCTACAGACAAAGCTATGTTATCAGTTATAAGTCCAATCGCAGACTGTCCCTCGTCAAATGAGGTGAAGCCCAATGTAAACCTCACAAAAGGCGGAAGAGAATCGAATATTTCGCTTTTGCTCACACTTTCAACACCAAGTGAATTTGTGACACTATCAATGATAGATGGAGCTATGAAGCTGTTATAAATATACTTTGAGAGAAAATCACTCAAAATCGCCGAAACGACAACAGAAACAACAGACCCCAAAAGCGAGCACAACATCTTTGCGGCTCCCCTGTTGTAGCCGATAATCAAAGATATGAAAACAACAGCGATAACAATTAAGTCATAAATCACTACAGGTCAATCCTCCTGATTTCGCTGACACCAAGCACATATGCATCAGTGGTTGAATAAAGCACTACAGCGTGAGGGTCAAGTCCTGCATCAACATTCTTAAGCTCCATTCCGTCTTTTGAATAAAGATAAGCTTTATCCTCACTCAAAGCTAAAACACGGTTTTTATATGAGCTGATAGATGTTATCTCAAGGTCAGTTACAATGGTTTTTCTGAGTTTTCCGGAATCTGAGAACGTCAGAATATCACACATTCTGCCGTCACCGCTACGCGACAAAGACAGCACAAAGTTGTTTGTATCAGTATTGATATCAAAAGCTGTCAATGTTTTCGAGTTATATTCAACTGTCTCAAAAGACTTGGTCAACACATTCAGAGTATAGGTTGCATTTTCACCTATAACACAAGCATAGTTGTTTGAAAGGTGGTCAACATAGTACAAAATGTTATCTTCGAACTCCTTGAAGAGCACAGGCTCTTCCTTTGTGAAGTTAAGAACATAAACGCAACCAATCTGGCTACCGTTGTGAGCAGATATTCCTGAGAGTACAGCCGTCTTGCCCTTTGAGTCAAGAGAAACAGAAGTTATATAGTAATCAGCGAAAGAATAAGCATAAATTTGCTTATTGTCGCTTGAATAAACAAAGAGCTTGGAAAGATATCCGTCTTTCTCGGTTACGATAGCATAAGTGCCGTCTTTTGATATATCAGCAACCAGTATATTATCCTCAGCTTCTCCTGAATATATCGTGCTGTCAAGAGTGTTGATAAAAAACTCTTTTCCCCCTAAATTGTACACAAGGGACAAATCACAATCCGAAGCTCTCACCAAAACAGGATTCGAAAAACTCTGGGCGCGAGTATAGATAGCGCGACCATAACTATTCATAGTAACAAATTGGGTATCGCTTGCGAAAACGAGGTTGCTATCAATTCGGGTAAAGTTGCCATCGGTGATAACAACTCCGTTGGTGCTAAGAGGAAAGTGTTCCTCCGCTTCCATATTCAGCAAACCATACTGGAAGAAGTTCTTCACATTTGACAAAGTCAGTCTGTCTCGGTTAGTAAACAGCACAACTGACAAAACAAGGACCAGAACAATCAAAGCTGACAAAAATACATTTTTCTTGTTAGTTTTATAAAAGTCCTGAAACTTTTGGAAATTAACCTTGTCAGACTTATTTTTTAACTTTGGTTCAACAACTTTACGTTCTTTGAAATCAATAATCTTAGGATTTGATTTCACAGCTTTTTGAGCTGAATTTGTATCCTTGGTTTCTTTTGTTTGTGTAGTTACCGGTACTGTTTTTTTATTCTCTTTTGTATAGAAGCGTTTTCCTTTTCGTTTCATAATACACCTAATCAATAAAAAACTTCGTCAAGATATAAACCACACGCCGGAGCTGTAGGTCCAGCGAGTTTTCGGTTTTCAGCTTTGATAATATCAGGGATAGAATCCTTTTCGAGTTTTCCCTGTTGAATTTTCAGAAGCGTACCAACCATAATCCTGACCATATTATATAAAAAGCCATCGGCTTGTACTGTCATATAAACAAAGTCGCCGTCTCTTTTGACAGAGAAGCTCTTCACAGTTCTTGTGAAGTCTCCCTTTTCTCTTTTATCAAGAGTGCAAAAAGAGGTGAAGTCGTGGGTGCCCACATATGCTTGTGCAGCTTCATTGAGCATCTGTTCGTCTATCTCATAGCGATAGTGCAACGCATAGCCCTCATAAAACGGATTTCTCACTTCACGATTCAGGATTTTGTACACATAGCGCTTGCCCTTACAGCTATAGCGCGCGTGAAAATCATCATCGATCTCGCACACATCGAGCACAACAATAGAAAGCGGCAGATAACGATTAAGAGCCGCTTTGAGTCGTTCACATGTTATCTTATGCTCTATCTTCATCGATATAACATACATATTCGCGTGGACTCCTGTATCGGTACGGCTACAGCCCTTGATGTCAGGGCAAGTACCGATAACCTGAGTAACAGCCTCCTGAAAACGCTGTTGAACGGTAATAGCGTTTTGCTGAATCTGCCATCCGTGGAGGTCTTTTCCGTCATATGAAATTGTAATTTTCAGGTTTCTTATCTCGCAACTTTCCCGAGAAACAGATTGCATAATACAACTCCAACTATAACTAAAACAACTGCAACCGTGCTTATATAATCACGCTTGTGCAGATGTAAGGTTTTCATTCTGGTTCTGCCCTGTCCTCCCTGATAGCAGCGACATTCCATCGCAACAGCCAGCTCGTAAGCTCGTCTGAATGCTGAAACGAACAGAGGGATTAGAACAGGTATGAGCGCTTTGATGCGCTGTGTAAGACTGCCTGACTCCATATCGGCGCCTCGCGCTTTCTGGGCAGACATAATTTTATCAGTTTCTTCCAATAACAAAGGGACAAAACGCAAAGCAATAGTCATCATCATCGCAATTTCGTGGACTTTGACATGGAAGATATTCAGCGGTTTCATAAGACGCTCGAGAGCATCGGTCAAATCAGTAGGTGACGTTGTGAAAGTGAGCACCGAGCTGATAAGAATGAGACAGACGATTCGAGCCGCTACGAACACGGCGTTGTTGATACCCGACATGGTGACTTTGATAAATCCCCACTCTAAAACAGGTTCGCCTGTGCCGTAAAAAAGGTTGAGCGCTGAAGTAATCAGCACAATAACCAAAATCATTTTCAAGCTTTTGAAATACAGCCTAAGCGGTACTTTCGAAAGCAAAACTACACCAAGCACACTGCACACAACAAGTGCGAGTGAAATGTAGTTCGAGGTACAAAAAACAAGGACAATAAAACAAATGAGCAATAGAATCTTAGCTCTTGGGTCAAGCTTATGAAGAAGACTATTCCCTGGATAAAATTGTCCGAAAGCGATATCTCTCATCTAAGCTTGCCCTCCTTTTTCAGAAGTTCAACAATCTCGTACACAGCTTTGTCCACAGTGAGGATACCGCTTGAGAGATCGATTCCACGAGCTTTGAGCGCATCACAAACCAAGGTCACCTGAGGGACTTTCAGTCCGATATCGGAAAGCTCCTTTGAACGAGAGAAAACGCTCTGTGTATCTGAGAACATTTTGAGCTCACCTTTGTTCATAACCATAACTTTGTTTGTGACTCTTGCGACATCCTCCATAGAATGAGAAACGAGGATGACGGTATTTCCCCTTTGTTTTTGGTATTGTGAAATCTGCGAAAGCAGAACATTTCGACCGACAGGGTCCAGACCTGCGGTTGGTTCATCAAGAATCAGGACATCAGGGTCCATAGCGATGACACCTGCGATAGCGGCTCTTCGCTTTTCACCACCCGACAAATCAAATGGCGATTTCTTCAGAAGCTCAGGTGAAAGACCTACGAACTTCGAAGCGCTAATAACTCTTTTTTGAATTTCCTCCTGAGACAACCCCATATTGGTCGGACCGAAAGCGATATCACGCTCAACAGTTTCCTCAAAAAGCTGGTACTCAGGATACTGGAAAACAAGTCCGACTTTGAAACGGATTTTGCGGATTTCCTTAGGCTTTGCCCAGATATCCTCACCATCAACATAAATCTTGCCAGAACTTGGTTTTATAAGTCCATTGAGCATCTGGACAAGAGTCGACTTACCCGAGCCTGTATGACCGATAAGTCCGACAAAATCACCTTTTTCTATCTCAAAGCTGACATTGTTCACAGCGTGACGTTCAAACGGAGTGCCTCCACCGTAGGTGCAGTTGAGATTTTCGACTTTTATCATACTCAAGACAGCACCTCCAAAAGCTTTTCTATGCACTCGTCAGCACAAAGCGCAAGGTCGCCTAAATCGACACCCTGAGCTCTGAGCTTGTAGCAAAGCTCAGTTACCTGAGGCACATCAAGTCGGTGGCGTTTGAGCAACTCAACCTGAGAGAACACCTCTTTCGGTGTGCCTTGTGTCAGCACCTTGCCATCATCCATCACGATAACTCGGTCAGCCTCAACAGCTTCCTCCATATAGTGAGTAATGAGGACGATAGTGATTCCTTTCTCACGGTTAAGCTTCTTGATGGTGGTCATAACTTCTTGTCTGCCCTTTGGGTCGAGCATAGCGGTAGGCTCATCGAGCACAATGCAAGATGGCTCCATAGCGATAATACCTGCGATAGCAACACGCTGTTTCTGACCGCCTGAAAGTTTGTGAGGAGGTTGAAGTCTGTAGTCATACATATCAACAGCTTTGAGTGCTTCGTCAACCCTGCGTCTTATTTCCTTTGGCTCAACGCCAAGATTCTCAGGTCCGAAGGCTACATCTTCTTCAACGATAGATGCGACAAGCTGGTTGTCAGGATTCTGCAACACAAGACCGACTTTTCTTCTTATTGTGAAGTCATCATCTTCAAGCGCAGTATCCATAGAATCAACAAACAGCTTACCTGAAGTAGGAAGCAACATAGCGTTAAGGTGCTTGGAAACGGTTGATTTTCCGCAACCGTTGTGACCAAGCAACGCTACAAACTCACCTTTTTTAACAGTAAAAGAAACATCATCAAGCACGTTCTTTGTGTCTGCGTTATTAACTTGTAAGTCGTCTTCGTCAGCATACGCGAAAACTAAATTTTGTGCTGTGATAAAGTCCATAATTTCTCCGTTTTACTTCTTCCAGATAGCAGTAGAACCACACGGAAGAATGAGTTTAGAATCTGTGACTGGAAGTCCGATTTCTGATGAGCTTACGCTACCACCAAACTTAGTTTGAATAACGGCAGAAAGCATATACTCCATAACAGAAGCGGATAGTCCAGTTGTGTAAGAATTAAGTATAAAGAATCGAGCGTCATCCGAAAGAATAGTTGAACATAATTCCAAGAAAGAATAAAGTTGTTCTTCGAGCTTCCAGATTTCACCACCCGGACCACGACCGTATGACGGAGGGTCCATAATGAGGCCGTCGTATTTGTTGCCTCTACGCTGTTCACGAGCCACAAACTTCATACAGTCATCAACAAGCCAACGTACCGGCTTGTCAGCAAGACCGGAAGATGCGGCGTTTTCTTTCGCCCACTGTACCATACCTTTTGATGCATCAACATGGCACACCTTAGCTCCAGCTTCCAGGCAAGCGAGAGTCGCACAACCTGTGTAACCAAAAAGGTTTAAAACATTGAGCTGTCGGTCAGCGTTTTTGATAATATCACTTGCGAAATCCCAGTTAGTAGCCTGCTCAGGGAAAATACCTGTGTGTTTGAAGCCCATAGGCTTGACGTTAAACACAAGGTCACGATATTTGAGTGACCATGAATCAGGAATTTTCTTATATACCTGCCACTGACCACCGCCCGAATTAGAGCGATGGTAGCGTGCATGAGCTTTGCGCCAAAGTGGATTTTCGCGCTTTGTGTTCCAGATAATCTGTGGGTCAGGACGAATGAGAATGATGTCTCCCCAACGCTCAAGGCGTTCACCAGAGGAAGCATCAATCAACTCATAGTCAACCCAGTTTGAGGATATACGCATCAGCCGAGTCTCTCCTTGATTAAGTCAGCCATCTGCTGTGCGAGAGTTTCGATTTCGTCATAGTTTTCGCCCTCGAGCATTACACGAACGAGTGGCTCTGTGCCTGATGCACGAACAAGAATTCTACCTCTGTCACCGAGAGTCTCAACAATCTTGTTGTTGAGAGCGACAATCTCCTCGTCAGTCTTGAGGTGAGGTTTGCCCTCGTTAGTAATCTTCACATTGATGAGTACCTGTGGGAAACGCTCCATAAGTGTAGCGATAGAAGAAAGCTTAGCCTGACGACGGTTGAGAAGGCTCAAGAGATGTGCGCCTGTGAGCTGACCGTCACCTGTTGTAGCATAGTCAAGATAAATAACGTGACCACTCTGCTCACCACCGATGTTGTAGCCCTCTTTGAGCATTTCTTCGAGAACGTATCTGTCGCCTACTGCTGTTGCAACAAAGTTCATACCATTTTCATTACAGAAACGGTTGAATCCCATATTTGTCATAACTGTGCCAACTACTGCATTTCGCTTGAGCTTACCCTGACTCTTGAGGTCAGCAGCACAGATAGCAATAATAAAGTCACCGTCAACAAGTTCGCCGTTGTTATCAACAGCGAGGCATCTGTCAGCATCGCCATCGAAAGCGAGACCTGCGTCGAGCTTGTGCTCCTTGACATAAGCCATAAGAGTTTCCATATGAGTTGAACCGCAGTTAGTGTTGATATTCACACCGTCAGGGTTGTCAAAGAGCATATGAACCTTAGCGCCCAGACGTGTGAAGAGTTTCTCTGCTGTACGGGATGATGAACCGTTAGAACAGTCAAGAGCTACTTCCATACCATCAAGCTTATATTCAACAGTTGAAGCAACATAGTCGATGTAATCATCAGCAGCAGTTTCAACAACTTCAACAGTACCAAGACCATCGAACTCAGGAGTTGCATAAGGCTTAGCGTTATCAAGAATAATAGCTTCAATTTCTTCTTCCAAAGCATCAGGGAGTTTATATCCCTCACCGCTGAACAGCTTGATGCCGTTGAACTCATAAGGGTTGTGGGAAGCAGAAATCATAATACCAGCGTCAGCGTTGTACTTCTTCACAAGATAAGCAACCGCTGGAGTTGGAACTACGCCCAAGAGCTTTACGTTCGCACCAACTGAGCAAAGACCTGCGATAAGAGCACCCTCGAGCATATCGCCTGAAAGACGTGTATCCTTACCGATAAGGAAAGTTGGATGCTCAACTTCTTTGCTTGTAAGCACCATAGCGGCAGCCTTGCCGATATTCATAGCGAGTTCACATGTTAATTCTGTGTTTGCGATGCCACGAGCACCGTCTGTACCAAATAATCTACCCATAGTTATTCTCCTAAAAATAAAATTTTAATAGTGTGTTTTTCTTTGCGTTTTTATTCAAAAAGGCTTCCCTGCGCCGCAACAGTATTGCTTGGCACATCATAGCCTAAATGTTCGTAAGCGTTAGCTGTGACACATCGTCCACGAGGAGTTCGGCTGAGAAATCCGATTTGCATCAGATACGGCTCATAAACATCCTCGATTGTGACAGCCTCTTCGCCGATAGCTGCGGCAAGGGTTTCAAGTCCGACAGGCCCGCCCTTGTAGTATCGAATCATCGTGTCGAGCATTCTTCGGTCGTTGTTATCAAGACCGAGCTCATCAATCTCGAGTCTGTCGAGTGCGATTCGTGCTACATCACAAGTGATAACACCATCCGACATAACTTCTGAGAAATCTCTCACTCGTTTTAACAGTCGGTTAGCTATACGAGGCGTTCCTCGACTTCGAGAAGCAAGCTCCAAAGCTCCATCGTCATCAATCTCAATACCGATAATCGAAGCGCTACGCTTAATGATATCAGCAAGCTCCTCGGGGGAGTACATCTCAAGTCGAAGCACCACACCGAAACGATCCCTAAGCGGTGCTGTGAGCTGTCCTGCTCTGGTCGTCGCACCAACAAGGGTGAATTTCGGAAGCGGTAAGTGATAGGACGCCGCCATCTGACCTTTACCTGTTATGATATCAATCGCAAAGTCCTCCATCGACGGATAAAGAATCTCTTCAACACTTCTGGAAAGTCGATGAATCTCATCGATAAAGAGCACGTCTCCCTCATTGAGATTAGTGAGCAGTGCCGCCAAATCACCCGGCTTTTCAATAGCAGGACCCGAGGTGATTCGGATGTTCACGCCCATTTCGTTTGCGATAATGCCGGCTAAAGTTGTTTTACCAAGTCCAGGAGGACCATAAAGCAAAACATGGTCGAGCGACTCTTTTCGCTTTTTAGCCGCTTCGATGAAAACCGAAAGGTTCTCTTTTGCTTTGTCCTGACCGATGTATTCGCTGAGCGTTTTCGGTCGAAGCGGGTTATCGCCTTCGACCAGATCCTGCGGAATCTCAGAAGTATCCATCAGTCGGTCTTCAAAGTCCATTTCAAATTCGTTGTAATCCATTTTATGTTATCCTTTCAAAAGAAAGTATATAAAAGCTAATTTCTATTTGAGAATTATCCCATCTGTTTCAAAGTAGCTCCGATAAGCTGTTCAACCGTCATACTTGGGTCAAGCTTAGACAAAATCGGGGTAACATCAGCGGCGCTGTATCCAAGAACAGCCAAAGCCGCAACAGCTTTCGGAATGTTTCCTGTATCAGCGATAACAGAACCCTTAGCAACAACCGAAGCGTCGCCCTCAGTTGCAAAGCCTTTGATTTTATCTTTCAGCTCAAGGACGATACGCTGAGCAAGTTTCGGACCAACACCAGAAGCTCGTGTCAGAGTTTTGTAGTCTCCGGCCGAAACAGAAAGTGCAATCTGCTCGCTTGAAAGCTCAGACAAAATAGCAAGGCCAACTTTCGGACCAACACCCGAGATAGAAATGAGCATTTTGAAAGTTGAAAGCTCACCCTTTGAGTAGAAGCCAAAAAGGTCAACAGCGTCTTCGCGAACGTTCATATAAGTGAACAAGGTAACAGTTGAATTCATCTTGAGCTGTTTTTGAGTATTCAAAGTGGTTTGAACCTTATATCCGACACCTGCACACTCAATCACAACAAAACCTGATTCTGTGTGGATAAGTGTACCTTTTAGTGAATAAATCATAGTTTAGTACCTCTGTTTAGCATATTGAGTCTTACTTTGGAGCCTGCGGCGTGGGTGTGGGTAATCGCGATAGCAAGAGCATCAGCGGTATCGTCAGGTTTAGGGACATCTTTCAAGTGCAAAAGACGACGTGTCATCTCCATAACCTGTGGTTTTTTCGCCTTGCCGTAGCCAGTTACCGCTACCTTGACCTGAAGCGGAGTGTATTCAAAGACCTTAACTGAGCATTGCTGAGCCGCAAGAAGAATCACTCCACGCGCCTGAGCAACCAAAATAGCTGTGGTCACATTCGTAGTGAAAAACAGCTTTTCGATAGCAAGCGCATCAGGCTTAGCCTTTTTCAGGATAGTTATCATATCATCGTAGATTTTTTGAAGTCTCTCATTAAAATCGGTGTGAGCCTCGGTAGTGATAGCTCCAAAAGCCAGCGGTCGATACGAATTGCCGTTGAAATCGATAACTCCCCATCCAACAATCGCGTATCCGGGGTCAACGCCCAAAACCACCATTTTGCTCACTCCCTCCTTAGAAACCTATTTTCCCATAATTATGTTTTATTATAACATAATAGCTACAAGATATCAATAAAAAGGCATAAAAAAAACAGCGAACTTACAAAAAAGTTCGCTGTAAATTTATGTACTTATGAAACGCTCAGTTAACATAGTCAGGGATATAGGAATAAAGCTGTTTTATCACATCTTCACCGCACTGCTCAATATGGCCGAACGGGAAGTCGATTTTAAGCTCATCATACTTACTCTGACATATAGTCCTAAACGGCAAAAGCTCGATTTTATCAACGCAAGAATGGGTCTTTGCGATATCGTTGAGTTTTATGATATTCTCAACACCATCGTTGACAGTCGGAATGACAACATATCTCAATGTAGTTTTGATATTCTTCTCGTTGAGATACTCGAGAAACTCGAGCACCTTAGAAAGTGAACAACCTACATTCTCGATATATGACTCTTCGTCAACATACTTTACATCAAGCAACACTCTGTCGGTGTACTCAAGAAGTGATTTTACATCATCATTCAGCACACTTCCTGATGTATCCATACAGGTGTGAAGTCCGTTTTCTTTACATAACTTGAAGTACTCTTTCGCAAAAACACTCTGCAAAATCGGCTCGCCACCTGACAAGGTGACTCCGCCTGATTTGCTGATGTATTCTTTGAATCTCAGAGTTTTTTTGAGAAGTTCACTCGGTGTGTACTCTTGACCACCTGTAAACTCCCAAGTATCGGGATTGTGACAGCACTTGCATCGAAGGTTGCAACCTTGCATAAAGGTCACAAAACGCACGCCAGGGCCATCAACTGTTCCCAGACTCTGGATAGAATGAACTAAGCCTTTTGTTTCAATCATAATGAACCGTGGAATGTACGGCTGATAACCTCACGCTGCTGCTCCTTTGAGAGCTTGTTGAAGTTAACTGCGTAACCTGATACACGGATTGTGAGGTTTGGATATGCCTCAGGATCTTCGTAAGCCTTCTCGAGTGTCTCACGGTTTAATACGTTTACGTTGATGTGGTGAGCTTTCTTAGCGAAGTAACCATCAAGAATAGTAACGAGGTTAGAAATACGCTCATCCTCAGTCTTACCGAGAGCCTGTGGTGTGATAGAGAATGTGTTTGAAACACCATCACGGCAATCATCGTAGCTGATTTTAGCAACAGAGTTGAGGGAAGCAAGAGCACCGTTCTCTTCTCTGTTGTGCATTGGGTTAGCACCAGGAGCAAATGGTGAGAATGCCTCTCTGCCATCAGGTGTAGCGCCTGTGTTCTTACCGTACATAACATTTGATGTGATAGTGAGAACAGAGAGTGTGTGAACAGCCTGACGATATGTAGGTGTCTTTCTGAGCTCTGTGATTACACGGTGAGCCATATCCTTAGCGATAAGGTCAACTCTGTCATCATCGTTACCGTATTTAGGGAAATCGCCAGTTGTTTCGAAGTTTACGATAAAGCCGTTTTCGTCCTTGATAGGCTTAACGTTTGCATACTTGATAGCTGAGAGTGAGTCAGCAACAACAGAAAGGCCAGCGATACCAAACGCCATAAAACGCTCAACACTTGTATCGTGTAAAGCCATCTGAATCTTCTCGTATGCATACTTATCGTGCATATAGTGGATAACATTCATTGTGTTTACATAGAGGTTTGAGAGCCACTCAATGTAAACCTTGAAACGCTTCATAACTTCATCATAGTCGAGCTTCTCAGTATCCATAACAGGCATCTGAGGACCGATGTGCATAGCACTTGTAGTATCATAACCACCGTTGATAGCGATGAGAAGGAGCTTTGCAAGGTTGCATCTAGCGCCGAAGAACTGCATCTGCTTACCAATCTTCATAGCTGATACACAGCAAGCGATAGCATAGTCATCACCGTAGATAGGACGCATAACATCGTCGTTCTCGTACTGGATAGAGTCTGTATCTGCTGAAACTTTAGCACAGAACTTCTTGAAGTTCTCAGGAAGCTGTGTTGACCATAAAACTGTGAGGTTTGGCTCTGGAGATGAACCAAGTGTATAAAGTGTGTTGAGCATACGGAATGTGCTCTTTGAAACGAGAGTTCTGCCGTCTTTGCCCATACCGCCGAGTGCCTCAGTGATCCACATTGGGTCACCACCGAAGAGCTCGTTGTATTCAGGTGTACGAAGGTGTCTAGCCATTCTAAGCTTGATAACGAAATCGTCGATAAGCTCCTGAGCACCTGCTTCGTCTAAGATGCCGTTTGCGATATCACGCTCAATGTAGATATCAAAGAATGTTGCAACTCTACCAAGTGACATAGCAGCACCGTTCTGCTCTTTGATAGCAGCAAGGTAAGCAAAGTATGTCCACTGGATAGCTTCTTTAGCGTTGCTTGCAGGGCCTGAAATATCAAAGCCGTACATAGCAGCCATATCCTTAAGGAAACCTAAGAATGTGATCTGCTGGAAAAGCTCCTCATACTGGCGAATCTCAGCTGTGTTGAGAGTACCTGTTGTGAGCTTTGCCTTATCATTCTTCTTCTCTTCGATGAGCTTGTCCACACCGTAGAGAGCTACTCTTCTGTAGTCACCAATGATACGACCACGGCCGTAAGCATCAGGAAGGCCTGTGATAACGTGGCACTTACGAGCAGCACGCATTTCGTCAGTATACGCTCTGAAAACGCCATCATTGTGAGTTGTTCTGAACTGGAACTCATCTTCAATTTTCTGGCTGAGTTCATAGCCGTAAGCCTTACAAGCCTGTCTTGCCATACGGATACCACCGAATGGGTTTACACCACGCTTTAAAGGACGGTTAGTCTGCAATCCAACGATGAGCTCGTTTTCCTTGTCGATGTAACCTGGTGAATAGCTCTTGAGTGATGATACAGTATCTGTGTCGATATCAAGCACGCCACCATACTGACGCTCAAGTGCGAAAAGAGACTCAACTTTCTTCATCAAGTCTTTTGTACGAGGTGTAGCTTCGCTCAAAAAGCTTGAGTCACCCTCGTATGCGTTGTAGTTGTTCTGGATAAAGTCACGAACGTTGATTTCGTCACACCAGACGCCTTTCTTAAAACCTTCCCAATTCTTGTGTTCCATAATTATATCCTCCTTGGAAAAATTCAAATTTACATAAGAAAAGGACAATTCACTCAAAGCGAACTGCCCAGACGGTCGGCTAAATCACCTATGCTCCCCCGCGGTTTTCCGCGTAATCCGTCAGTCGCATAAGTGGTACCTAAATAATACATCAATATAGGGGTAATGTCAATTATTTAACAACAAAATATTGTGGTGAAGTCACTTTTTATCAAAAGATACAGTATTTGTGTCATAAACCACATCAATTCTATCAAAATTCACATTATACTTGAAGCTATATGGCGTGTTTGTGCGTTCATCATGTATAACAAAAACGCTGTCGCTCACCTCACACAAGCCACAAATCACCACCTTGTCTATATCTTCTCTGCTTATTATGAGTGTCGCCTTATCGCCACTGAACTTCAATGTCATAACAGTAGAATTCGAAAACTCAGCACACCAAGTATTCAAAGTCAGTTCATCAGCCGGATTTTTTATAGAACTGCTACAAGAAGACAGCAATAAAACGCTTATTATAGACACAAAAATATTCTTCAATTTCTTCAAAGATATCACCAGTACAGAATATGAAGCCATCTTTTGTTTTATGAAAAAGAAAAAGCGTTGCAAACGCAACGCTCATTTTCAATCTTCAGTTTTTGGCTTTACACCTGACATAATGCTCGCAGTTGTCAAAAACAAAATCATAACATAAATCAAAAGTGCAACAACCGCACCCATCGCAATTGAAGCGCCAATGCCGAATGTGATAAGCACAGAGCAAGTTATACAGCAAGCAACGCTCACGAAGTTCTTCACCTGCGATTTATCGAGCACACAGAAAAAGAAACAAACAGCTGGAAACAGAACAAAAACTGCAAAAATAATCGCTATTTTTATTTCTTCTGGCGAATTATATCCGCCCGGTTGAATAAAAAACTCAAACGCTGTGCGCTGATACACCTCTCCGTTATCCTTGATACCCCACATAAACGGAAACGTTGTCAGCACAACCTGAATAAAATATAGCACAGCGAGCACTATCCTCAGACTCTTAGTCTGTTTAGTTTCTACTATTTTTTCTTTTGAGCCATAAGCGGACATTTTCATACCTTCTTTACACATAATATTGTTATTTTAGCACAACGCAATCAATATTTCAACACCATTTATTGACTAAATACATAAAGCTATGATATAATCCCGTCAGCAGAAAGGTTGGTTATTATGAATTGGATTAACGATGCGGTGTTCTACAACATTTATCCACTCGGCTTTTGTGGCGCACCAAAACAAAACGACTTTGTCAAAACTTACAGACTTGATAAAATCTACACTTTCATTGAACATTTCAAGGATTTGGGTGTAAACGCTATTGTTTTCAACCCTGTTTTCGAGAGTTCAAAACACGGTTATGACACCATCGACTACTATAAAATCGACAGCAGACTCGGTGACAACGAGTCTTTCAAAAAGATTTGTGATACACTCCACGAAAATGGTATAAGAGTTCTTCTCGACGGTGTTTTCAACCATGTCGGCAGAGACTTCTTTGCTTTCAAGGATTTACAGCAAAACCACATCTCCTCTATCTATTCAAACTGGTTTAACAATGTTCATTTCGACAGAAAAAGTCCGAAAGGTGACAACTTCTCGTATGAAGGCTGGGCTGGTCACTATGACCTAGTAAAACTAAATCTCCAGAACGAAAATGTTGTTTCTCACCTGCTGGATGCAGTCAAATTCTGGATCGATGAATTCGACATTGACGGACTCAGACTTGATGCGGCTGACTGTGTCGACCTCGAGTTTTTCAAGAAACTTCGACATACATGCAAAGAAAGAAAGCCTGACTTCTGGCTTTACGGCGAGATTACTAGTGGAGACTACAACCGCTGGGCTAACGAAAACACACTTGATTCAGTCACAAACTATGAGACATACAAGGCTCTTTTCTCCTGCCACAACGACAGAAACTACTTCGAATTCGCACACTCTATGGACAGACAATGCGGAGACTATGGTATCTACAAAAACCTGTATCTCTACAACTTCGTTGATAACCACGATGTCAATCGACTTTCTAGCAACCTTAAAGACAAAGCGTTGCTCAAAAACACTTACACTCTGATGTTCACAATGCCGGGCGCACCATCGATTTACTACGGCTCCGAGTTTGGTATTGAAGGAAAAAGAACCCCTCACTGTGACTATGACTTGCGTCCTTGCATCAATTTGGGCGAAATACAAAACCCAGACACACAATTGCTTGAGCACATCAAAAAGCTCTCAAAAATTATGCACTCACTCGATGCTTTCAAATTTGGTAAATACAAGAACGAAAACATCCAGCTAGAGACACTTTGTTACTCAATGAAAACAGATAACCAGAGTGTTTTTGTACTTCTCAACCAAAGCGGTGATAAACGAAACATCGGCTTTAACACTAACCACAATGGAGTTCTCACCGATGTTTTGAACAACAACAATCAGTACAATTGTAACGGTTATACCAACATAGAAGTTGAGCCTAAATCCTCAATGATTTTAGTTGCAAATGACGGTAGTTTCAAGCTCGATTTGAATGAGAAAGCGAGTGCAACACCTATCAAAACCGAGCCTGTAAAACCTCAACCACTCAAAGCTGAAGTTGTTGACAACATCAACAATATCATAGAAGACGATGTTGTGACTTTAGGCAAATACAGACATTTCAAGGGAAATGAATACGAAGTTATCGGTTTTGCAAAAGACAGTGAAACGCTCAACAGAATGGTAATTTACAAAGCACTTTATGGTGAGCAGGAGCTGTGGGTTCGACCATACGATATGTTCAAGGAAATAATCGAACGCGATGGTAAAAAGATGAAAAGATTCACAAAAATCGACTAATACAGATACAAAAAAACCGCTGTGATTTCACAGCGGTTTTAGTTTTGTCTTTATGGAGTTGTAGGAGCAGCGCCACCTGTGACCAAATCTTCGTATACAAATGAAGCGAGGTCATATCTAACAGCGTCCCAATCGGTGATAACGATAACTGACTGCAAATCATCAGTCTTGCCATACTTCCAGTTCGGCTGAGTTGGCAAGCTCATCTCTTCCATATCGTAGCCTAAGTATGTCATACTGTTAGAAACAAGGAAAGTGATGTCGTTTTTCTTGAGGTTTGTTGTGACAAGAGGACCAATTTCGTTAACGATTTCAACGAGGTCAGTAAGAGTAGCTTCCTCTTTCAAACTTGTCATAATAGTCTCGAGAAGTTTACGCTGACGTTCGGTTCTGTCCCAGTCATCGCCTGAGAAGCTGTAGTCAGAAATACCACCGAGTGAGTCAGCACCACGGTTACGGGCATACCAAAGAGCCTGATAACCGTTGAGATGAACAACCTGAGTTTCCTTAGAGTAGTCACACTCGAGGAAGTCGGTCTTGCCCTCCTGATTGTTAACATCAATCTGGGCGTTGATATATTCAATCTCATCAATAGAAAGTTCCATATCAACACCGCCAAGGACGTTGATAATTTTGACGAAAGATTTGAAGTCAACACAAGCATACTTATCAACAGCGATACCGAAGTTAGCCTCAATCATCTGAACTGAAAGAGGAACTCCGCCGAGGCTGAACGCAGAATTCAGCTTGCCGTCGCCGTAACCCGGGATAGTAACGTAGGTGTCACGCTGGAAAGATGTGAGCTTAATCTTTTTGTGAAGATTATCGAGAGACAAAAGAATGATTGTGTCGGAGCGTCCGTAGTCATCTTCTCCGTTGCCGTGAGCATCCTGACCAAAGAGCAAGATATTCAGAACGTGAGAGTTCTCGATAAGAGAGTCGGTTTTCACGGTGTTTGCGTTCTGACTATCAACAGCTGTGGTAGTAGGAGTCTGCTCAGTGTCGATTTCTTCGAAGTTCAGGCTGTCGAGCACCGAGTAGTAGTACACCATACCGCTACCGCAAAGAAGCATAATGATAGATAAAATCAGCACAACCGTGCGTCTTACCCTACCCTTTGTGTTTTTCTTTTTGTATACTTTGTTTACCTGGCTTGAGGAATTGATATCAATAAAGTCGTTACCATTAGTTGACATACATACCCGCCTTTCTTTTGCGTAAATCACAGAATTTCGCATAATAAAACAAGCTTATTATACTACAATTATCGCCATTTATTTTCCAATAAAGAATTTTCGCCAAAATTCAACAAAAATTCACAACTTCTTGTGAAACGCTAAACACACAAAAGCACATATTGTATATAAATTTTAGTCCTGCTCGTCAAGAGTAAGTCTGAAAGACGGCAGAAATTCGGTTAAAAACACATCGACATATGGTAACTTCATATCTGTAAGAGACTTCATAATTGTGCTTTGTGCCTTTTCAAATTCACGATTTGAGAGCTTTTCTTCCTCAATACACTTGATGAGTGCTGAAAGCTTGTCGGCTGCTTTGATATAAGGAATATACTCCTTATCTTCTTCACTTATGGTAAGAAGTGAAGCAAAGCTTTCCTGCAAATCCTGTGGAAGATATGAAAGCAGTTTTTCCTCAGCAACACGCTCAACCTGTTTATACGCTTTCATGATTTTCGGATTAAAGTACTTGATCGGAGTCGGCATATCGCCTGTGATAATTTCGCTTGCATCGTGATAGATACCAAGCATAGCGGCGTGTTCAGAATTCAGCTGAGCACCAAAACGCTTGTTGCTGATTTCAACAAGGGCGTGGCTGAGAATTGCAACCATAAGACTATGCTCGCTGATATTCTCGCTTTTTGTGTTGTTCATAAGACCCCATCGATTTATGTATTTCATCCTTGAAATAACAGCAAAAAAGTGGCTGTTCATAAGCATTTCCTCCTAAAAAAAGAAAATTTCCATATAAATGTAAAATATATAGTGCATTTTCAAAATAAATGTGAT
>JBGVLC010000032.1:0-102795 GCA_045124035.1 Ruminococcus sp. | reverse complement strand
TAGGCAAAAAGAAACCCCTTAAGGGGTAGCCTGAGATAGTAATGCGGTCGGCAAACTATTCAGTACCCCTTGAGGGGATATGCTTGTAAAATGCCCTTATAGGGCTTACTCAAGCCTCCGGCTTAGCCGGAGGTTCTGACTTGTACAATTTGATGTTTTTTTGAAGAAAAAAGTTGAAAAAATTATCAATGAGTGTTATATTTATAACAAACTCGATATTACAGTGGGATAATGTATCATTAAGGAAAGATAATTAATGACTGATAAAGAACTAAAAAAACTTAGTCGGCTTGAACTTCTAGAACTTCTTTTGGCTGAAAGTCGTGAGAATGAAAGGCTCAGAGCAGAGATTGAACAGATTAAACAAGAAAATACTATAATCAAGAGTGTTCAACAATTAGACGAAACATCAACTAAATTGAATGAAACTTCAGATAAACTGAGCGCAGTTTTACAGCTGGTTTCTTCGATTGTAGGCAATCTTGATAACACAAATTGAGAAATTCAACTTTTACTGAAAAGTTTAAATTATACACTCTTAGAAGGGGTTAACCGTAAATGGCATTAAAAGAAGAGGTTAACTATACTAACTTTCCAACCTCTGAACAGCTGGAAAAAGCAATTTTGAAAACAAAGTACAAACAAAAATATATAAAAGTATTATGTAGCACGCTATATTCGATTATTGTTGTCGCAGCAATCGCTGTGCTTATCGCAACGCTTGTGTTGCCTGTTCTTCAGATCCAAGGTAACAGTATGGAGCCTACACTGAATGATGAAGAAATCGTTGTTCTTGTAAAAACACCCAAACTGAGTAGAGGGCAACTGTGTTGCTTCTCGTATCAGAATAAACTACTTATTAAACGAGTGATCGGAGTACCAGGCGACAGTATCACAATTGACGAAGAAGGATATGTATATGTTAACGATGTCCTTCTTGAAGAACCATACATAATCGATCGTGCATTAGGTGAGTGTGACATTACCTTTCCTGTGCATGTAACGGATAATCATTATTTTGTACTTGGAGACAACCGTTCGACCTCTATTGACAGTAGAAGTACTGTGGTAGGACTTGTAGACGATGAACAGGTCGTAGGTGAAATTTTCTTCAGGATCTGGCCTTTAAATAGGTTTGGAAGTATAGATTATCAGAATAATCAGAACACTTAGTAATAAAAGTCAGAAAAATACTAAAACAGTAATCGTAGAGAGGAGGGATGATATGGCTGAAATTGATAAAGATTATTTAAAAACACACAAATCTTTTAGAATACGGAATAAGAATACTATTGCCATATTTCCCTTGATCGCGGTTTTAGTTGCGATTTCTGTTTTCTGGTGTCTTAAACTCATCGGTATTACCGTTACAAGCGATGCTTTATGTGAGATTGAAGAACATACGCACGTGAACACTTGCTACAGTGATGAGGTGCTTATATGCACTAAGCCTGAACATACTCACTGTGCAGAGTGCTTTTCTGAAAAAAGTGCCGATGTTGAAACATCATACGATTGGAAGAAGTCCTTTGATAAAGTAGCAATTACTAATGATGTTGCACAAAACTTGGTTTCTATAGCAGGCACACAGGTAGGATATTCAGAAAGCACGCAGAACTACGAATATAATGAGCTTGCAGAAAAAAACAGCTATACACGTTACGGTGAGTGGTATGGAAGCTATTATAGTGAATGGAACACTATTTTTGTATCGTTTTGTATGAATTACGCTAATATCAGCGATGTGGATTCATTTATCAATGCTACTGCAGAAAGTATGAGATGTGCGTGGACTGAAAGGAATAATTATTATTTAGCTGATAAATATAGCGGATCTAGAGGAGACGTTATTTTTTTTGACACAGATTCTGACACAAAGGCTGACCGCACAGGTATCGTTGTTTACTCAAGTGAGAGTGTTCTTATTGTTATTGAAGGCGATGTTGATGGTGCAGTAAAAGAAGTTGTTTATGAAAATAGAGATAGTGTTTTAGGATATGGTAAAACAAGCAATCTTTGTGCAGCACAGAATATTGTGAATTCGGGTGCTGAGCACTCAGATATGGTATCTGTGAAAACTTCTGAACTTTCAGGTAGACTGAACCGCTATATTCCTAACATTTTACAAGAAAATGTTTCAGAAAAACCTGTGAAGTTCAAAATGAATAGAAGCACACCGGTGCAAAGCGTGTATGATAGCGAGTCGCTGGCTATAATGACTGCTGATGACCATGGTATTACTTACACTTCACATCTTGAAGATGAAATTGTCAGCGTTTCTTTCAAAACAATGACGGGTACAGAGCTAAATGATGGTTCAACCGTTTATCTTGGTGAAACCTATATGGTTTCTCTTGAATTCAGCGAAATTAACACAGGCAGCGAATGGATTCAGTTCAGGCACGATGAAGATGGTTATCTTACATATCACCTTCCTAATAATATTCATTGTGAACCTTTTGACGATTGGCATACAATTTCTGCAAAAACAGAGAACGGAACTGTTGCTGATGTCGGTGAGTATTATTTGGATGAGACAGGATTATTAAGGGTATGTTTTTACGAAGATAGTGATGGTGTAAACTTTGTTGAGAAATATTCAAACGTTGACTTTTTTATTGATTTTAATGCTACGGTTGCCGCATCAGAGTCCGGAAGTACAACGGAAATAGAATTCAATGATAACCTTAATTTAAATCTTGTTGTCGATGGTAATGCGGCCATGGATGTAACGAAAACGCACGGCGAGTATGACGAAAATGACCATACAATGGAATACACAATCAGGGTTGAGGCAACCCATGGTGTTGTAAAAAACCTTGTTATTGATGACCAGATATGGGAGAATCATTACACACTTAGGGACACTATTGTAGTGACCGACCTTGATGGTAATGTTCTCAACCCACAGCCTATTGTTTCAGACCACCCATTGCATAATCAAGGAACCGAAGAAGGCTTCAGGCTTTCAGGATTTCCTGATTGTCCTGCAGGGGATGGCTTTCTGATTACATATAAAACACAAGTCTATGATAACCTCACTTCAAGTGAGGCTGTCGTTATGTGGAACGGTATTGATGCATTAGGCAAAAACTCCCTGGGAGGGGATGTTTATGTATGGGCTAATGACTGGTTAAGAGTTGAACTCGAGAAAATCGAGAAAAATGGCAAACAGGCAGTTCTTACAGACGATAACGGAAATCCGATTCCAGTTATAGAGTGGGAAGTTGAAATCAGAAAAGATAATCATAATTTACAGGGTACGGTTATTATTGATACTCTTGGTAACGGACTTGCTTACTATACTAATAAACCAATCCGTGTTATACACTACGATGAATGGGGTAATAAGCTTCCTGATGCCTACATAAGTTGGGATAATGTTACTGTTAATGGTAACACTATGAGTTTTGCACTTCCTGAGGGTTACTCCTTTGTTGTAGAGTACTATACAACATATGAAGAACCAGAGAAAGGTGAAATCGTAAATTTCACAAACAGTGTAAGAGCAACAATCAACGGCAAAGAAGAACAGGCTGGTGGTACTGCTAATGTTGTGGGATTTGTTCCTTACGTACAAAAAACTGCAACAGGCAATGACGGAGAGTTCGTTTATTTTACAATAGAGGCTGAAGTGCCTGCAGTTATTAAGGATATGGGAGGTTTTTACCTGACAGACCTTTCTGCAATCTGGGGCTACAATAACGATGTAGGTTATCTGTATGTTGAGAATGCACCTGAGGATTTGGTTATTACTGCAACAACAGATAGCGGACAGACTATTAATTTCACCGATTACAAAAATGGTGGAGCAGTAGATAATACATATATATTAGTTGCACCCGCTTCAGGAAAGCAGGAACACAGTTTCAATATTTACTTTAATACTGCTAATGCAGATGCAGCATTTTCAAAATGGATTCTTTCTGAAGATGCTACACTTAAAATTTCTTATAAAATTCCGTTTGATGCAAAAACAGGCATCGAATGGGAGGGTGAACTGACAGGTGACCTTACTCTTGAAGATGTATTGTTACAGGATTACACAATGTCAAATGAGGCATATCTGAATTATACTGATATTATCTCAGGAACAGATTCGTCTAGCTATGAGTATTCTCCTAAAATTACGAAAAAATCGACTGTTCACGAAAACGGTATCATTGATTATGCCGTTGTATTTAATAACACAATTCCAGGCTCAGGTGGCAACAAAGGCTATGTGGATCATACTGTAGACGAGCTGTTGTTTAACGATACCTTTGATGAAAGGTTGGAGTATGTACCGAATTCGCTTGTTGTGACGGGTTATTCTCCGTGGCAGAAAGATATGTGGCTTTGTAAATACCAATATAGGGGTTCGGTAACGGGAAATACTATAGAAGTTGATGCTGGAGATTTTATTTTCCTTGATTATAACGAAGAAGCAAATGCAAACAACTGGAACTATATTTCAGGTGCAGAAACATTTAGGGAGTATTATCAATGGATTAGTGCTGGCGGTAAGTTTGTATTTACTTATCAACTTAAGGTTAAAGATGAACATCTCTACACTACCGATTTTGCGAAGTTTGAGCTTGATAATACAGCAGAACTTACGTGGGATGATTCAGGTTCATCCGGACCGGTTACCCAGACATCTGAGTTTTATACCGGACTGCTTCATAAGCACGTGTATCAGGACGGAGCAAAACTTGATTTCCAAGTACATATAAACAGAAAGTCTCTTGATATTATTGAAGGTGTTGATACTCTGATTGTTCGTGATGCTATGACACCTAATCTTTCTGTTTACTGGGATACGATAAAACTAAAATATGAGAAGAGTACCGATGTGTGGGTTGACTTTGACTCGCCTGAAAGTGAATACTCTTATACTTTAACTTATGACGCTCCAACGAATACGCTGATATTTTTAGTGCCTGACAGTCTGCATATAATAATTGACTACACTACTTTGATAACAGAAAACGGTTTGGTATCAGTTGAAAACTCAGTAGAGGTTGGAGGTAAAGCAGAGGTTACTGATGTTATTAGTGCAATTTTCCGTGTTCAGGAACACAGTGGTGGTGCATCGGGTTCTAACAACGAAATTACACTTCTTAAACAGGATGGCTTGACAAATGTTCCATTGCCGAATGCAACTTTCTTGCTTTACGGACCTATGGGCGATCCTTCAGCAATACCACCTTCCGGCGCTTCTAAAAATATTATTACCAACGATGGTAAAATACTCAGATATATCGGCGCATATACAACAGGCAGTAACGGAACGTCTGTTATAGAAACACAGTATCTCACTGTGGGTGGACCATATGCTCTCGTTGAACAGGTTGCACCACAGGGATATGAATTGTTAAAAAAACCTGTGTATTTCTATTTTTATGATCAGGATCCAAACGGAATAATCCAGAGCGTTACAACCCTTATTGCTATTGAAAACTTTTCAGGAATATTTGTTATTCCTGAAACAGGTGGTACTGGTACATTCTATATGGTGATAATTGGTGTTGTCCTTGTGACACTTCCAATTGTGTATAAAATTATTCGTCGTAAGCGAGAGAGGAGGTTAAAAAATTAATCTCCTGAAACAAACACAATAAGTTTGCGACGGAAAAATATAGCTCGAAAATATTTAAAAATGAAAGGATGTAAATTATGAAAAAACTATTTTCAGCATTATTAGCAATCGTGCTTGTATTCTCAATGTGTACAGTAGCTTTCGCTGCAGATACAGGCACTATCACAATCGATAAGGCAGTAGATAAGGCAAAGTACAATATCTACAAAATGCTTAGCTTCGCTCCATCAAACGATGAGGGTACAAAAGGTATCTACACTATTGTAGATGGTTGGGTTGATTTCTTTAACTCAGACACTGCTAAAAATTATTTTGATGTGACAACTGTAGCTGATCAGACAACAGTTGTACTTAAAGATGGCGTGAATGCAGTAGACCAGACTCTTGCAAAAGAAGCTATCGCTTACGCAGAAACTAAGGGTATCGATGCAACAGCTACAAAGACTGCTGACGGTGAGAAAGTTGAGTTTACAGGTCTTAGCCTTGGTTATTATGCAATCGATACTTCTCTTGGTACTCTTTGCGCTCTTACAAACACAAATTCAGATTTTACAGCTACTGAAAAGAACGAGAAACCTGATATTGATAAGTTCGTTCAGGAAGACAGCGAAGTTAATAACGCTGACGAAGGTTGGGGCAAAGTAAACGATGCAGATATTGACCAGGTAGTTAATTATAAATCTACAGTAACTGTTGGTCTTGGTGCAACAAACTATGTAATGCACGATAAAATGGAAGCAGGTCTTACATTTAATAAAGATGTTGTTGTAAAACGCGCTGATGGTACAGTAGTTGCAGAAGATAATTACGAAGTAGTAGTTGATCCTGAAGATAAGGATACATTTGATGTTAAATTCGACAATGCTTTTATCGCAGGTCTTGCTAAGGGTACTCAGTTTACAGTTTACTATTCAGCAACTCTCAACGAAAATGCTAATATCGTAACTGATGGTAACGATAACACAGTTTACCTTTCATACGGTGAGGATAGTACATGGGAGACAGCTAAGCACACTACAACAACATACACTTGGAAAATTGACGTATTAAAGTTCACAAAAGACGGCGACACTAAAGTAAGTCTTGCAGGCGCTGTTTTCGAGCTTCTCGATAATGCTGGAAATGCTATCAAGTACTCTGAAGTAGCAGGTGCCGAGGTTCCTACATACAAAGTTGATAAAGATGGTACAATCACAGATATCACAACCGACGCAAACGGTAAGTTTGAAATCGTTGGTCTTGATGAAGGTACATACAAGCTTCACGAAGTTTCAGCTCCTGATGGCTATAACAAGCTCGCAAAGGGCGTTGATGTTGTTATCACAAGTGAATACGATGAAACAGCACTTACAGCTTCTTACAAAATCAATAGCGAAACCCCTGCAACAATCGAAGTAGAAAACAAAACCGGTGGACTCTTCCCAGAAACAGGTGGCATCGGTACAACTATCTTCTACATTGTTGGTATTTTACTTATGCTTGCAGCTGTAGTTGTCTTTATTACAAAGAAAAGAATGTCTACATTTTCATGAAAGGATAAAGAGTCCGAAAACTTAGAAAATCCGAAAGATTCTGATGAATCATAAGATTTTACAGCGAATAGCTGACGATTAAGGCTTTAACCCCTGCCGACATAAAGTTGGCAGGGGATATCCCTTAAAATTTTGACCGTTGTTACCGATTCTTCGGTTGTGACGTTGAAAATTTTAAGAAGATTAATTGATGAATTATGGAAGAAAATAATAATAAAAACAAAAAACAGAAAAAGAGCGGTCTTAGTTCAACAATTCTATTATTAGCCGTGTTTTTGATAGGTTTGTGTGTTATGCTTTATCCTACAGTAAGTGATTTCTGGAACGAAAAAAGGCAGTCACAGGCTATCATGAACTATGACGATTTGCTTGTTGATCTTACACCCGAGGATTTTTCTGAATATTTCGAAAAAGCTGAAGAGTATAATCGTAAGCTGAAACTTATATCTTATCCGTTTTTAGGATATCCTGAACTTGATGATGAGTATTATTCGGCACTTGATGTAAATGATGACGGAATGATGGGATATATTACGATTGATAAAATAAAAGTTCAACTGCCTATTTACCACGGAACAAGCGATAAGGTGTTGAACTGTGCAGTTGGTCATTTGGAGGGATCCACCCTTCCTATAGGTGGGGAAAGTACGCATTGTGTGCTTTCTGCACACCGAGGTCTGCCTTCTGCAAAATTGTTCACAAACCTTGACGAACTTGCCGTAGGCGATGTTTTTACAATAACAATTCTTGATAAAATGTTCACTTATCAGGTTGATCAGGTGAAAGTTGTCCTGCCTGATGAAACAGACGAGCTTAATGTTGTAAACGGCGAAGATTATTGTACACTTGTAACGTGCAGTCCTTATGGTATCAACACACACCGTATGCTTGTCAGAGGAACTAGAATTGAAAATATTGAAGAGGCAAAGAAGATTAATATAACAACCGAGGCTTATCTGATTGACCCGCTTATAGTAACACCTGTAGTTGCTATTCCGATATTTTTGGGTCTTCTTGTTTTTCTTGTTGTTAAGTCTTCAAAAAAGAAAAGAAAAAATAGCGATAAATAAGATTTTAAATAATATTCTAACGAAAGGTGGCAATAGTAAAATGAAAAAAATCATAGCATTTATTATGATGTTAGCAGTACTCATTCTTCCTTTATCTGTTAGTGCCACCTCTGATATCAACGAAAAGGGTAGTATTACTATCAGTCTCACAGATTCAATAACGCAGACTCCGATAGAAAATATGTCTTTTAAATTATATCATGTTGCAAAAGCACGCAAAGACTCAAAGGGTATAAGATATGATATGATTTCACCTTACGATAAGGCAGGAGTTGACTTGTCAGATTTACAGGATTCTTATAATCCTATACACCTTGCATATTTTTCATATTCCTGTTCTCAACCTTACACAGAGAAAAGCACAAACGAAAATGGTACACTGGTTTTTGATAACCTTGAACACGGACTATATCTTATCGTTCCTGTACAAAGCGAATTGTCTGATTATGTTACAACACCTTTTCTTATCAGCGTCCCTACATATGATATTCATAATGAAACATATGAAAACAACGTTGAGGCATCACCTAAAATTCGAGCTAGATTGACAGATGGCGATAACACTTATATAAGTGTTATGAAAAAATGGAATACTGATAAAACTATTCCACAAAGCATTACAGTTGTCTTACTGCGTGATTATCAGGAGTATGAAAAAATAGAGTTAAACTCAGCTAATAATTGGTATTACAGATGGGATAATCTACCGAAAAAATATATTTGGAGCGTAGTCGAAACAGAAGTCCCTGAAGATTATACTGTGTATTATGAAACATCATCAAACACAGTTAACATTACAAACAAGTCGGATGAAACCGAAGAAACTATACCGACCCAACCTGAAGACAGTAACGATAAACTTGTTCAGACAGGACAACTTAATTGGCCTGTACCGGTTTGTGTCATTTTAGGTCTTATCTTTTTCAGCATCGGTTGGGCTATGCTGAACTTCGGTAAAAAAGAAAATGAATAGGCTAGAAGATAGGGGATAAATTCTTGAAAAGAAAAATCGGAATAACTCTTGTAACGTTGGGATTAATACTGATTCTTTTCGCAGTAGCTCTCTTTTTGTACAACAATTTCGAAAATAAAAAAGCACAAGAACAGTCAAATCGAGTGATGGATGCTATTATTGATACAGTGGACAATAATCAGACTAATGACGAGATTGACCCATTTGACACAGAAATGAAAGTTGTAGATATAGAGGGCAATGATTATATCGGATATCTTGATATCCCTGAGTTGAATGTAACACTTCCTGTTATGTCAGAATGTGATTATTCTAGACTCAGAGTTGCTCCTTGCCGTTATTATGGTTCGATTAAAACAGATAACCTTGTAATATGTGCACATAATTATAAAAGCCACTTTGGTTATATTGGAGAACTTAGTTTGGATTCAATGGTGATGTTTACTGATATGGAAGGAACAAAAAACATGTATACCGTAACGTCTGTTGAAATCCTACATCCTACTGATACTGAGCTTGTGAAAGATACGGGTGATGATCTTATCTTATATACCTGCACATATAGTGGGAGAACAAGAATTGTAGTAAGATGCACAGAAATATAATAGCTAGTAAAAAATGTAACAAAGGTCAGAGGAGTTATATTAAGGTTATGCGACCATTTCATCATAAAAATAGTTGTACGATCTTTTGAGTCCGTGACGACGATGGTGCGCCTAAACAGACACATACAAGTGAGTACTTTGATAAAGTAACTCTATAACTTTAAAAACCTCTTGAAATATGCAGTTTTGCGGTGTATAATGTAACCAAAATTTAAGAAACGGGAGCTTGTGTTACAGGCTGAGAGGAAGGTGTGACCTTCGACCTAGGACCTGATTTGGATAATGCCAACGTAGGGATGCATGATACAACGTATCATGGAAACTGATTTTTAAGGAAATTACCAAATAGGTAGTTTCCTTTTTATTTTACGCAAATCAAACCAACTGCTTCACATCTATAGATTGTTAGTTATAACGAACCTTAGAAAAGTTTGAGGTGAAAAATATATTATGAAAAATAAAAAAGTACAACTTATGTGTATAACCGGCTTTTTTACTGCCTTGGTTTTCGTTGTCACCGCATATCTGCATATTCCAACAAATAATGGATATATCCACGTAGGTGACGGTTTAATATATCTTGCTGCTTGCTTATTGCCTTGGCACTATGCTATGGTGGTAGGTGCAGGTGGAGCGTTTCTTGCAGACTGTCTTACCGGATTTGCTGTTTGGGCACCGGGTTCTGTTATAATCAAAGCACTTACTGTTTTGCTCTTTTCAAGCAAGAAAGACAAGGTTATAAACTTGAGAAATTCATTGGCTGTTTTGCCGGCTACGATGGTGTGTGCAGGCGGATACTATTTATATGAGTCCTTGATATATGGCAATTTTGTTTCTCCACTGGCTGGAATTCCTGCATCTGTTACACAGTCGGTAGCAAGTGCTATTGTTTTTATTGCTTTTGGACTTACCGCCGATAAAATGAAACTTAAATCAAAAATATATGGAGGGAATCTGCGATGATGACAATTACATACCCTGTCACAACGGGACTATACGTTAATATAACCAATCGTTGTCCCTGTGCATGTACATTCTGCGTACGCAATAAAAAAGACCACGTTTTTGAGTCGGATTCGCTGTGGCTTGAAAGAGAACCAACTGTACAAGAAATTTGTGATAGCTTAGATACGTGGGATTTAGCAAATTATGAAGAGGTTGTATTCTGCGGTTTTGGTGAACCTACAGAGCGTCTTTATGATTTGCTTGAAGTAGCAAAATATATCAAATCAAAAAGTGATATTAGAATCCGAATCAATACAAATGGTCTTGCTGATTTGATATGGGAGAAATCTACAGCACCTAAACTCAAGGGACTTATTGACGCAGTTTCTATAAGTCTCAATGCTACCAATAAGGAAGATTACCTTGAGGTGGTTCGCCCTAAATTTGGAATAGAGTCCTTTGATGCTATGCTTCAGTTTACAAAGGATTGTACTGAATATGTTCCCTCTGTTATGATGACAGTTGTGGACGTTGTAACAACTAAGGAAGAACAGGAAAAGTGTCGAGAAATCTGCGAATCAGTGGGAGCTATATTTAGAGTTCGTCCTTATAATTGATATTAGAGTATAGTTTTTTTGACAATTAAATAAACGGGAGCTTGTGTTACAGGCTGAGAGGAAGGTGTGACCTTCGACCGAGAACCTGATTTGGATAATGCCAACGTAGGGATGCCTGATACAAGGATATTAGGAATAACGAAGTATATTAAGGAAGTTACCAAATCGGTAGCTTCCTTTTTTGTTGTTTTGGAGGTGTTTTTATGGTTAAAATCAACGGCGTGGAACTGGATATTGCAGGTAAGACAGTAGCAGAATACCTTGCAACCACAAATTACGACCCAAAAAGGATCGCAGTTGAACGCAATGGCGATATAGTTCCAAAATCACAGTACGCAGATACTCTGCTGTGTGATGGTGACAATGTTGAGGTTGTCAGCTTTGTGGGAGGTGGTTAAGCTGATTCCTACAAAAGAAGAATGGTACAAGGCTTTGTGCGAAAGGCACAGTGAAGATATACAAAGAAAATTTACATCTGCAACAGTTGCGATTTGCGGTCTTGGAGGACTTGGTTCAAATATAGCTGTTGCTCTTGCTCGTGCAGGTGTTGGTAAGCTGATTCTGATTGACTTTGACAAAGTAGATATCACGAATCTTCACCGACAGCAATATAAAGCTAATCAAATAGGAATGAATAAAACAGATGCTTTAGCTCACAATCTGCGTGAAATTGCTCCATTCACTACAGTTGAAACCCATTGTGTTCGTATTACTGAAAATAACGCAGAACAGCTTCTTGGAAATGCAGATATTATCTGCGAAGCCTTTGATGATGCAGAATGCAAGGCTATGCTTACAAATCTTGTTCTTGAAAAAATGTCGGACAAGTTTCTTGTAGCGGCATCAGGTATGGCAGGAATGGGCAGTGCAAACACCATTAAGACGCGAAAGGTTATGAGCAGGTTTTATCTGTGCGGAGATGAAGAAAGTGACGTGCAATCAGAAGGCAGTCTTGTTTCATCCCGAGTTATGCTTTGTGCCGCACATCAGGCACATACTGTCCTGCGTATTTTAGTAGGTGAATTTGAAACTTAATGAAAGAAGGATATAAAAATGAATAATGACAAATTGATTATTGGCGGACACGAGTTTAATTCCCGTTTTATTCTCGGTTCCGGTAAGTATTCTATGAAGCTGATTGAAGCGGCAGTAAAGGATGCAGGTGCCGAGATAATCACTCTTGCAGTTCGCAGAGCTAACACAAAAGAACAGGAAAATATACTCGATTATATTCCACAGGGAATTACTTTGCTTCCTAATACATCGGGCGCAAGAAATGCGGAAGAAGCTGTGCGAATTGCTCGTTTAGCACGTGAGCTTGGCTGTGGTGATTTTGTAAAAATTGAGATCATGCGTGATTCAAAATATCTTTTGCCTGATAATCAGGAAACTATAAAAGCAACCGAAATCCTTGCTAAAGAGGGCTTTGTGGTTATGCCGTATATGTATCCCGATTTGAACGTCGCAAGAGATTTAGTGAATGCAGGTGCAGCTTCTGTGATGCCTTTGGCTTCGCCTATCGGTTCTAACAAGGGTCTTGCGACAAAAGAGTTCATTCAGATTCTTATTGATGAAATTGATGTGCCAATTATTGTAGATGCGGGTATCGGCAGACCTTCACAGGCTTGTGAAGCTATGGAGATGGGTGCTTCTGCTATTATGGCTAATACAGCTCTTGCAACAGCAGGAGATCTTCCGATGATGGCTTCTGCTTTCAAGAATGCTATTGAAGCAGGACGAAAAGCATATCTTTCCGGTCTTGGCAGAGTGCTTACTCGTGGTGCATCTGCTTCAGACCCATTAACAGGATTTTTGAGAAATTAAGGTGAAAATATGGAGAACCAATTTTTTGTAGATTCTAAGCATTTATCTTCTAAGGCTCTCTTGAAAAAACACAGACTTGAAAATGAGCCCTCTTTTCGTACTAATCATATGGAGTATATGGATGGTATGGAGATTATTGAATCCGATGTTTGTTCAAAGGTTGTAGAGCAGATGAAGTCTTACGATTACAGCAAATATACTGCTACTGATGTAAAGGCGGCACTCCAGCACGATGTGTGTACTATCGAAGATTTTAAGGCACTTTTATCTCCGGCGGCTAAGCCGTTTCTGGAGCAAATGGCACAACGTGCAAGACTTGAAACAAGTAAACATTTCGGTAATACTGTGTATCTTTTTACTCCTCTTTACATAGCAAACTACTGTGAGAATTATTGTGTATATTGTGGATTTAACTGCTATAACCATATAAAGAGAATGAAGCTTAGTATGGAGCAGATTGAAAAAGAGATGAAAGTTATTGCTGATAGTGGTATGGAAGAAATTCTTATTCTGACAGGTGAGAGCAGAGGTCAGAGTAATGTGGAATATATCGGCGAGGCTTGTAAATTAGCACGCAAATATTTCCGTATGGTCGGTCTTGAGATTTACCCTGTTAATACTGATGAATATAAATACTTGCACGAATGCGGAGCTGATTACATCACTGTGTTTCAAGAAACCTATGATTCCGATAAATACGAAACTCTTCATCTTTTCGGACATAAACGTGTGTGGCCATATCGCTTTGATGCACAAGAGCGTGCACTCAAAGGCGGTATGCGTGGAGTTGCTTTTTCGGCTCTTTTAGGTTTATCTGATTTTAGAAAAGATGCACTTGCAAGTGCTTTACATGTATATTTTTTACAAAGAAAATATCCTCACGCAGAGATGTCGCTGTCTTGCCCAAGACTCAGACCCATTATCAATAACGATAAAATCAACCCGTTAGATGTAGGTGAAAGTGAGCTTTGTCAGGTGATTTGTGCCTACCGTATTTTCCTGCCTTATGTTGGAATTACAGTGTCATCAAGGGAAAGTGCAAAATTTAGAAACGGCATTGTGAAAATCGCCGCAACAAAAGTTTCTGCCGGAGTTTCCACAGGAATAGGCGACCACGATTCTAAATATAACGGAGCTGAAACTGATGAAGTACAGGGCGATGAACAGTTTGAGATTGACGATAATCGTAGCCTAAATAAGATGTACGAAGATATGGCGGATGAAGGTTTACAGCCTGTCCTGAATGATTATCTGTATGTGTGAGGTAAAGAAAATGAAAAAGTTTGATACAAGTTTATATTTTATAACCGACAGTTCTAACTATACTGAGCAGGAATTTCTTAGTCGTGTTGAAAAGGCATTGCAGGGTGGTGTTACACTTATGCAACTTCGTGAAAAAGATAAAACAACCCGCGAATACATTGAGCTTGCTCAGAAAGTACATAATATCACGCAGAAGTACAATGTTCCTCTAATTATTGACGACAGAGTTGATGTAGCACTTGCTATAGATGCTGAGGGTGTTCACGTTGGACAAAGTGATATGCCCGTTGCCATAGCAAGCAAACTGATGGGAGAAAACAAAATCGTAGGCGCAACAACCAAAACAGTTGAACAGGCAAAGGAAGCATTTGAACAGGGTGCTGACTATCTCGGTGTTGGTGCGATTTATCCAACTACAACAAAGGTGAAAACCGTGCTTACGTCTACCGATACTTTAAATGATATTTGTAACGCTGTACCGATTTCCGTCAATGCAATCGGTGGACTAAATAAAGATAACATTGATGTTCTTGACGGGATCTCTATTTCAGGAATCTGTGTTGTTTCAGCGATAATGAAAGCCGATGACCCGAAAAAGGCAACAGAAGAACTCAAAGCGAGAGTAAAGGAACTGAATTTATGTTAAAAGGTGCAATATTTGACTTTGACGGAACTCTTTTTGATTCTATGTTTGTTTGGGAAACAGCGGGAGAAGCCTATCTTTCTTCTTTAGGAATACAACCAAAAGAAAACTTGCAAAACTCACTAAAGTCAATGAGTTTAACACAATCAGCCATTTACATCGCTGAAAAGTACAACTTGAAACTTGATACTCAGGAAATTATGGACGGTATCAATAAGACAGTAGAAAATTTTTATTTTCATACGGTACAGCCAAAGGAAGGTGTAATTGAGTTTCTTGAGCTTTTGAAAAGTATGAACGTGAAAATGTGCATTGCTACTGCTACTGACCGCTATCAGGTTGAGGCAGCTCTAAAGCGTTGTGATATGGATAAGTATTTTTCAGAAATCTTTACTTGTACTGAAGTAGGGTTTGGAAAAGATGAGCCTATAATTTTCCAAAAGGCGATGGAGTATCTTGGAACAACAAAGGCAGATACGGTTGTCTTTGAGGATGCTTATTACGCAGCCAAAACAGCAAAAGCTGATGGGTTTATAACCGTTGCGGTATTTGATTCTCACGAGACGAAGCAAGCGGAACTACTCTCCATTTCGGATTGCTTTATTGAGAACTTTACACAGACAGAACATTTTTGGAAGTTTGCTTACGGTTTATAACCGTAGGCTTCAAGCGGCAGATTGGGGGCACCACATTATGCCGCTATATAAAACGATGCTGATATTGAAAGGAGATTTTTTATGAAAATGAAAACAGCATTGACCATTGCAGGCTCAGACTGCAGTGGAGGCGCCGGTATAGAGGCGGATTTGAAAACAATGACGATGAATGGTATTTATGCTATGAGTGCGATTACGGCACTAACGGCACAGAACACAATCGGCGTAAGAGCGATTCAGGAGTCAACACCCGACTTCCTGAGCAAACAATTAAATGCGGTATTCGAGGATATTTATCCCGATGCCGTAAAAATCGGTATGGTATCCTCCTGCGAGTTGATATCGATAATTGCAGACAGAATAAGATATTATAAAGCAAAAAACATAGTCGTAGACCCTGTTATGGTAGCAACCAGCGGCTCTTCTTTGATGAAGACCGATGCGGTACAAACCTTAGTAGAGAAACTTCTGCCCATTGCAACCCTCGTTACGCCGAATATCCCCGAAGCACAGGTGCTTTCGGGAAAGGCTATTGAAAGCAAAGAAGATATGCTTTCTGCGGCAAAATTAATCGGTGATACATACGGCTGTGCCGTCCTGCTCAAAGGCGGTCACAGTATCAACGATGCTAACGACCTTTTGTATGCAAACGGTGAAATGGTATGGTTTGAAGGCAAGCGTATCAACAATCCCAACACCCACGGCACAGGCTGTACGCTGTCGAGTGCCATTGCCTCCAACCTTGCAAAGGGCTTTGACCTTGCTATGTCCGTAAAGAGAGCCAAGGACTATATTTCCGATGCACTTTCAGCTCAGCTTGATTTAGGACAAGGTTCCGGGCCTATGATGCACAATTTTGATTTATCAGGTAAATATTCAGAGGTGGCAAGATGAAACGATGTGTAATTGTCGGCGGTGCTGACATAAACAATTATGAATATATCAAAAACTGTTTGCACAACGATGATTTTGTTGTGTTCTGCGACAGCGGGCTAAAGCACTTGAAAGGGTTAGGTGTTTCTCCGAACTTGATTGTCGGTGATTTCGATTCACATGAGAACCCTAATCTTGATGTTGAAACGATAGTGCTTCCATGTGAAAAAGATGATACTGACACAGTCTATGCCGTTAAAGAAGCTATCAAAAGAGGTTTTGATGAATTTCTTTTGATTGGTGTAATTGGAGGAAGGCTTGACCACACACTAGGAAATGTGTCTATACTTCTTCACCTTGAGTCGCTCGGCAAGAAAGGCAAAATCATTGATGATTATTCAGAAATGGAAATAGTATCAAAGGAGCCTGCTTTCATTGATGATTCGTATGCTTTCTTCTCACTTCTTAATATCACAGGCACAGCCAAAGGCGTAACTATCAGAAATGCTAAGTATCCACTTGATAACGCAGAAATCACCTGCGAATATCAGTATGCTGTAAGCAACGAAGTTATTAGCGGAAAAATTGCAGAGGTATTTGTACAAAACGGAAAAGCGCTTCTTATAAAGGATCGCGTATAATTGAAACTTTGACTGTTATTCAATCTATTAGCGATAGGATTGAAAATTTCACCGGCTTAATTACAAAATCACATAAAAATCACAACAAAAAAGCGTTGCGGATGAGGGATAACATAGACTTACTCCTTCAAACTGCAACGCTTGTTTTTTATTCTCTGCTTATTTACTTATCTTTTCGCTATAAATTAACGATAAAACGACGATACCTCTATTGACACTTTTGTATCAATAGAGGTATCTGATTTGGTGCGAGTGTTAATAACGGATTTATTTTAATATAGGTTTTATCGGCAGTTACACACTTTTCTCGCTCGCACATAAGGGACTCTTTCAAATTCTTCGTAGAATATTAGTGTAATCGGAGGAATTACAGGTGAAAAATATTATAGAAGAGTTATTCTACGGAAATATCGACCCGCAGGCTCGTTCAGTTAAGAAAGACAGTCACATACAAAAGCAGATGACTATCCTTGCAAATAGCGAAAGCTTATTGAATGAGAAACTTACAGGTGAAGAAAAGAAAGTGTTTGCATCCTTTGTTGATGCTTCAAGTGTTATTCTCGGAAAGTCTGAACTGGATAGCTTTATGGTTGGGTTCAGACTTGGTGCAAGGTTTGTTTATGATACATTTGTAGATACCAAAACTCTTTATAACAACTTGTTAGCGGAGGAAAGAGAATGAGAAACAAGTATCATATCTATCTCACCTGTGAAGAACGACGAATGTTATTGAATAATCTGAACGACTTCAGAAACAAGCTGATTACCGAGGGTAAATATACAGATTTGTTAGATGAAGTAATAATCAAAATAGCAAATGCAAAACTAAAACGAGTTAAAGTTAAGGAGGACTAAAAATGGAAATTACATATACAATGCAGGGTGATTATCTTATCCCTAATCTCACATTACCTGAGCAGGAAAACAAAGAAATCGGAGTATGGGGACAGCGACATAAAAGGTTTTTGCTGAACCACCACAAGGTCAGATATTATAACTTGCTCACAAGCTGTAAGCTCATAGATTACCTCGCAGATATCAACGAACAAGCTGAAAATATGTATCAACTACTTGTGAAACAACTCGCCGAAAAAGAGAGTGTTACTGAGCAACTTAAAGCAGACAATCAAATGGATTGGGTTGGGCGAATGAATAATATCCGTAGCAGAGCAACAGAAATCGTAAACCAAGATATAATCTATAATTAAACGAAAGCGGCGACAGAGAGAAATAAATCTCCCTGACGCCGTATTTTTTTATTCTTCGTAGCAAAACAGCATTTTTACAAGGTCATATAAAGGACGCTTATTTTTGAGGGGATGAACAAAGCCAATTGAATACACGAAAGATGCGACTTCCATAGATGCCTTCGGATTCCACACTTTCTTTGTTGCAATATCGCCATACTCACATTTTTCGGAATCGGCAATATATTTCAGGTGTTTATTCAGCTCAGCTATCTGCGGAACGCTGTCATAATTTTTTAAGGAAATCACCGCAATTCGGCACTTCTTGTTCTGTGTCTTGATAACCTTAATCAACTCCAGATACTTATTGTCAAACTCGGTAAGGTTCAATCCAAGGGTTGAAAGGTCTGCCTCTCCGAGATGTATCAGCACCGTTTCGGGTTCAAGAGGGCTGACTACCTTTTTATATACGCTCACAGCCTCATTGACGGACAGATTATCAAAACTGCGGTTATAGACCTTTGATTCTACAGCAAAGGCCTGACGTAGTTCGCAAGTGGGAATATCCTTATCTTTACCGTCCCCGAAGATTACAATACCGCCTTGCTCGGCAAGTTCATTGAGTTTTGTGTAGTTTTGAATTTCTGCTTCTCTCATTGTTATGCCTCCATACCTTGCAAACGCTTCTTGTCAAGCGAAACGTTGCGGAAATATACAATTACGTTCAAAGATACGATTGCCAAATTCAAAATGTAAGCAATCAACACGTAATTGATCTGTCCCGAAATAAGCTTTGCAGAAATGCCTGCTATGTAACCGGTGATGATAAGCAAAATAAACGGCAGGCTCGTTCCTTTTGCTGTTTTTGCTTTGTATGCTTTAATGACATTCAGTGGCCAAGAAAAACCAAAACAAACAAGCATAACCGTTTCAAAAATAGATCCCATAACATATCTCCTTTGCGTTTTTTGATTTCGCAAATAGGATAGCACCGAAAAGTATAGAAAACAATTTTTTGAAAAATAGAAACATATATAGACGTTTTTACCCACTTTTTTTACTTTCAAAAGTCCTTTTAAAAGGTTAGGAAATTGAAAAAAACGTTCAATTATGATATAATAACTCGAACTTAGGGATTGATATCAGGGATGGTAAAGGTATGAAAGCAGGAAAACAAATGGCTGACAGGCAAAGAATATCGCTCAGCGGTATTCAAAAATTGTTCTTTCGGACTCAGCTTATTTTGATTCTCTCATTGGCACTGATTTTAGGTGTTGCGGGAACGCTTATCAATATTCATTTTGAAACGGAGAAGCGCGACCAAAATCTACAAAACGTAGCCGAAGCGATTGCTAATTCTCCAATGATGACGGGTAAGAGCATCGAAGAAGAGACTGTTATCGTTGAATATCTTGATGCCTTGAAGGATACTCTTGACGATATTGACGTCATCTCCGTTGTAAACAAAGACGGCGTTCGTATGTATCACTCCAACCACACTTTGATCGGAACAAGATATGACGGAAATATGCCCGATTTTAAAAGCAATACGGACGGTTACTACGCTGTGAACGAAAGCGGCCCATCAGGAAATCAGCGCCGTGCTTATGCTGCGGTGTATGACGAGGACGGAGAATACGTCGGCGTGGTTATGGCGATTATGCTGACGAAAAACATCAAAGCAGAAACGGCACAGATGTTGTTTATCTTCCTGATTATCACTGTAGTAGCCATTCTCATTGAACTCATTATTGCGGGAAAACTTTCGGGTAAAATCAAAAAGAGCCTTATGGGATACGAACCTGATGTATTCACGGCGATGTATAGAATGCGTGACAATATCCTTGAAACCTTGGCGGAAGGTATCATCGCTTTTGATACAAACGGCGTCATACAGTTTGCCAATGAATCTGCTATTCGTATGCTTTTCGATCATCCGCTTAATAACCTTGTTGGACAAAGTGTGGATATTATCGGTGATGATATTCTTTCCCGTAACATAAAAAGCGGCGACAAGGAAAGGAACATCAATCTTGCAAAGACGGATATCATTCTTGACCGTGTACCGATTAAGGAAGATGGAGTTACTGTAGGCATAATCGCCATTCTTCATAACCGAGCCGAATATACAAAACTAATGGAAGAACTTTCGGGAACACGGTATCTTGTTGATTCTATGAGAGCAAACAATCACGATTTCACAAATAAGCTTCACGTTATTCTCGGTCTTATTCAGATGGAAATGTATGATGATGCAAGTTCATACATCCAAAACATCACTATGGTTCAGCGTGAAAATATCAGTAAGGTTATGAATGCTGTAAGCGAGCCTGCTGTTGCGGCACTTCTCATCGGAAAAATCGCAAGAGCCTCCGAACTCAACATAAATTTTGTACTGCGTGAGGGATGTTATTATTCTCCGGCAGATATGAATCTTCCCTCCGAAATGCTGATAACCGTTATCGGCAACCTTCTTGATAATGCCTTTGACGCAATGAATAAAAGCACCGACTACAATAAACATAAAGAACTGATGTTCGGTATTTACTCCAAACCCGGAGCTGTGCTGATTACTGTTGACGATACAGGTAGCGGTATTAAAAATGAGGATATGGAACTTATCTTTGAAAACGGATTTTCTACCAAAGGTGATGGTAGAGGCACGGGACTTCATCAAGTAAAATCAATGGTAGAAAACTTCGGCGGAAAAATCACGGTGGAATCACAAGAGGGCGTGGGCAGTTCTTTCTCGGTAAGTTTTGTGAAGGAGAATGGCAATGTATAAGGTTTTGATCGTAGAAGACGACCCGATGGTCGCAATGATAAACGAACAATACATAAAGAGAAACAAGAACTTTGAAATTGTCGGCAAATGTAATGACGGTCTGAGTGCTCTTGATTTCCTTGAAAATAACACGGCAGATCTTTTGATTTTGGATGTGTTTATGCCCAAAATGGACGGCTTTGAGACGCTCAGACAGATCCGCAACAAACAAATTGTCGTAGATGCTATTATGGTGACTGCAGCAAAAGAGCGTGAGTCTTTAGAAGAAGCATTGCACCTTGGTATTGTGGATTATCTCGTAAAGCCCTTTACCTTTGACCGTTTCCAAATGGCACTTGAAAAATATATCGCACAAAACAATGCGCTCAAGGATATTGATACATTAAACCAAAAAAGCATTGACCACATTATCGAAAATTCACGCAAAAAGAGCGATGCTCTTTTCCCGAAAGGTATTCAGGAAAAAACCCTTGAACTGATTATGGAATATCTGAAAGCCAATAAAAACGTTTGGTTCACAGGCGACGAAATTGCCGAAAAGGTAAATCTTACGAGTGTAACAGTTAGAAGATATATGAATTATCTTGCTCAGTCGGGTAGAGTGGTCAGTGAGATCAACTACGAAACTGGCGGCAGACCTTGTATGAAATATCGGATAGAATGATTTTTACATATTGAAAATTGATTCTATCTATGGTATAATAACTAAAATTAAATATCGATATAAGAAGATACGGTTTGAAAAGTTGTAAGCTGAGTAAATGTAAAAGGGAATCCGGTTCGAATCCGGAACAACCGCCATTACTGTATTTGATATAAAAGGCACAAGAGCCATTGGGGATATCCTGAGAAGGAGTGCTTTTAGGTGTAGTACACAGTATCATAAGTCAGGAGACCTGCCGTTTCTTTTTTAGGTTAAACACAACTTTGGTGAGAAGAGTGCAACCGATTTACCGCTTTTGGCGGCTTTGGGTTGGCACTCTTTTTTATATGTGTAATTCAAAGCTGTTTTGGCGTGCTTTAAATCTGTTGTACTCTTCCGACCTTTATGTTGGGAGAGTATTTTTTTACTTTTATAGGAAGCTGTAAGATCATACTCGGGAATGAAAAGTACAGAAAATATGCACTGTCTGCACAAAACCCGTGCGAGGCACTTGCTTTTAGAGGAGGGATAAATGTGACAACTGAAGAGAAAAAGTCCTGGGCGGTAGAACTTTTAATAGAGAAAAATAGGGAACTTGGTAGACTTCCGCACAAGGATGATTTCGATGAAGTAACACGTTCACGAATAAAAGCCTTTCTCGGTCCGTGGCCAAGAGCTTTGGAAACGGCTGGTCTTAAAGAGCCTAAATCCTTAGTTCCTAAGAAAACGAAGAAAAGAAAAACAAAAAAGAAACTTGTGTAAAACAAGAAAGGAAATTTTTTATGAAAACAAAAAGTAAAAACATAACACAAAAACTACTTTGTTTGTTGCTTACTGTTTTAATGATAGTCACTGCTTTGCCTTTCACAGTGTTTGCAACAGAAAAAGACAGCATTTATATTTCAATAAGCTTTGACGGGGAGTTTGTCAACGACAAAAACGATAAACCTATTGCTTACGCAGAAGTGCCAATGTCTGCACTTGAAAATATCAGTTTAGATGAATACGGATTATCAGACTTCTATTATGATGGTGATGGTGACGGTAAATATGATGTAACAGCACTTCACTTATATATTTACACTCACGAAGAGCTTTTTGGTCTTGATTGGAGCGATGTTGTTGTTTCGGGTAGTCCAAGCAGTATCTTCTTTCAGGAAGGACTTTTTGGTTTTCCTGACTGCAACTTAAATTACTACCTCAATGGTATATATCCTGAGCTTTCTCCGGGTTGGGGTGCAACAGCGGATAATTTAAGCCTTAAATCAGGTGATTTTTACGACATCGCAGGCTATACAAGCTGGGAGTTCTGGATGGACTCAGCGGCAGGTTTTAACTATTTTGCAGATGCAAATGGTGAGATTACTCACTCATATGAAGTAGACGCTGACAAAGAGCTTCCTATTAGTTTAGTCAGAAGCGGTGGCGGTTTTGGTGGCGAATTAGCACTTAGTGAGGTAGCTGACTGCTCGGTCTCTTACGGCAAAACATTAGGCGAAGCTATGGGCACAGTAACAACTGACAGCAGTGGTGTAGCTACTATCCCTGCACTTAAATCAGGCACTTGGTATCTCTGGTGTAATGGTGGTTACGGTGCAGAATATCCAAGTGCAATCGTATCTGCTCCTGCTTTTGCAAGCATTACTGTAAAAGGTAAAGATACACCTGTTCGTCAGCCACAGGATGTCAGTGCTGTATTAAATGCAACTTTAGCTCAGCTTGCTGATACAGTAACAGAGCCTGCCTTTGGTACAAATGCAGGTGAATGGACAGTTCTTTGTCTTGCTCGTGGCGAGTACTTCAACACAGGTGATGAGTATTTTGAAGCTTACTATGACCGCATTGTTGAGTATGTTAACAGCAAGGCTGAATCAATTAACTTAAATGGTGCATTACATAAATCAAAATCAACAGATAATTCACGTGTTATCCTTGCTTTATCATCTATTGGTAAAGATGCAACTTCTGTTGGTAACTGGGACTTAACAGCTAATTACAGTGACTTTTCCTGGGTTAAGAAACAGGGTATCAACGGTGTTATCTATACACTTATCGCATTAGATACAAACAATTATATGACAGAGGATGAAACAATCCGTCAGCAGTGCGTTGATTATCTTCTTGAAAAACAGCTTGCTGATGGTGGTTGGGCTATGTCAGGTTCATCTATGAATACCGATATTACAGGTATGGCATTACAGGCTTTGTACCCATATCGTGACAAAGCTGATGTAACAAATGCGGCACAAAAAGCATTTGACCGTTTATCGAGAGAACAGCTTTCAACCGGTGGATTCTTATATGGCACAGGCGAAACATCTGAAAGTGCGGCTCAGATTATCGTTGCTTGTACAACTTGGGGCATTAATCCTGATACTGACATAAGATTTATTAAAGACGGCAATTCTGCTGTTGATAATCTTCTTTCTTATTACGTAGAAGATGATGCTATGTTCAAGCACGCTCAGTCTGGTGATTCAAACGCAATGGCAACCGATCAGGCTTGCTATGCTCTTATTGCTTACAAGCGTTTAGTTACAGGTAAAACATCACTTTACAATATGTCTGATGTTACATTTGAAGAAGTTGTAACACCTGTAAAAGGTGATTTGACAGCTACACTTTCTGTGCCTGCTGAAATCGAAGACACAAAAGGTGCAACATTCAATGGTGTAATCAGCATCAATCAGTGGGACAACAATGGAGCTTATAAACTTATCGACTATGTTATGAACATTCCAAGTGGTGTTGCAGTAGAAGATGTTGTTGCAAATAACTGCTTAAATGGCGGTGAAATCAACTGGTATGTTGAAAATTCTACAAGAAAGCTCAGAGTAGTTTACTTTGATGCAAATAATAACAACGATATTACAGTTACAGGTACAGGTACATCTTTCCCTGCTGATCTGTTCACAGTTAAGTTCAGGGTTGATACAGCAAAAGCCGGTGATGTTCTCGATATCTCTTTAACAGGTATGTCAGTAAAGCTTAACTCTGACTCAACTAATCCTGACTCAATTATTGTTGTAAAAACAGACAAAGCAAGCGGTAGCGTGAATGTTGTACAGGGTGTATCGTTCAACGCAATTTGCCTCTATCAGGGTGATGACGTTGACCTTATCCCATCAAGCAAAAAAGCTGTGGCTCTTTCTGTTACATCAGTTGATGAACAGACAAAGGTTACATATAACGATGGCACAAATGCTGTTGACTTCAAATACAGTCCTGAGATAAGCAGTAAAACAGGTGTTTCGTCTTATGTGGCTATTGTACCTGCATCAATTGATATGCAGAATTTTGCAGACAAGTCAAACTTTGAAATTGAAGATACAAAAGCTGAGGCGTTGCAGTTTGGTGATGCGAATTTTGATGGCATTGTAAACGCACAGGATGCACTTTCAGCCGTTGATGCGTGGCTCAGAAAGAGCGATGCTCCACATGACAACGAGATTTTAGCACTCAACGTAAACTCAGACAGCCGTGTAAATACATTCGATGCACTTGGTATCGTAGAATCATTTGTAAATGGCACAGATTATCAGGTAGTTACAAAAGCGGCAGCTTTAGCAAACTAAGTAAGTTTATTTAAAGGGCGGAGAATTTCTCTGCCCTTTAAATGGTATAATCAGGAGGTTTTGTATGGAAGAAAAGGTTGAAACTCTTAATAAAGAAGTTAAGAACTCTAAAAAAAAGAAAAGAATTATTATCATCTTAATTGCAATTATTCTTGTTATATTACTGATTATATTTCTTGTTTTTAAAAAGGATGATATTTTCAGGTCAAAACCTACCCTGATTGTTGAAACACCGCAGAAGATAAGTTTGTCACAAGATGATACAGTATCTCTTGATGTTACTGTTACAAGTCTTGGAGAAGCAAAATATCCTGCTTTCAGTTCGAGCATTTCTTTTGACAATTCAAAACTTGAGTTTTTGGGACTTGAAGAAGGAAATGTTTATGTTTATAACAATGCAACATCAGGTGAAGATGTCAAGCTCCCTGAGTTTAGCTGTAATGTAGAACAATGCAATAAATCGGGACTTATCAATATTATGTATCTCGATACAACAGGTGGCAAAAATTCATTCAGTCAGGAGTTACTCGAAGAAAAAGACAATGTTGTTTATAGAATGAATTTCCGTATAAAAGGTGGTGCAAGAACAGACGAAGTCTTTGACCTCATAGTTGAGGATGCTGTTTTTGCAGCATCAGACGAAAAAGAGAGCCTTGCGATGATACAGAAAACATTGAAAGTCAAAAACGGAAAAATTGTTGTTGGTGAATAAGTGATGAAAAAGTTTTTAAGCATACTGATAAGTATAGTGTTGTTATTTTTACTATGTGCGTGTGAGGGTAACTTTTCTCAGGTTGATTTACAATCTGACATAGCGATTCCCGAAGACGGAATAATTGAAAAAAGTGTTTTAAATCACATTAAAGACGAAAATGCAATCGCTACTTTTACGGGTAAGTCGGGTGACTATTCTTATGAATGGACAGTTTTTGGTAGCGATATTGTTGAAACGAAAGATATAAATCTTTTAACTGATATTAAGAATAAAGATGGAATAATAATCGAGTTTTCACAGAAAGAGGATTTCGGATTTCCGATGTTACTTTCTGTTTATCTGAACGAGAAGTGGGACTGCCTTAGTGCAACAGCATATTCGGATGATAAGCCCGTTTATTCGGTGTCGCTCACAGGAACAAAAGAGAGTATCCTGAATATTTCTGTTAATAAAATCGTTGAAAGTTGTATCATAACTCCTGACACTACACAGCAACAAGCAACAGAGAACAAAGTGGTTTCGTCTGACAAAGATAAAACAAAGAACGATTCAGATGATGTAAAGACTGATGAATACCTGAGTGGTTCTTTGCAGTCAGGTGGCAGAGTATATTCCGACGGAAGTGACTCAGAACAGGATAAGTATAAAACAGACCCTATACCACAGGGTAAACCAAGACCTGTAGAACCTGAAAATCAAGATATAAATAACGAAAAAACATATACCTGCACATTTTCTATTGAGTGTTCAACTATACTCAATAATCTTGAAGACCTGGACCCTGATAAATTAGAACTTGTACCATCAAATGGTGTGATTTTACCTGCGACAACAGTTACTTTCTTTGAGGGCGAGTCTGTGTTTGATGTTCTTCAGCGTGTGTGTAAAGAAAATAATATACACCTTGAATCATCATGGACTCCGATTTATAACAGTGCGTACATAGAGGGTATCCATAACCTGTATGAGTTTGATTGTGGTAATCTATCAGGTTGGACTTACAGGGTTAATGGTTGGTATCCAAACTATGGTTGCTCTCGTTATCAGCTTGTGCAAGGTGAAGTTGTTGAATGGCGATACACCTGTGATTTAGGTAAAGATGTAGGTTGCGATTGGATGGGATAAAATATGCGTGATTCTTTTTCTAAGTATCATCCTTTTGTTAATTTAATATATTTTACGCTTACAATCGGATTTTCAATGGTAATCAACCATCCGTTTGCACAGCTTATTTCACTCTTGTGTGCTGTCGTTTATGTTATCAGCACACAGGGAAAGAAAAGTGTAGGCTTTTTGCTGAAATTCTGCTTACCACTTGTCTTACTCACGGCGTTCATTAACCCTGCTTTTAATCACGAGGGCAAAACTATTTTGCTGTATTTTTCAAACGGTAATCCGCTGACACTTGAAAGCATACTCTATGGTTTTTCGTCAGGCGGTATGATTATAACTTTGCTGTTGTGGTTTTCGGCTTTCAACTGCGTTATGACATCTGATAAGTTTATTTATCTTTTCGGCAAGGTTATACCCGCATTATCGTTAGTGCTCAGTATGACCTTACGTTTTGTACCGAAATTCAAAACTCAGATGAAAAATGTAGCAGATGCACAAAGATGTATCGGCAGAGATATATCAAGCGGAAGTCTTATCAGTCGCACAAAAACTGCAATAACAATTATGTCGATTATGATAACGTGGTCGCTTGAGAATGCAATCGAAACTGCTGACAGTATGAAAAGCCGAGGTTACGGCTTAAAGGGCAGAACAGCGTTTTCTATTTATCGTTTTGAGGATAGGGATAAATACGTACTTGTATGGTTTGTGTTCTGTTTTCTGTATCTTCTGGCTGGAGTTATAGTATCTGCCTTTGGTTTCAGATATTTTCCGGATATACGATACTCAGCTTTCAATATTACAACCATACCTTTTTATTTTATTTACTTTGGACTATGCATAACACCTGTTGTGCTCAACACTGTGGAGGATAGAAAATGGAAAACTATATATTCAAAAATGTGAGCTTTTCGTATCCTGAGCAGGAGCAAAGAGCACTCAAAAGCATTTCTTTTGAGGTAACACAAGGTGAATTTTTAGTGCTTTGTGGTCCGTCAGGTTGTGGTAAATCAACTCTTTTAAGGCATTTGAAAACCTGCCTTAAACCACACGGAACTTTAACAGGTGACATTCTTTTTGATGGGTATAAACTTGATGACGTTGACGCACGCACTCAATCTCAGAAAATCGGCTTTGTTATGCAGTCACCCGAAAATCAGGTTGTAACCGATAAGGTGTGGCATGAGCTTGCGTTCGGTCTTGAAAGTTTAGGCTATGATACGCCGACAATCCGCAGACGAGTTGCAGAAGTAGCGGCTTTTTTCGGAATTGAAAAATGGTTTTATAAAAACGTCAGCGAACTGTCAGGCGGACAGAAACAGCTGTTAAGTTTAGCTTCTGTTATGGCTATGCAACCAAGCGTGCTGGTGCTTGATGAACCTACAGCACAGCTTGACCCGATTGCGGCAACCGACTTTTTGGCACTTCTCGGCAGAATCAACCGAGAACTCGGCACAACTGTTATACTCACAGAGCACCGCCTCGAAGAAGCTTTTGTCTATGCAACTAGGGTTGTTGTTATGGAAAAAGGCGAAATAATCTGTGATGATGTTCCTCAGAAAGTCGGACTGACTCTCAAAGAAAAAGAAAACTCAATGTTTCTTGCTATGCCAACTGCTATGCGTGTATGGGCAGGAGTTGAGACAGATTTAAGTTGTCCTCTTACTGTGCGTGATGGCAGTGATTTTTTAAACAGCAGAAATAAAGAAAAGCCCCTCAGGGAGCTTTATAAAAAAGACGATTTAATTCAAAGTGAAGATGTAGCTTTGAGAGTTGATAACATCTGGTTTCGATACGAGAAAGACTCACCTGATGTGGTCAAAGGTTTTTCACTTGAACTCAGAAAAAGCGATTTCTATGCATTACTAGGTGGTAATGGTGCAGGAAAAACAACTGCATTAAAAGTAATTTCAGGAATACTGCCATCATACAGAGGAGATGTGAAAATAAAAGGAAAGCTTGCACATCTTCCTCAGAATCCCCAGACACTTTTTGTGAAACGCACTGTTCGAGAAGATTTATATGAAGTGTTCAAAGGTGCTAAAATGACAAAGGAAGAAAAGGACGAGCAGGTTGCCCGTGTAGTAAAATTATGTGAGCTTTCAGCTTTTCTTGACCGTCATCCTTATGACATCTCAGGCGGTGAACAACAGCGTACAGCCCTTGCAAAAGTGTTGCTTACTTCTCCTGATGTGTTGCTTTTAGATGAACCGACAAAAGGTTTTGATGCGGAATTTAAAGTCAGCTTTGCAAATATTCTGAAAAAGCTGTTAAAGCAAGGTGTGACAATTCTTATGGTCAGCCACGATGTAAGCTTTTGTGCTGAATATGCTCACCGTTGCGGAATGTTTTTTGACGGCAATATTGTTGCAGAAGGCACACCAAGAGAGTTTTTCTCGGGCAACAGCTTTTACACTACTCCTGCAAATCGTATGGCTCGCCACCTTATACCAAAGGCTGTAACAGTTGAAGATATTACATATTGCTGTGGTGCAGAAATCAAAGAAGAAGCAGAAGAAGATGAAACGATAACACCACTACCGCAAGTCTCAAAAAGAAGTGTAAGCTTCAAACCAAAGCCACTTCCATTGTGGCGAAAGCTGATAGCTTGTGTTTCAATGCTTGTTGCTTTTGCTGTATTTTTATATGCAACAGGGATAACAGAATTATCTTCAATGGTGAATTCATCAGGTATAAGTGAACAAGGTTTTGGTCAGCTGAAATTATATATAGTCTTGTTTGTGGCTTTGTCGGTGTTTATACTCTCGATAGGTCGAAGAAGTCCAGCACCGATTATGGTGCAAACTGATAAACAACATCGAAAACTAAACAGACGAACTATTACTGCTTCAGTTCTGATTTTACTTTTCATACCACTTACAATTTTTTGCGGTGTGTTCTATCTTGATGATGACTATTACAACATAATTGCCCTGCTTGTGCTACTCGAGTGTATGTTACCATTTGTGCTCGTCTTTGAGGGCAGAAAACCAAAAGCAAGAGAGCTTGTTACAATAGCTGTGCTGTGTGGCATAGCAGTTGCAGGACGAAGCCTGTTTTTTATGCTGCCGCAGTTCAAACCAGTTATGGCTTTGACAATAATTGCAGGTGTAGCCTTGGGTGGAGAAACAGGATTTTTAGTAGGTGCTGTTACAATGCTTACATCAAATATGTTGTTTTCACAAGGTCCATGGACACCTTGGCAGATGTTTGCGATGGGTATAATTGGGTTTTTGGCAGGTGTACTGTTCAAAAAAGGATGGCTCAGAAGAACAAGAATGTCACTTGCTGTGTTTGGCGTTTTGTGTGCGGTTGTAATATACGGTGGTATAATGAACCCTGCGGCGGCTTTGATGATTTCACCGCAGTCAGTAAATTTTGAGATGTTGTTTGCTTACTATGTGACAGGTTTGCCGATGGATTTGATTCACGGTTTTTCAACGGCTTTATTTCTTTTGCTTGTATCAGAACCGATGCTTGAAAAACTTGACCGAATAAAAATAAAATACGGTCTGATTGAATGACAGGAGTGCTCCATGAATAACAGTTCTAAATTTTTCAGAAACTACGAGTGTGAATATTTCCCTTGCCATAAGATGGAAAATGATGATAACTTCAACTGCTTGTTTTGTTATTGCCCTCTGTATTCTCTGTCTGAATGTGGCGGAAATTACACCTTGATTGATAACAAAACAAAAGATTGCACCAATTGTCTGATTCCCCATAACAGAGATAGTTATGAATATATACTTTTAAAACTCAAGGATAAACACAATGAACAATAAATACAACAAGCGAGGTATGCTGGCTACTACAAGCGGTATGATGGCAAGCTTATTTATGTGATCACCATTGCTAAAGATGAACTGAGTGGTGAGGATACTGTTATTTACACTCCCTATTCTCGCAGAAATGACAGCGGATATTTTACAATCAGTAAAAAAGACTTTTGTGAGCCTGTGAAAGTTGATGGGAAACTTAAAGTAAGATATAAACGTCAAACGCAGATGAGAATAACGGATGACTTTTTAGAAATGTTAATATGCGATGACATACCTGCGCCTAAACGTAAGTTAATGTAACAGGCAAAGTCAGCGACGAGATGTTTATGGAGTTGCTCCGTAAATATGAAACAGAGCGACTTGAACTAAAAAGCAACATTGCTGAGTACAGAGAACGTCTTTCCAAAATCGGTGAAATGAAGCAAGACAAAGATGATTTCATCAAAGCTGTCCGAAAGTTTATGGAAATGAGAATTCTTACAGCACCAATGCTTCGAGAACTCATTGACCATATTGATGTTCACGAAAAGCAAGGCGGAAACAAATGCTATACTCAAGAACTTGTTATATACTACCGCTTTGTCGGGTTTATTAACATTCCAATGTTGCCCGAAGATGAAAATTACAAAGCCGACACACGCATAGGTGTTGAGGTTGAGTATATCCCAAGAAAGTCAGCATAATAACAAAAAAGTGAGCAGGCACATAACCTGCTCACGCATACATATTAGAAGAATTTGAATAAAAAAGAGTGTTCATAACTTAAATACGTTATGAACACTCATACTGGTGCACCTGACAGGACTTGAACCTGCACCTTCGTGAAAAGATATGGACCTGAACCATACGCGTCTGCCAATTCCGCCACAGGTGCATATTAAATTTTTACTCCGTAGATTTTACACGGCCGGAGTGTCCGAGGTGGAGCGTTTCGCTTAATCCACATTATTTATGCAGGATAGTGAACTTAATTTGCAAGTCCACCGAGGGGGCGTAGACAGAACCATACGCGTCTGCCAATTCCGCCATACCTGCATATTAATTGAATTAAGAGCGAATGGTAACATAGATAAACAACAGCAACACAGACGCTATGCGTCGTCCGGTCTGAAATATAGTCGCCCTGTCTCGTGCTGAAGTACTTCGCCGATGCTCGTTATTTCAGACAGCATATCGCTCCCTTTATCTGCCACAGGCAGCGGTCGCTCTATTACCAATTCCGCCATACCTGCTAACATAATATTTAACCTCAATATTATAGCAAACTAAACCCAAGTTGTCAACAAAAAACAGGCATACATAAAAGTTATGTGTGCCTGTTGCTATTTATAGGTTCCAATGCATTACTGTTTTGCCAAATGGCTTTCGAGTGTCGAGTTCAAAAGCTTTGGAAATGTCAGCGAAGTTGTTCACCTCAACTGTGTTTCCAACGATGTGGGTGAGGTAGCTGACGATTTCAGGATGCTTTATATAAAGCTCAATAGTTTTCTCGAAATCTACTCTACCACTTCGGCTTGTGCCGAACATTCGCAGTCCTTTTTCGAGTATCATTCTTGTGTTTACAGGAACTGGATACTCCGATACGCCCATAATAGCTATAGTACCCTCAGGACGGATGTAGCTGATAATTTGTTCGATAGCGATAGGTGAACCATTCGCTCCGACACACTCGAAAGCGTGGTCAATTCTCAGCTCACTTGGGATATCGGTAGTGAGGAAAGTTTCGTCAACAAACGAGAAATCGTTGAGTTTATCTCGGTTGATACCGAAAACATAAACCTTGATATCAGGGAACATCTTCTTAAGGAAAAGCGATGTTATGAAAGCTAAGTTTCCATCGCCCCATACACCAACCGCATCACGTCTCTTGTGTGCGATAGAGTCAAAGCGGGAGATAGCGTGAACGCTAACGCTGACGATTTCGGTGAAAGCGGCAACATCAAGGTTGATATTCTTCGGAAGCTTTACAAGGCGATCTTGTGGAATCTCAATGAGTTCCTGCATAAAACCGTCGGTTGAGCTTGCGCAGAACTTGCTGGTTTCACGATAGTTTTCTGCGATGATTTCGTCCTCTGATGTAGGGATGTTCGGAATCATAACAACCATATCGCCCTGTTTGAAAGTACCGCTTTTATCAAAAACAACCTCGCCGACGCCTTCATGTATGAGTGCCATCGGGAGCTTTTCTTTCATAACCTTGGCATCTCTCGTGCCCTGATAGTAGCGCTGGTCAGCGTTACATATAGAAAGATGAGTCGGTCTGACTATGCAGTTGTCAGTGAAGCTGATGTCCTCAAAAGCGATTTCAAAGCGTCTTTGAGCGCTCAGCCTGTAGATAGTGTTAATCATTTATTTCATCCTCTAAAAGTGACCTTGCAATTTTGAGGTCATAAGGGTATGTGATTTTAATGTTGTATGTTTCGCCCTGAACAAGGTGAACGTTCTGACCTTTCATAACGAGGATTTTCGCAGCATCGGTCAGAATATCACGCTCTGTATCTGTGAGTGAGCGATAAAGCTCTCTGAGATTCTTAGCCTTGAAAGACTGAGGAGTCTGGCCCTGATACATATTCTTTCTTTCAGGGATGTCAGAAATAGTGTTACCGTTGATACTCTCAACGATAGTATCTGTAGCAGGGATAACTGTATCACAAGCACCGAAAGTTTTAGCGGCCTCAATATTTTCCTTTATGATTCTATGGGTAACAAAAGGACGAACGCTGTCGTGAGTGACGATGATAGTATCGTCATCAAGTGTGTAGTTCTTCTCAATATAGTCAATAGAATTCATAATGGTTTCGTTTCGGGTGTCACCACCTTCGATGACTGCGATTTTGTCACACTCGCCGATGTATCTGGTAATAATACGCTTCGTGTGGTCGATCCACATAGAAGGGGAGAGAACGATGATTTTCTCAAACTTAGGTTCTGAAAGGAACTTTTCTATTGTGTGAATGATAATAGGCTTGTCTTTGATGGTGAGGAACTGCTTGGGTTTGTCTGTGTTGCCCATACGGTTTCCTGTGCCACCTGCTAAAATAACTGAAAATACCATAATATATCTCCTTACAGCAATTCGCCTTTGTGGTTATAGTGGGAAAGTTCATCAGTTTCAGATTTGATTTCATTTCCGATATCGAGTCGATAAAAGTCGTGTGAGCCGACTCGGTTGCTCAGTGGTAACAGCTCCATATAATCTTCGCAGTACCACAGTTTAAGATAGTTGTCGTATCCTGTCGGAATGTACGAGGAGACGTTTTCGAATGGTGCGTCAACAACATTTTCGAACCATCTCTTTGGCATAACACCACGCCATTTGTGATCGGTTGCAGGAGGCAAAACGGTCTGGGTGTTACGCTTTTCATATCGTCTTAGCACCTTATCATATATCTTAGAGTATGTGTCCATAGAGAAAATCCTGAGTATCGGCAAAAGGATTTTGGATAGCAGATAGCTCTTGTCTTTTCTCGGCTTGTTTATCCATCTGACATTCATCATAAGTCTCAGTGCCATCAGCGTTTTGAAATGAAGCTTCTGGAAGAACTTTTTGTCGGATGTTTTATCAAAAACGAATATGTCAATGGAAATTCCCTTGAGCATATCGAATTTGTCAGAATACATTGTCGAAAAATAAGTATCTTTGATAGTTATTTTGTCGAAGAAATAGTGATAACCGTCGCGGTTTGTGAACGACTGGTATTGATATTTCTCAGGAAGCTGAGTCTGACATATTTCTTTGAATCTTATGTAGTCTTCCCTGAGCATTGCGATGTCGATATCATCATCCCAAGGAATGAAGCCTTTGTGTCGCACAGCTCCCAGCATTGTACCTCCTGACAGAAAGTACTGAATGTTATTACTGCGACATATTCTGTCAACAACGCGTAAGAGCTCGAGTTCCATATCGCGGATGTACTGAAGCTTTCCGTTGTACAGTTCGTCTATCTTATCGTTTATGATATCATATTTATCTTTGACGATATCGGATATAGCATACACAAGTCGTGTTTCGTTATTACACAACGGGGAATAGGACAGAGAAGTGAGTTTTCCGGTGTCAAGCACTCTGTACGATTTTTTCGTGGGTGTATCGTTATCGGTGAAAGTAAGCTTGATTCCATATGGACAAAGCGTTTCATATACGAAGGATTTAGCATCATATAATGACATTGGTTCACCGGACATATTATATATGTTGCCGTACTTTCCTTCTTCGATGACGGTGAAAACTGCATTCACAGCATCACTCATACTGCAGGCCGACACAACATCGAACGCATCACTTGAGTTTATGTTGACGCAATTTGTGCTCATTGCTTCTTTGACAATTTTGCTGATGTTCAAAAGATTATGCTCACTGTCTTCAATCAGGAAGTTGTCAAATCGGATTTCTTTGATGTTGAGTTTATCACAGTACGATGAAAGAGTGCTTTCGATTTCTCTGAGGTAATCGGTTGAGACTACAGACAGCTCCATTTCGCATAGCGAATGAACATCCTCGCGCTTTGCTAGTTGTGGCACAATAATCATCGCAATGAACTGAGCATCTTTAATATTTGTTGCATAGTCGAGAGACTTCTTAAAATCGCGCATACTGTGTTCGTTTTCAACTCTTGCATCAAAACAGTACAAAAAGCACTGCTTTGAAACAGTGCTTGAAAGAGCATCAGCATTTTTGAGCTGATACACGGTGTAACTATATTCAGTTTTATTGTTGAGAGAGTAGAGCGTCGCTGAGAGATAATCACACAAAATGTTGTCGCCGATTATGTTGACAACCGAGCCTTCTTTGAGAGAAAGGTTGTGTGATTTTATATACTCGCAAGACATAAATATCTCATTTTCGAAGAAATCACTGAGCATACAGTACCTCGTGTTAATTCTAAAAGGGAATTATTTTTTCACTTTGCTTTCCTTGTATTTTTCGAAAGCTGTAGGAATATCACCGTCAAAAACAAGCTGACCTTTTTTGAGGAAGATAGCTCGATTACACACTTCGGCAACACTGTTTTCGTTATGGCTTACATATAAAACAGTAACACCGCTTTTGATGATTTCGCTGATTTTATCTTTACATTTTTTCTTGAATGAGGCATCACCAACAGCCAAAGCCTCGTCGACAACAAGAATGTCAGGCTCGATGTTGATGTTGATAGCAAAACCAAGACGGAGTCTCATACCACTTGAGTATGTTCGAACCGGCTGGTCGATATAGTCGCCAAGCTGAGCAAAATCGATAACTCTTTCTTCAATAGTGCGGATGTATTCATCATTGAGGCCGAGGATGTATCCCTTGAGATAAATATTCTCTCTGCCTGTCATTTCCATTGAGAAGCCAGCTGTAAGCTCAAGCAAAGCTGCAACCTTGCCCTGAACTTCGACCTCACCTTCGCTAGGAAAAGCAACGCCTGTGATGAGCTTGAGGATAGTTGATTTACCGGCACCGTTATCGCCGATGATACCAACAGATTCACCCTTGCCGATTTCAAAGCTTACGTTTTTGAGAGCTTTGTTTATCTTAGGGTTCTTTGGCTTTCTGAAAAGTGCCTTGAATCTCTCTTGTTCGTTTTTATAAAGGATATATTCCTTGCTGACATTTTTGAATGAAATAATTGATTGTGACATATTATCCTCCTAAATTACAGTACGTCAGGGAGTGATTTTCTGAGTCGGTTGTAGTTAAATACACCAAGGAAGACAACCACCACAAGTTCGATAAGGAAGATGATAAGCTCAAGCGGATATTCAAAGAACCATCTTTCATAGAGGAAAGCGTTTCTGTATCCGTTAGCAAAGAAGTTGATAGGGTTCAAAAGCATAAGGTATTTCAGCGGACCGCTAGTGAATTCGTAGCTTGAGTAAATAATACCGGAAATCCAGAAAATACCGGACATAATTGACACAATCATATTCTCGAAGTCTCTTGAGAAGGCTGACATAGGAGCTGTTGACCACGCAAGAGCAACGAAGAAGATGAACATAAGCGGGCAGTATAAGAAAAACTGCAGATTATATAAGCTGAATCCAACTCCTGAGACAAGTGTAACGTAAAGGTACATCAAAGCTGCAAGCAGGAAGTGGACGTAGAGTCTTGCCATCGAAGTGAAAGTAACGATGGTAGAAACAGGGAAGTGAACCTTGGTGACAAACTGGCGGTTCATTCTGATAGATTTCGCGCCCTGTGTGATGCTGTCAGTCATAAAGAACCAAGGGATGAAACCAACTATCATAAATGTGAAGCGGTCAAAGGTGTTGACGAATTCACCATTGATGGTTACATCAACAGCACCGAGCTCTTTGATACCGCAGGTGAACGCAAACCAGTATACAAACAAAGTGAACGCAGGTTTGATAACAGCCCAGAAAGGACCGATAACAGCACCTTTGTAGGTTTTGATAAGTTCATTTTTTGCAAGCAGGAAAATCTGCTTCCAGAAGCCCTTATGCTCATTATAAATCTGGAACAATTCTATAACCTCCATATGTGGTAGAAGTTGAGTTATTTTCAATTACTCATAATAACCCACTATTACTATTATACATATAACATTATATAGCATTTTGAGTATTTGTCAATTTGTTTGGGGGATATGGTGATTTTTAGGACAAGTAATAACTAATGGCATAAAAAAACGGCAGACGACTTTCGCCGTCTGCCGAAATATTGTACTTATTCAGATTAAAAATTAACCTGTGTAGTCACTCCAAGAGCCGTTGTCATAAATCTTGTTGAAGCCCTGAAGTGGAATGTCGCCAGTCTGGTCACCGCCGTTGTTGAAGATAACCATTGTAGCATCACTTGGAATCTGTGCTCTGAAAACGCCGTTGCCAACTGATTCCATAGCAACGCCTGGCCATGTTGTCATTGTGATGTTAGAATCGCTCCAGTAGTAGATGTTAACATTACCCCAGCTACCTCTGAAGTAGATGTATTCACCGCTTGGAGTTGGACCTGGAGGTGTAGGACCTGTGTAAGGAGCCCAGTTACCGTTCTGGTAGATGTAGTTGTCACCAGGAATTGTGAGGTCGCCTGTCTGTGAAGCACCATTGTTAGAGAAGATGATCATGTTGCAGTCCTTTGGAACTTCAACCTTGTAGATGCTGCCAGAAACATTTGTCATAGCAACGCCTGGCCATGTAACTGAACCTACGCTGCCATCAGCCCAGTAGTAAGCAGTAGCTGAACACTGGTAACCCATATCAACATATACAACATTCTTGTCTGATACAGGTGGTTCTGTAGGAACAGGAGTTGTTGGGACAGGCTGTGTTGGTACTGGCTGAGTTGGAACAGGCTGTGTTGGAACAGGCTGTGTTGGTGTAGGTGTTGTAGGCTCTACAGTACCCTGAACAGGCTTGTTGATTGGATAATCATTTGTAAGCTGTGAGAGCCAGAGCTGGATGATTGTCGCATCAAGAACAGTAACCTTCTTATCTCCATCAACATCAGCAGCAATCATACCGTTAGCTGTGAGCTTTCTGAGATCAGCAACATGGTACTGGATGAGTGTTGCGTCCATAACTGAAACCCAAGCGTCCATATCAGCGTCACCAAGGATGATTGTCTCGCTTGATGTTGGCTGTGTTGGGATAGGCTGAGTTGGAACAGGCTGAGTTGGAACAGGCTGTGTTGGTACTGGCTGAGTTGGAACAGGCTGTGTTGGGATAGGCTGTGTTGGTTGTGGTGTTGGAACATCAACCTTTACCCATGTCTTTGAGCCGTTGTCGAAGTAAGAGTATGCCTGGAAAGTGAGGTCGTCTGTCTGAGTAGTGCCGTTGTTGAAGATAACGTTTGTCATAGAAGCAGGAACTTCGTATGAGTAAACCTTCTTGCCTTCGTATTCGCCAGCTTCTTTCATAGCGAGACCAGGCCACTGACCATTGTTAGCGCCACCTGTGATCCAAGCGTAGCAGTTAGCCTTACCCCAGCCTGCTGTATCGAGCAGGTAAGTTGTGCGCTCTGTTGGGAACTTGAATGGTGTTGCAGTTGGGTCAATCTTTGTATATGTGTAAGAACGCTCTTTTGTTTCAGTGCCGTTAGTAGCTGTGAACTTGATTGTAACAGACTGGTCAAATGCCATATCAGCGCCGATTGTGAATGTCTTTGAACCTGTGAATGTTACAGGAGCAGCGTTGCCGATCTGGTATGTACCTGAAGTAGCGAACTCGTTTAATGTTGCTGTGATTGAAAGTGTATCAGCAAAGTTGCCGCCTGAGTTAGAAACAGAAACGTCAGGAGTTGTTGAAGCACCTGCGATTTCAACAAGGATAGTACCGTTAGCGCCTGAGTTGAATGTAACCTTGCCGCCTGATACTGTAGCTGTTGAATCGTCGTATGTGTTCTTGAGGAGAGTGCCGTCAGAAACATAAGAACCAACTGTGAGAGTAACGTTTGTGTTCTTGTTAGCAGCGATTACAGCGAATACTGTATCTGTAACGCCGTTCTTGTTGTAATCTCTTACGAAAGCAGTGCCGCTTGTTGCTGTGATTGAGTTGTGTGAACCAGCACCTACAGCAACGTGGTTGTTTCTGAACTGACCAACCTTCTGCCAATGAGCAAGAACGTTTTTGTCAAGTGAGTTCCAGTTCATATCTGAACGAAGCTGGTGATCTTTGATTGAATCGCCGAGTGGATCGTTTAAGTATGGACGGTTTGATTCGTCACCATAGAAAATCTGGATAGCACCAGGCATGAGCTGGAATGCTGAACCCTGATAAATCATATCACCACGGCAAAGCGCAGTATCGTGTGAAGAAATATAAGAAAGTACGTTGAAGTTTGGATCAGAGTTGATCTTGCTTGCGTACTGTGAGTATGTGTTGTTGATAGAGCCTGCGTTTGGAACACCGCCGCCACCAGTGAATGAGAAGTTGATTTTTGAATCAAAACCACCATTTGTGAAGTAGCTGTCTTTGTTGAGACCTGAGCCGTAGTCCTCAGCTGTCATCCAGAAATCATCTGTCCATGAAGCAGCTTCAACCTTGCCCTTATTGTTAGATCTCCACTCGTTGAGAGCTTTTGTACACTCGTCAGAGAGAGCCTTCCAAGATGGAAGTTCAACGTGCTTAGCTGTATCACATCTGAAGCCGTCAACACCGTACTCTCTAACCCATTCAGCAAGCCAAGCAACGAGGTAGTTACGAACTGTCTTAGAGTTGCCCTTAGCGAAGAATGCGTTGAGGTCAGCCATTTCTTTGTCATATCTGCCTTCTTTCTTCCACTTGTTCTGGAGGAAAGTAGGAACGTTTACAGTCTGATTTGACTCAGTTTTGAAGTCAGGGAGTTCACCGCCGGCAGATTTTGTGAGGTCGTCACCGCCGAATGGTGTGTGGCCTGCGATACCGCAACGAAGCCAGCTTGTACCCCACCAGTTTTCCCATAAAGCTTTTGAAGCTGATGAGTTGTAGTCGATTGAACGGTGATAGTTAGCGTTGTTTTTCCAGTTGTAGTACTGATCAAGAGCGTAGTCAACACCGCCGTAAGAAGCCATAAATGAACCGAAACCGTACTCGTTCATATCGTAGATTGTGTTGTAACCAGGGTGGTTCATAACGATATCAAGAACGATTCTGATGTCGTGTTCGTGAGCTGTATCTACCATCTCTTTGAACTCAGCAGCAGTACCGAAGTTAGCGTCGGTCTGTGTGTAGTCCATAGCATAGTAGCCGTGATAAGCGTAGTGCTTTACAGAGTCTCTTTTACCCTCACCAACGATAACATAACCGTGAATCTGCTCATAAGGAGCTGAAATCCAAAGTGCGTTAACGCCGAGGTCATCAAAGTAACCCTCTTTGATTTTGTTTGTGATACCCTTGAAGTCACCGCCGTGGAAAGTAGCAGCAGTTGAGTTGAGCTGTGAAGCTGTTACAACTGAGCCGTCTCTGTTGATAAGACGGTTGTAAGAGTGGTCGTTTGAAGTGTTGCCGTTAACAAAACGGTCAGTAAGCAGGAAATAAACAGAAGCGTTATCCCATGAGAAACTGTCCGCACTTTTAACAGCGCTTGTCTGTGCTGTCTCAGTCTCTGCTGCGAATGTCTGAGCTGTTGCAACTATTGTGAGCATAGAAACAACCATCAGGATGCTGAGCAATAAACTGAGCGTTCTTTTGAAGTTTTTCACATCAATCTTCCTTTCAAAAAAATAATAAATTGTACCGAAAGGGCACAAAATACCCTAGGTTAATTATAACTTCTTTTATACAATTATTAAATGCATATTATTAACAAAAATGTAACCAGAATAATGTGCACTTTTACCTCAATCTATTGGAATAAAAATGACGAAGCTTGCTGAAAGTTCAAACTTGGGACAAAGTGCACAAAATGAACCACGCTGAATTGTTGATAATCACAAACAAATAGCTTTTAATTCGAACTTAGAAAAAAGAAACATCTCAATATTCGAAAAAATATATACATCTTAATCAAAAATACTATCTTGTATTTGTTTGTAGTGTATAGTAACGCTTTAAAATAGCACTATGCTAAATTTTTGTAAGATTTTGTCTGTTGTTATCGTTATAAATTCGTTGACAAAAATAGATGTTGATAATATAATTTATTTGACGAAATTTGTATTTCTGTAAGAAACAGATTGGGGGTAGAAAGTTGGACAAGAAAACTATAGTGTCCCTTAGGAATATCTTCTTTGACTACGGAAACGAAGTCATACTTAACGGAATCGATCTCGATATATATGATAAAGAGTTTATTACGTTGCTCGGTCCGTCAGGTTGCGGAAAAACTACTACACTTCGAATTATCGGCGGTTTTATTGAACCTAAAAGCGGTGATGTGTATTTTGACTCACAGCGTATCAATGACCTTCCGCCATATAAGCGTAATGTTAATACTGTTTTCCAGAAGTATGCTCTGTTCCCGCACCTTAATGTTTATGATAATATTGCATTTGGACTCAGGTTGAAAAAGCTGGGTAAGGCTGAAATAGAAAACAAAGTCAAGCATATGCTCGCTATCGTTGACCTCAAAGGTTATGAGAAGCGTAAAATCAACAATCTTTCTGGTGGTCAGCAACAGCGTGTTGCTATCGCGCGTGCTCTTGTGTGCGACCCGGATGTTGTATTGCTTGACGAACCGCTGGGTGCTCTTGATTTAAAACTGAGAAAAGATATGCAGATTGAGCTCAAGCAGATTCAGCAGAAAACCAAGAAAACTTTCGTTTATGTAACTCATGATCAGGAAGAGGCTCTTACTATGAGTGACCGAGTTGTTGTTATGAACAACGGTTCCATCGCTCAGATTGGCACTCCTACAGATATATATAACGAACCTGCTAATGCTTTCGTTGCTGACTTTATCGGCGAAGCGAATATCATCAATGGCGTTATGCTTGAGGATTGCAAGGTTAATATCCTTGGGTTTGACATTCCTTGTGTTGATAAAGGCTTTGGCAAGAACACTCCTGTTGATGTTGTTATCCGTCCTGAGGATATCGAGGTTGTTGACCCGTCACAGGCTGTGCTTGTTGGTACAGTTGAGGATGCTGTGTTCAAGGGTGTTCACTATGAAATGAGCGTCAAATGCAACAAGTGCCAGTGGATTATTCATTCAACAGTTTGTCAGAAGGTTGGTTCAACCATCGGTATGACTATCGACCCGTATAATATCCACATTATGCCAAAGATGTTCTTCTTGCCTAACAACGAGATTTACACTACTGTTTTATATAGTGACGAAGAAAACAACACTTCAACGGTTTCTATCGAGGGCAATGAAGTTGAGATAAAAGATCACTTCTTTGAAGAGGGAACGAAGATTCATATCACCTTGCCTCCGAGCGGCCTTCATATTGCCGGAGATGGTGTTGGTGACTTGGACGAAGTGTTCATCGAGTCAGTTATCTGGAAAGGTGAACATAACGAGATTATCCTCGAATCAGATGAAAGAAAATGGCTTATGCAAAGCGATCAGGATGAGCAGGTTGCAACCTATGTTCCTATCAGTTTTGACTTTTCAAAGGCTACCTTCACAATAATCGAAGAGGAAGGAGAAGCCGATGAAATCTAAAAAGACAGCTTACCCATATATGCTGTGGATGCTTCTTTTTACCATTGTTCCGATTGCAATGGTTGTCTACTATGCCTTTACCGATGAAAGCGGAAACTTCACTTTCGATTCATTCATCAGCGCGTCGGATTATTCTCAGGTTTTCCTGTATTCTCTTTGGATAGCGCTTATATCCACATTTATTTGTCTTGTGCTTGCGTATCCGTTGAGCTTTATGATTTCTCGATGCGATGAACACAGACAGGGTATGATAATAATGTTTATTATGGTGCCGATGTGGATGAATTTCTTGCTTCGAATTTACGCGTGGGTTCTGATTCTGCAAAACCACGGTCCGCTTGATACCTTGCTCAATTTCTTCGGTATCGACATATCGCTTATTGGTAATTCAGGTGCTACCATTCTTGGTATGGTGTATGAATTCCTGCCATTTATGATTTTACCTCTCCATACAGTTATGAGTAAAATCGACAACTCACTTATTGAAGCAGCTCAGGATTTGGGTGCAAGTAAGTTTTATGTATTCAAAAATGTAATATTACCGCTTAGCACACCGGGTATTATCTCGGGTGTTACTATGGTTTTTGTGCCGACTGCGAGCACATTCCTGGTAGCTCAGTACTTAGGCGGTACACAATTTATGATTGGTGATGTCATCGAGCGTGTGTTCCAGTCAGACCACCATACTGGTTCTGCTATAGCACTTGTTCTGATGATAGTTATCTTAGGCTTCTTAGTCTTTATGAACAGATTTGGTGACGAGGAGGCGGTTGGAGTATGAAAAAGCTTTCTCACAAGATTTATTTCGGACTCATTATGGCGTTTTTGTATCTGCCGCTTATCTACCTTATTCTGTACAGTTTCAACGACGGAAAGACTTCTGTCTGGAAAGGCTTTACACTCAAGTGGTACGTAGCGCTGTTTCAGGACTCACAGATTATGGGAAGTCTTTACAACAGTTTGCTTGTAGCTTTACTGGCTTCGCTTTTTGCGACGGTACTTGGAACACTTGCAGCGATTGGTATTTTTAATTTCAAGGGTGGATTCAAGAAAGTTATCCAGAATGTTTCTAACATTCCTATTATTAACCCTGAAATTGTAACAGGTGTGTCGCTTATGCTTTTGTTCACACTTGCGGGCACAGCGCTGGGGTTTGAGATGGGCTTTGTGACTGTACTTCTTGCTCATATAGGCTTTTGTACGCCATATGTTATTTTGAATGTTACTCCGCGTTTAAGGCGAATGGATATCAGTATTTATGAGGCAGCACTTGACCTTGGTTGCAGTCCTGTCAAAGCGTTCTTCAAGGTTGTATTACCTGAGATTATGCCTGGTATTTTTTCCGGTATGCTCATCAGCTTCACTTATTCGCTTGATGATTTTGTTATTACATACTTCACACGAGGCAGTCAGTTCCAGACCTTGCCTATCCAGATTTATACGATGACACATCAGCGTATCAACCCTAAAGCTAACGCACTTTCGGCTCTTTTGTTCGTAGCTATTCTTGTTATTCTTGTTCTTATTAACATTAAGGGTAGCAAAGAGGAGAAGAGAGCTTAAGTATAATTTGTTTATTGGAGTAGAAAATGAAAAAGAAAATATGCGTTATTTTATGCCTTTTATTTGCTCTTTTGCCGCTTACACTTGTTGGCTGTGGTGACACGGGTGGATATGAAGGCGAAATCAATGTGTATAACTGGGGCGAGTATATCAGTAACGGTGATGACGGAACTCTTGATGTTATTGAAGAGTTTGAAAAAACTTACAACATCAAGGTTAACTACACCAACTTTGAGACTAACGAAGAGCTCTATAACATACTTACGAATTCAAACTCATCTTACGATGTTATTATTCCGTCTGATTATATGATCAGCAAACTTCGAAGTGAAGGATATCTTGAAAAGATTGATATGAACAATGTCCCTAACTACAAGTATATTATGGAAAGATACAGGACATCGTCGTATGACCCGACAGGTGAGTATTCAGTTCCATATACTACTTGTGTGGTAGCTTTGGGATATAATAAAAAGATGATTGAAGAAGGTTCGGTCAAGGGCTTTTGTGACCTTTGGAACGAGGATTATAAAGGAAAAATCCTGATGTTCAACAACTCGCGTGACTCAATGGCGATTTCAATGCAGCTTTGCGATCCGCCTATTGACCCTGGCTCTGAGTCGTTTACTAAAGAAGATATTGACAGAGCTACGCAAAAGCTGGTTGAACAGAAACCACTTCTCAAAAAATATGTTATGGATCAGGTGTTTACTGAGATGGAGGGGTCGCAGGCGGCTATCGCTCCGTATTATGCCGGTGATATTTATTCAATGATGAGTAATAACCCTGACCTGACATATTGCTTGCCACAGGAGGGAAGCAACCTCTTTGTTGATGCGATGTGTATTCCGACTTCTTGTCAGAACAAGGAGTATGCGGAGCTGTTTATCAACTTTATGTGTGAACCTGAGATAGCTCTCGCAAATGCTGAATATATCGGCTACGCAACTCCTAACAGCGGAGCGTACGAATTACTCGATGATGAAGTGAAAAATTGCGAGCTTATCTATCCTCCTGACGAGTATCTTGAGAAATGCTATACATTCTCCAACATCCCAAGCGATGTTTATGTGTATATGCAGGAAAAGTTTGTAAAGGCTTGTTCATCATCAGCTGAGATTTCTGATATTGAAAGTGCTGACACAGGTTCAAAACTTATCTACACAATCATAGTGTGTATACTCTTGTCGGTTATTATTGTAGCTACTATCTGGATGCTAACTTCGAGCGTTATCCGCGCTATCAAAAACCGCGGTAGAATCCAGAAAAGATAATTTCACATAAAAAAAGACCTCACTTTTCACAGTGAGGTCTTATTTCTTTTGCAGAACAAATTATTTTCCTATGCTTTTGAGCTGACGATTATTTTCGTCTGTCAGAGCGTTTTCGATAGCCATTTTCTTGAGGATGTTTTTCATTGTTTTATCGAGTCGGCTGTCTTTTGAATAGTCAGCAGGGAAGATGTAGTCAACTCTGTCTTCGATGAGTAACTGCTCAACCTTCTCTTTGTTAGAGTCGGTATAAACAGCGATTGACTGACCGCCGTATGCTTTCATCATTTTCATACATGGAACATCGGAAAGACCGTCGCCTATGTAAATCATATTTGAGAAAGGTACGCGTTTTGAGTCATCAGGCATCGAACGGTTGAGGTCGATATCATTTGCAACATCGAGCACACCTTTGTTGATTCGATAAACGAATTGGGTTTTATTTGTGTAGTTAACCGCAGTTTTCGGCCACACAGCGTGTCCTGTTTCGTCATAGTAGAACTCACACGCAAAAATCTCTTTGAACTTTTTGCTGATTGATGAACCTTCGATGATTTCTTTGAGTCCTGATGAAATGATGTAGTGTTCAACGCTTACACCCACGATAGCACCATACTGGTTGACTCGGTCGAACCACTCGGTAACACCGTTATAAAATTCAATGTCCTTGCCGTTTTTGACTAAAGTTTCGCGGTTAAGCGGAATTCCTTTTTCTTTTGACTTTTGAACCATTGTGTACATATAAGCAAGAATTGAGTCCATATGTTCAGCAAAACCAAATCCGTTAGCAGCAGCCCAGAAATCTTTTGATGTCATTGAAAGACTAGGGATGAAGTTGTAGTCTTGCATATCTTTGGTGCACAAAGTTTTGTCGAAGTCATACATTATGGCTACGATAGGCTTATCAGACATAGAAATAATTCTCCTTTGAAAATTAACCTTCCCCGATTATCTCAGGGAAGGTTTTAGTTTTAAATCAATATTCTAAAACTTCGATGTACTCGATAGTAACATCTTCAACAGGTCTGTCACCTGCAGCTGTCTGAACATTTGCGATAGCGTCAACAACGTCCATACCCTCATAAACCCAGCCGAATACTGTGTAACCGCCGTCAAGATATGCGTTGTCGTTGTAGCACTGGTTGATGTAGAACTGGCTGCCGTTTGTGTCAGGACCAGCGTTAGCCATAGCAACTGAACCTCTTACGTTTGAAGCGTATTCAGAAACCTCGTTAGGAAACTCAACACCATAAGCTGAAACACCGCCTGTGCCGTTGAAGTTTGTATAGTCGCCACCCTGAATCATAAAGTTGTTGATAACTCTGTGGAAGATAGTGTTGTCATATCTGCCAGCTTCAGCGAGAGCGATGAAGTTGTTAGTAGCAAGAGGAGCTACCTCGTCTAAAAATCTCATAGAGATGTCGCCCATACTTGTGTGGATAACAGCAACAGTTTCACCCTTTTGTGGATCTTTTGTTGCATAATCATCGTCAACAACAGGATTGTCAACAGTTTTGATATCGTTGATGTTAAGTAATGCGTCTGTGTTCATTTCTTTGTTACCTCCGTCGTCGGCAGAAACTCCGCCCTGTAATTCTGTTTCACCTGAGAATACAACATCGTTGCCACAACCTGTGACAAATGTCATACACATCACAAGTGCAAGTAAAATTAATAATAATTTTTTCATTTTGCAGTTTCCTTTCCTAAAACTCTTCTAATTCTAATATAAATTTTATATCTTTTCAATACCTAAGTTTAAATTTTCAAAGAATGTTCATTGTCATCTTTGGTATATATAGGAGCTACTTGTCATAAAAATTTATAAAGAGAAAGCCTAAGGAGGACACAAAATGACACCCTATTTACCAGAGGGAAAGCTTATTAATACTCACGAAAATTTGAAAAACCTGTCTTCAATATCAGCGATGAGAGAGGCGAAAACGCAGGGGAAAATACTTGAAGCAAAAGCTACATTATGTGATGCAAAGCACAATTTGACAGTTGATTTGGGTCTGATCAAAGGGATTATCCCACGCGAAGAAGGTGCGCTAGGTATCAGAGAGGGGACTGTTAGGGATATAGCGGTCATATCTCGTGTCAATCGCCCTGTAAGCTTTGTTATAACAGACTTCACAACTACTGATACGGGTGCACCACTTGCGATTTTATCGCGTGAAAAGGCACAACGCAGATGTCTTGATGATTACATAAGCACACTCTCAGTTGGTGATGTTATTGGCGCCAGAATTACCCACCTTGAGAGCTTTGGTGCGTTTGCCGATATCGGTTGTGGAATCGTTGCACTTATGCCGATTGATACGATTTCAATTTCACGCATTGAGCATCCAAAAGAGAGATTTTCTGTCGGGATGGATATAAAAGCTGTGATAAAGTCAATCGAAAACGGCAGGATAAGTCTCAGCCACAAAGAACTTCTCGGTACATGGGAAGAAAATGCGAAGCTTTTTACTGTTGGTGAGACGGTTTCAGGTGTTGTGCGTTCAGTCGAAAACTACGGAGCTTTTGTTGAACTTGCACCAAACCTTGCTGGACTTTCCGAGCTCAAAGAAGGGGTGAGAGTTGGAGATCTAGCTAGCGTTTATATCAAAAGCATCATACCATCAAAAATGAAGATAAAGCTTATTATCATCGATACTTTTGAGGGTGAACCTACGGTAAGTCCTATAAAATATTTTTATGAGGGCGACCATGTTGACGAATTTGTTTATTCGCCTAAAGAATGTGAGAAATATATAAAAACAAGTTTTGTTTCATAGGTAATGATATCTTGTTGACTGAGGTTTTCAAAAATGATAAAATAATAATATATTTTTGAAAACTTAGGAGTATTATATGCAACAAGAAATTTTGAATATTTTGACCCTCGTAGTAGCGGTTTTTTCTTTGATTTTAACCACTGTAGCGGTCATTATGATTATGAAAAGTCGAAACCAAAAACCTGATATGTCTGACTTTGAGCAAAAGAATATGCAGGCTTTGAGTCAGGTTCGTCAGGAACTTATCCAGTCAACTTCACAAACTGTGAAAAATATGGGCGATATGATTTCTCAAAATCAACAGAACTTCGAGAGAGCTCAGCGTGATAACTCAAAAGCTATCGAAGAGCGACTCAAAACTTTTTCTCTCGAAAATGAACAAAAGCTCGAGCTGATTCGAAGAAGCGTTGAACATAAGCTTAACTACATTCAGGAAGATAACAATAAGCAGCTGGAGAAAATGCGCCAGACGGTTGACGAAAAGCTCCAGAAAACATTAGAAGACAAGATGAACAAGTCTTTTGCGCTTGTTTCTGAGCGACTTGAACAGGTATACAAGGGCCTTGGCGAGATGCAGAATCTCGCAACAGGCGTTGGTGATTTGAAGAAAGTTTTGTCCAATGTTAAAACCCGAGGAATACTTGGTGAAATTCAGCTAGGCTCTATCCTCAAAGAAATTCTCGCTCCTGAACAGTATGCCGAAAATGTTGCGACCAAGCATGGCTCACGCGATGTTGTTGAGTTTGCGGTCAAACTTCCTGCAAAAGATGATGGATTTATCTATCTTCCGATCGACTCAAAGTTCCCTGGAGATACTTACGCTCAACTCAAAGATGCATATGATTCAGGTTCTAAGGAGGCTGTTGATGCTGCTGCAAAGGTTCTGATGAACACCATCAAAAAAGAAGCAAAAGATATCCACGACAAGTATATTGACCCACCTAATACAACCGAGTTCGCTATTATGTTCCTTCCGTTTGAAGGACTTTACAGCGAGGTTGTGAACAGAGGTATGGTTGAAATTTTACAGCGTGACTACAAGGTGAATATCGCAGGACCAAGCACTATGGCGGCTCTTCTCAATTCTATTCAAATGGGCTTTAAAACTCTAGCGGTTCAGAAGCGTAGTGCAGAAGTGTGGGAGGTTCTTGGCAACGTCAAGAAAGAATTTGACACCTTTGCTGATGTGCTTGCCAAAGCTCAACAGCATATCAATATGGTCACAAACGACCTTGATACACTTGCCGGAGTTCGCACCCGCCAGATTCAGCGAAAGCTCAAAGCTGTTCAGACTGCTGACACCAAGGTCGATACACAGGCTCTGCTTGAAGATGAATAATTGAATGAAAAAACACCCCTTTGGTAATACTTAAGTTAAGTGCTACCAAGGGGGATTTTTGTTGCAGTATAATAAAGTTGAAATCTGCGGAGTGAACACAGCAAAGCTCAAAGTTCTAAGCGAAAAAGAAAAACGTGAGTTGCTCAGTATCATCAAAAATGGTTCGAAACACGAAGCTCAGGTTGCCAGAGAAAAAATGATAAACGGCAATCTTAGATTGGTCTTATCAGTCATTCAGCGGTTTGTAAATCGAGGGGAAAATATGGACGACTTGTTTCAGGTTGGAGTTATCGGTCTCATCAAAGCTATCGATAATTTTGACCCGAGTCTTGATGTTCGTTTTTCAACATATGGAGTGCCTATGGTGTGTGGTGAGTTGAGACGTTATCTCAGGGATAACAACGCTATCCGCGTTTCACGTTCGATGCGTGATACAGCGTATCGTGCTATGCAGATAAAAGAGGAACTGACCACGAAAAACGGAAAAGAGCCGACAGTTGAAGAAATAGCAAAAATTATGGATGTCGAAAAAGAAACAGTTGTGTTGGCACTTGAAGCGATAGTTGAGCCTGTCTCACTTTACGAACCTGTTTTTTCTGAAGGAAACGACACGATTTATGTTATGGATCAGGTGGGTGATAAGTGTGATGATAACGATTGGCTCGACGAAATCGCAATAAAAGAAGCAATAAGGAAACTATCCGACCGCGAAAAGAAGATACTTGCCCTTCGATATTTCAAGGGAAAAACCCAGATGGAAGTAGCGAACGAAATCGGCATAAGTCAGGCTCAAGTCAGCAGAATAGAAAAAGGTGCACTCGACTCAATCAAAAAAGAACTGTAAACAAAAAGCACAGCCATTTTTCAGGCTGTGCTGATTTTTATGGGATTAATCCTGCGTATCCTGCGATGATACCCGACAGGGCGGATAACACAACGATGAGAATAGGGTTAAATTTCTTTTTAAGAAGTAAAAATGTCATAATTCCAAATACAACAAGCGAGAACCAGAAAGTTGATGTGGTTATGACTGATGCTGTGAATCCGTCAGAAAAGAACAGTTCAATCGCGATCGACACAACTGTCGCTCCGATAAGTCCGACAACAACAGATTTCAGCCCGAACATCGCACCTTGAACAGTTTTGCTGTTTTTGAACTTGTCATATATTTTTGCGATGACAAGGATAAGAAGAAAAGCAGGGAGCACAACGCCGAGTGTTGCACAAACAGCGCCGAAAAATCCTCCGACCTGTGAGCCTACATATGTTGAGATGTTCACAGCGAATGCTCCTGGGGTGCTTTCGCTGACTGCGATGAAGTCGACAAGTTCACTTGTGGAAAGCCATTCGTGTTTGAGGACTGTTTCCTGGATGAACGGAATCATAGCGTATCCACCGCCAAAGGTGAACGCACCAATCTTAAAAAACTCGAGAAAAAGTATGAGGTAAATCATCTGAGCTCTCTGCCTCTCTTTCTCTCAACAATTGAAGCGACAATTCCGATAACAGCGCTTGAAAGTATAATGACAAGGACGTTTGTTGAGAAGAACACAACAAGCAAGAACGAAAGTGACATTATGATGTATGAAAGAATATGTTTCGGAGCTTTTTTGTACATCGAAATGACCGCTTTGATAATAAGTGCAAGCACACCTGCTCTTATACCGGTGAACGCGTATCTAACAATGTCATATGTCGAAAATTCCTGCAAGAACAACGATATGAGATAGATGATGACAAAAGATGGAAGGACGACTCCGAGTGTTGCACACATAGCTCCGATAAAACCCGAAACTTTGTAGCCGATGAAAGAAGCGGCACAAATAGCGATAGGACCCGGAGTTGACTCCGAAATTGCTACAACATCAATGAGGTCGTTTTCGCTTATCCATTTTCTTTTCTTCGAGGTTTCGTTTTCGATTATAGGAATCATGGCGTAGCCACCACCAAAAGTGACAACGCCTATCTTCATAAAAGACAGAAGTAGTTGTAAGTATGTTTTGATTTTTCCATTTTTCATATCAGTTTTGTTTCCTAACTATCTTGTAGTCGTCGCTGAATTTGAAGTAGCTGCAATCGTTGACGGAGGACTGCATAAATCTTGCAAGGTCATCTTCGTCTAAGTTTACCATACATTCATAGCAATCGTAGTGTTCGTTGTATATATAGTATGCACAAAATTCACAGCTTGATTTAGCCATAGTATCACCACCGAAAATTGTATAAAAATTAAATATGTGTACTCTGCTTTGAAAATTAAATCGGAGCAAGTATAGGGAAGATATTTCTGCTTACTGTGTATATCAGAGCAAATATCAGCAATCCCCAAAGATACTTTTCTTTGAACAAAGTGAAAGGGATTTTTTTGCCATATACCTTGAGCAAAAACTCTGAGTATAGTAAAGCTGATATTACGAGTAACAAAATCGGGAAAATGTTCTGTCTGAGCGACAGCAAGATTTCTCCGTTTACAAGTGCTGTAACTGACCTTGTGAGCCCACATCCTGCACAATGAATGTCAAACAGCTCATAAGAAAGACAAGGACGCAGAAGATAGGTGTAGTTTGTACCGACATAGCATACAAAGAAAATAAGCAAAAGTATCACAAAGGGCAGAAGTGTGAAAAATATTTTTTGAAATTTAGTGTAAGTTTTCATAGCTTAAAAATAAGGGCGGATAAACCGCCCTTTGAGTTTAGTAGTACATCATTTCGTCGATGAGATCCTGATAAGCGCCTGTTGCAAATAAATATACAAGAGAGACGATACCAATAACGATACCAGCAAAACCGAGAATGATACCGGCAAGCGCCATACCATTGTTTTCTTTTTTCTGCGATTTTGAAATGAAACCGAAAACAATAGCCAGAATACTTGGTAAAATACCACCGCAGCAACAAGTTACTGACAAAATACCAATAACGAGAGAAGCGATAGCCATACCTTTGCCTTCTTCTTTCTGTTTAACAGGATAAGTCGGCTGGTTGTAGTTCTGAGTATATTGTGTGTCATATTCAGGAGCGCTGTACTGTGGAGCGCTGTACTGAGGCTGCTCGTAGTTTCCCTGATTGTACTGATTGTTATTCTGATTGTAATCCATAATTACACCTCCATATTTTAACTCTGTAATTATATTGTATTTTATGATTATTGTCAACAAAGTAAAAGAAAAGAGCCGTATGAAACGGCTCTTTGTTATGTATGTGCTTATTATACAGTTGGCTCAACAGGAGCTGTGTATGCAGGCTGTGCGTTAGCCTTCAAAGCTTCGTAGTAGTTAGCCTGTGCTGTGATGTGGTAAGGAGCAACCCAGAGAGTGCCGATACCGAAACAAAGTGAACCAACAATGTACCAACCAATGAAGCTTAAGTCGAGAACGAAGAGTTCGCCTTTGTGACCGTTTGTGAGTCTGATACTCTCATCGATGCACTCTTTCCAACCCCACTCAGGGTGATCAAGAGAAACATAGTAAGCCATTGAGTATGAGTAGTACTTGATGATACCAGGAATGATGAAAAGAAGTGACCACAATAATGTGAAAACTGCTACCATAAGACCGAGTAAGAAGTCCTTTGCGAAACGCTCAGAAAAACTTACGAAAATGTCGCTTAATTCAACGCTGTTGTGGTTTCTTGCAAGCTTCATGAATACAAGTGAAACACCAATAGTAAGAGGGCCTGCAAGTACGAGTGAAGCAACAGGAATGTATGATGCAACTGAAAGAATTGCGCTCTGAATAAGAACAACAACCAAAGCCATAAGCCAAGTTTTTCCGAAAATGTTGTTACCAAGCTGTGCTTTAGCGTTAGCTTTGACCTGAGCACGATCAATACTATAATTCATAAAAAATACCTCCATTTGCCTTATCTGGCATTATAGTGATTATATTTTATCATTTATTTAGTGTTCGGTCAATGTTTATTTTGTATATATTGTGCTTCACACAGTTTTTATAATATATATAAATTATTACAAACTATTGAATAAGACGAGCTTTTGTGCTATAATAACCTTAATTATATTATGAGTAACTATGTCTATTTTCAAAGAGGTGTTTATATGAGTATCAAGGTCACACTTTTAGCGCATACTCCACAGCCTGAACAGACTGTCGCTATGGCTGCAAAGTTGTGTTACAGCGCAACAGATATCGAAAATATCAAAGAGGGATTAACCCCTGAAAAAACTAACGATTTCCTTGATATGCTCAGCGCTCTGGGTCACGCAAGCCCTGTGGAGCATGCCTCGTTCACTTTCGGAATTGAGGGCATTTCGCGTGCTTGTTCACATCAGCTTGTGCGTCACCGTATTGCATCTTACAGCCAGCAGTCTCAGCGTTATGTTGATGGAACAAAGTTCGAGTTTGTTACCCCTCCTGAGATTAAGCGTAATGAAAAGGCATACAAAGAATATAAAAAGGTTATCGATTTGCAGTGCGATGCATATGCAAAAATCAGGGATGCACTTGTTGTTGGATATATAAAGGAAAATTCCGAAAAAGAAATAAATGGTACTGATGAGGAAATCATCAGCAACTTCAAAGAAGAGAACAAGGCTCTTTTTTCAACATATCTGAAGAAAGCAAACGAAGATGCTCGTTTTGTTCTTCCTAACGCTTGCACTACTAAGATTGTATGCACATTCAATGTTCGCAGTCTCAACAACTTCTTTGACCACCGTTGTTGCAACCGTGCTCAGTGGGAGATCAGAGAAGTAGCTCAACAGATGCTTGAACTTTGCAAAGAGGTAGCTCCTCAGCTTTTCAAAAATTCTGGCCCTAGATGTATCCGTGGTGCTTGTCCTGAGGGAAAGATGACCTGCGGTAAAATGAAGGAAGTAAGAGAAAAATATGGCAAGTAAACTTATCGTAATAGAGGGACTCGACGGTAGCGGAAAAGGTACCCAGTCCGCACTTATAACACAAATATTAAAAGACAGGGGACACAAGGTGAAGAAACTCACTTTCCCTGATTATGAAAGCAATACTTCTGCACTTGTCAAAATGTACTTGGGCGGAGAACTGGGCGACAACCCTGATGATGTCAACGCCTATGCAGCTTCTACATTTTATGCTGTTGACCGTGTTGCATCTTTCATCAAGGACTGGAAAAAGGACTACGAAGAATGTGACTATGTTGTCGCTGACCGCTATGTCACGTCAAACATTATCTATCAGATGTCAAAGGTGAAGGATAGCGAGCGTGATGATTACATCGAGTGGTGCGAGGACTTTGAGTACAATCGTCTTTGTGTGCCGAAACCTGATGTTGTCATTTATCTTGATATGCCACCAGCTGTTTCTCAGAAACTTATGACTGGCAGATACAACGGCGACGAAAGCAAAAAGGATATTCACGAGAAGAATATGAACTTCCTCCTTTCATGCAGAAAGTCAGCTCTTTATGCTCTTGAAAAGCTTAGTTGGGAACATATTTCCTGTGCTGATGGTGACAATCCAAAGAGTATAGAAGAGATAACAGCGCAGATACTTGATATTATAGATAATAAACTATAAGAGGGAGTTTTTATGCTCAAATTCAGAACACCCAAGCTTTGCGACAAGGATGAAGTTGTCGCTTTGACCAGAAACTGCGGTCAGATTGGTTGTGATATTGCTTTTGCTACAACCTACTTATGGCGCAATGAATATGATATCAGGATATGTATCGAAGATGGTGTGTTTTATAAGGCTTATTTCGAAAAAGGAAATATAAGCGGCTATACCTTCCCGATAGGAAACAAGCCTCCGCTTGAAATGCTCGCTCCTTTGATGGATGATGCCAAAGAGCGAGGCATCAAACCGCTTATCGGTATGCTCAACAAAACAAATGCTGAGATACTCAGCCACCTTTACCCTGATGTTTTTGAGTTTGTTGAAGAGCGCGAAAGCGCTGACTATATATACTCGCGTGAGAATCTTGCACTATTACCAGGCAAGAAATTCCACGCAAAGCGAAATCATATCTCAAAGTTTAAGCGTAATAACGAGGACTTTGAGTACAAAACACTTGATAGCTCGAATTTTGAAGATGCATATATGGTTGCGCATATGTGGCATATGAAAAATCAGGCGTCAAAAAGTGAGCTTTTTGCTATCCGCGAAGCTCTCGATAATTTTGAAGCTTTGTCGCTCAAGGGTGGAGTTCTCTATGTTCAGAGCCGACCTGTTGCGATGACTATAGGTTCAGAAATCAACGATTCGGTTCTTGATATTCATTTTGAAAAAGCTCTTGATGTTGACGGAGCTTATGCAATGATAAATAACGAGTTTGCAAAAGCAAACGAAAAATACATTCAGTTTAATCGAGAAGAAGATTTAGGAATTGAGGGGCTGAGAAAATCAAAGCTATCCTATAATCCTGACAAAATACTGATGAAATACACAGCGACAATGAAATAACGGAGGTCACTATGTTATATTGTTTTTTAGCTGATGGCTTTGAGGAAATCGAAGCTCTGGCTACTGTTGATATCTTAAGACGAGCAGGAATTGATGTCAGCACTGTTTCTGTGAATGACACACTCTATGTTTCAGGTTCACACAACATCACTGTTAAGGCTGATGTGTTATCAACTGAACTTGATATGAGAAAAATTGAAGGTGCGATTTATCCTGGTGGTATGCCTGGTTCAGAAACACTTTCGAGTGGTGCAAATACCACCCCGAATGAGGTTGCTAAATACTGCTTTGAGAACAATCTCCTGCTTTGTGCGATTTGTGCAGCTCCACTTGTTCTTGGCAGACTCGGTATTTTAGATGGCAAGAACGCTACCTGTTATCCTGGATTTGAGAGTGAACTCAAAGGAGCTAAAACAGCAGGCGAAAAGGTTGTCGTTGATGGTAATGTTATCACAGGAAAAGGTCCTGGTGTGTCCGCTGACTTTGCTTTTGCGATTGTTACAAAGCTCAAGGGTGAGAAGAGCGCAAACGAAATCAGAAAGGCGATGCAGTTTGATGACTAAAACACAGCTTCGTGCTCAGTTGTTGCAAAAGCGACAGCTGCTCGATAAAGACAGAAAGCGTGCGCTGGAGCTCGAAATTCAAAGCAGGTTCATTTTAAGTCAGGAGTACAGAACGTGCGATACGATTCTCACTTATGTTTCAACCGACAGCGAAATTGATACTTGTGGTGTTATTTATGCGGCACTTGCTAATAAAAAACGTGTTGCTGTTCCGAAAACAAATGATGATTATTCTCTGGAGTTTTATTATATAAATTCCATAAAAGAATTAAAAAGTGGCAAATTCGGAATACTCGAGCCGAGTGAGATATGTGAGAAAGTAACTTCTTTTGAAAACAGCGTTTGTGTTATTCCTGCGCTTTGTTGCGACTTATCGGGCAATCGTGTTGGTTATGGAAAAGGCTGTTATGACCGTTTCTTAAAAGACTATGAGGGCAAAAAGATATGTTTTGTTTATTCGGATAACATCCTGCCTGAGATAGTTAGTGACAAAACCGATGTGAAAGTTGACACAATAGTCTGTGATTCATATATCAAACATACATAATATTTTAAACATCATTAAAGGAGGATAATTATGAGCGATTTTAAGAATAATTATTCTGATGGTTCAATCGAAAATACAAGAAGAAAGAAAATCGATGAGTTCAAGCGTAGTTTTGACAAGAGTGTTATGAACGATGATAACGATGTCAGAGAGTATAAAAAGGACTCTGATTCAAGATTCAGCATTTCATCAGCTTCATCTCACCTAAAACGCAGAAAGAAAACTATCGAAATCAACTCATACAGCGATTCGGATACCAAAAAGCGTATCGAGCGTGAGTCGAAAAAAGCTCTCAAACAGCAGAGCAAAGAGGACAAGCGTATCGAGAAGAATAAGGCTAAACGCAACCAGAAAATGTTCAAATGGGTATGGCTCTGTATGGTTGTTCTTATGGGTATCGTTCTTTCACAGGTTATTCTTGTATGCGTAAATGACCTTCTTGCTATCAATCGCGAGGATGACCCTAAGACTGTTATCATCAGCATTCCCGACGATCCTACAATGGAAGATGTAGCGAATGTTCTTGCTCAAAACGGTGTTATTGAACGTCCTGATTTCTTTATACTTTATGCGAACATCACAAGTTCTGTTGATGGTTTCAGACAGGGTGAGTATGAAATCGAGACCGACAAGGACTACGAGGCTATCATCAACTATCTCCAGAGCAATGTCAACCGTACCGATATCGTAACAGTTCAGCTGACAGAGGGTATGAATGTTCTCGAGATTGCGAACAAGCTTCATGAAGAGGGCGTAACTGAAGATATTCAGGAGTTCCTTGATATGTGTAACAGCGATGTTTTTGATGAGTCATATACTTTCCTTGCTGACATTGATAATGCTGACGAGAGATACTATAAGCTCGAGGGTTATCTTTTCCCTGATACTTATGACTTCTATCTCAATGAAGATCCTGAGACTACTATTTCAAAAATGCTCAACAACTTTGAGTACAGACTTTATAACACAAAGGACAAGTACCTTGGCAGTTCTAAGAAGTATACACTTGATAAGTATGTCGAGAAGTCTGACTACTCAATGGACGAGATTATTACTATTGCTTCTATCATTCAGGCTGAGGCGGCTAATACCGAGGATATGTACTATGTTTCATCTATTTTGCATAACCGTCTTGATCATGGCGTTGAAATGGGTGTTGCACAGCTCAACTGTGACTGTACTGTATACTATCCTTATCGTGAGTACAAGGATGTTCCTGAAACAATCCGCGACACTTACAAGAGCTCTTACAACACAAACAATTTCAACGGCTTGCCGGCAGGCCCTATCTGTAACCCAAGTTTAGAGGCTATTCTCGCAGCTCTTGGTCCGTACGATACAAACTACTACTTCTTCTGTCACTCAAGCGTAGAAGACGGCTCAGTCCCTTACTATGCAACAACTATGGCAGAACATGAGTACAATCTTTCTTTGATAGGATAATTTATGATTAAACCTGAAATTTTATCTCCGGCTGGAGATATGGAATGTTTAACATCTGCGCTTTCTTTCGGAGCAGATGCAATATATGTAGCAGGCACAAGTTATGGTATGCGTACCGCTTCTAAGAATTTTTCTTTAGAAGAACTAAAACAAGCTTGTGATAAAGTACACGCTAAAGGTAAAAAGCTTTATTTAACATGCAACACCCTTCCTCGTAATGAAGACGTCAAGGGTATGCCAGACTTCCTTATGGGAGCGAAAGAGTGTGGCGTTGACGCATTTATTATTGCTGACCTTGGCGTGTTTGAAATGGCGAAAAAATACGCACCAGATGTTGAACGACATATTTCAACTCAGGGCGGAATTATTAACTATGAAAGCGCAAATGCGTGGTATAACTTAGGCGCCTCAAGGGTAGTTCTTGCTCGTGAGATGACTTTACCTGAAATCGCTGAAATGCGTGCTAAAATTCCGAAAGAGCTCGAAATCGAGTGCTTTGTTCACGGAGCTATGTGCGTGTCGTTTTCCGGCAGATGTCTTATCTCTTCGTTTATGACGGGAAGAGATGCGAATAGGGGTGACTGTGCTCAGCCTTGTCGTTGGAAGTATCATTTGTATGAACAAAACAGAGAGGGTCAGTATTTCCCTGTTATCGAAGATAATGGCGGAACTTTCCTTTATAATTCCCGTGATTTGTGTATGATTGACCACATTGACGAACTTGTCAAAGCCGGTATCAGCAGTTTCAAAATCGAGGGAAGAGCAAAGTCAGCGTACTATACAGCGGTTACGACAAATGCTTATCGTCACGCGCTCAATGACTATATGAAAGACCCTGAGGATTTTGTTTTGCAGCCTTGGATAAAAGAAGAACTAGAGAAAATCTCGCATCGTGAATATTCAACAGGTTTCTTCTTTGGCACAGAGCCTGGACAGACTACCGATAATGGTGGATATATCCGTCACTATAATCAGGTTGCGGTTTGCGAAAGTTATGATAATGGAGTAGCAACTATCACTCAGCGCAACAAATTCTTCTGTGGCGATACACTCGATGTTCTTCCTCCATCAGGAATTTCGTTTGAGGTTGTCGCAAAAAACCTGAAAAATGAGTATGGTGAAGAGGTCGAATCAGCACCTCACGCTATGCAGAAACTTTTTATGGAAGTTGACAGGGAAATCCCAGCAGGCTCCGTAATCAGAAAGAAATTATAAAATTAGTTATATTCAGATTTAATCTATTGACAACTAAAGAAAACACCTTTATAATCTAGAGGATATATAAATTGGCGTTGATGGGACAAGCTGACTTCAAGCTCTACAGAGAGAAGCCGTCTGGTGCGAGGCTTTGGGCGAAATTTCAGCAAGCTACCCCTGAGCTCTGTGTGAAAGCACAGCGTATGTCTGCGTTAAAGACATCAAAGAGGGCAAAGGTAACTTTGTCAATTTGGGTGGTACCGCAGCACAGCCTGTCCCATTGTTGGGGCAGGCTTTTTTTATTTAAAATTGTAGGAACGACCACTGGTCGACCGTGTGCTTAAGCACCCTAAAAATAACAAATGATGGGATAATTCCCGAAAAGGAGATATTACTATGCAGTGGACAGGTCTTAACGAGCTTAGAGAAAAATTCTTAAGCTTTATGGAATCTAAGGGACATTTACGTCTCTCAAGTTTCCCACTTATTCCAAAAGATGATAATTCATTACTTTTGATTAACTCAGGTATGGCACCTATGAAGAAGTACTTCACAGGCGAAATCACACCTCCAAGAAAGCGTGTGACTACTTGTCAGAAGTGTATCCGTACCCCAGATATCGAGCGTGTTGGTATCACAGCACGACACGGTACATATTTCGAAATGCTCGGTAACTTCTCATTCGGTGATTACTTCAAGCACGAAGCTACAGCTTGGGCTTGGGAGTTTTTCACAAAGGTTCTTGAGATGCCAGAGGAAAAGCTCTATGTTTCTATTTATGAAGAAGATGACGAAGCTTTTGATATCTGGACAAAGGAAATCGGTGTTGACCCATCTCATATGGTGAGACTCGGCAAAGCTGATAACTTCTGGGAGCATGGTTCAGGTCCTTGCGGTCCTTGCTCTGAGATTTACTTTGACCGTGGTGAAGAAAAGGGATGTGGTTCACCTGACTGTGCTGTAGGCTGTGAGTGTGACCGCTTTGTTGAAGTTTGGAACCTCGTGTTCACTCAGTTTGATAACGACGGTAACAACAACTACACTCCTCTTGAACATCCTAACATTGATACTGGTATGGGCCTTGAGCGTCTTGCTTGTGTGATGCAGGGCGTTGACAACCTTTTCCTTGTAGATACTGTTCAGAATATTATGAAACACATCAGTGATATTGTCGGTGTGAAGTATGGCGAGTCTGATAAGACAGATATCTCACTTCGTGTTATCACCGACCATATCCGTTCAACTACATTTATGATTGCTGATGGCGTTATGCCATCTAATGAAGGCAGAGGCTATGTGCTTAGAAGACTTCTCCGTCGTGGCGCTCGTCACGGACGTCTGCTTGGCCACAAAGAGCCATTCCTCTACAAGATTTGTGAGACTGTTATCAAAGAAAACGCTTCTGCTTATCCTGAGCTTGTTGACAAAAAGGAATACATCACTAAGCTTATCAAGGTTGAAGAAGAAAACTTCGCTAAAACTATCGACCAGGGTTTGCAGATGCTCCAGAATATCATCGATGATAATTCTGTGAAGATGCTTTCCGGTGAAGATGCATTCAAACTCAATGATACATTCGGTTTCCCTATTGACCTCACCCGTGAAATCTTAGAAGAAAAGGGTATCAAGGTTGATATCGAGCGCTTCAAGGATCTCCTTGTTGAGCAGAAAAACCGTTCCCGTAATGCTCGAAAGAACGCAGGCGCAGATGCTTGGGTTTCTGATGCTACTGACCTTTCTGATATAAGTGCTACACAGTTTGTTGGTTATACTGACTATGAGTCTGAATCTAAGATTCTTGCTATCATCAAAGATGGTGAGAGAGTTTCTGAAGCTTACGCAGGCGACAGCGTTGTTGTTGTGCTCGATAAAACACCTTTCTATGCAGAAAGCGGTGGTCAGGTTGCTGACACAGGTGTTATCAAGACTCAGTCTGCAAGCGTTTTAGTTGACAACGTTTCTAAGGATAATAACTCTATCTTCCTCCATGTTTGTGAAGTGGAAGAAGGTATGATTTCTGTATCAAACGATGTTACTTGTGCTATTGACTCAGCTCGTCGTGAAGATATCAAGCGTAACCATACTGCAGCTCACCTCTTGCAGGCAGCACTCAGAGAGAAGCTCGGCACTCACGTTCAGCAGGCTGGTCAGCTTGTTTCTGACGAAATCGTTCGTTTTGACTTCACTCACTTCTCAGCTCTGACAGCTAAGGAAATGATTGAGGTTGAAGAGAGAGTAAACGAGATGATACTTTCAGCCATCGCTGTTGAGTCAAAAGAAATGCCTATCGAAGAAGCTAAGAAGCTCGGTGCTATGGCTCTCTTCGGCGAGAAGTACGGAGATGTTGTACGAGTTGTCAAAGCGGGCGAATTCTCAATGGAATTCTGCGGTGGTACCCATGTTAACAACACATCAGCTCTCGGTTTGTTCAAAATCAAGCAGGAGGGTTCGGTTGCTTCAGGTGTCAGAAGAATTGAGGCTGTTACTGGTAAGGGCGTTCTTGATTATCTCAACAACGCTGTCAATGCTGTTGTCCTTACCTCTCAGATTCTCCATATCAACAACCCTAAGGAAATCGTTGCTGGTGCTGAACGTATTGCTCAGGAACTCAAAGAGAAGACAAAGGAGATCGAGTCACTCAAGTCCCAGGTAGCTGGTGCTCAGATTAACGCACTTATTGATTCTGCTCCTATGGTCGAGGATACCAAGGTTATCACAAGTATGTTTGTTGGTACTACACCTGATATGCTCAAGACTATGTGTGATAAGGTAACAGATAAGGTTGATGATGCCGTTATCGTATTGGCTGCTGTTAACGGTGAAAAGCTCACATTTGTTTGTGCTTGTTCTAAGAAAGCTATCGCAAAAGGCCTCAAAGCTGGCGATATCGTTAAGAAGGTAGCTATGATTGCAGGCGGTAATGGCGGCGGTAAACCTGATATGGCTATGGCTGGTGGTAAGAACGTTTCTGCTACTGATGATGCTATCTTTGCTGTTGAAGGTATCGTTAAAGAAATTCTTGCTAAGTAATTTAATTTCCATATAAGAAAAATCCTCGAGCTAGGGCTTGGGGCTTTTTCTTTTTATTTTCTAAAAAACTTGAATAATCTTAGAGTATATTGTAATATAGACAAAAGGGGTTTTGCGTATGAAAAAGATTTTATCATTCTTATTTATTTTAATTGTTATTCTGTCTGTTTCTGTGACAGCTGTCGGTGCGGCTGATTATGGATGTAATGTTGATACTATATCGTCTGCTGTGTATCTCGAAAACCTTAATACCAAAACTGTGGTTTACGAGAAAAATGTAAATGAACAGCTACCTCCTGCATCCCTTACAAAGATTATGACTTACATAGTGGTTTGTGAAAATATTCCAGACCTTGAGAATACCAAAATCACTATCAAGGAAGACGCTTTTGTTGGACTTGACCCTGAGAGTTCTGTTATGGGTCTTCAGGGATACCTTGGCGAAGAATTTTCTGTTCTTGAGCTTTTGTATGGTATGATGATTCCGTCAGGTAACGATGCGGCTTGGGTGCTCGCTGACTACATCGGTGACGGTGTTGTTGACAACTTCGTTGATATGATGAACCGCAAAGCTGGACAGCTTGGATGTGAGGGAACTCACTTTGTCAACCCTCACGGTCTTTATGACCCGATGCACTATTCAACAGCACACGATATGGCGATTATCACGAAGTATGCTATCGAAAAACCCTATTTTATGGAAATCACAGGTTCGTATCAGTATAAAGTAAGCTCTATGTCTGAAACACTCGATACTACCAACTATATGATTAATCCTCAAAAAACTCAGTATTATTATCCTTATGTCAACAGTGGTAAAACCGGCTACACTGATGAAGCCGGCAAGTGTCTTGTTACTACAGCGAAGAAGGACGATTATGAGTATCTTTGCCTGACACTTGGAGCGCCATATTCTTATGCGGAAGATATTAACTACGCTATGCTCGATAGTAAGGAGCTTTATGAATGGGCGTTTGAGAATCTTTCTCTTGTTGATTTGCTCGAGGATGGAGCTGTGGCGACTTCACTTGCCGTTGGCTATGTGTGGGGCGAGAAATCAGTAGATATTGTAACTGACGGCGCTGTTACCGCTTTGCTTCCTAATAACTATGACAAGTCTCTTGTGAAAACGAAGCTCGATGTTCCGTCAAGTACCCTTGCACCTGTGAAACTTGGTCAGGATTTTGGTACTATTTCAGTTTACTATGAAGATGAACTGGTTGGCACAGCAAAGCTAGTTTCAAACGAGGACATTGAAGTCGACAGGCTTTGCGTTTTAGCACACAAGACTATTCATTTTATAAAGAATAATATTTTTATTATAGCTGTTGTTGTTGCTTTGGTTGTTCTGGTTTTAGCTGTGAAAATTTCGACAGCCAGAAATCGCAAAAAACGTCAGGCTCGACGCAGATACAGATAAAACTCAGGAGGTTAAAAATGGACTGTATTTTTTGTAAAATCGTAAATGGTGAAATTCCATCAAATAAAGTATACGAGGATGATAAGATTTTAGCATTCCACGATATCAACCCTCAGACTCCTGTTCATGTTGTTATAGTTCCAAAACAGCATATCGCTTGTGCTGATGATATTGATGAGAGTAACTGTGATGTAGTTGCTCATATCTTCAAGATGATTCCGGTTATTGCGAAAGAATTGGAACTTGATGGTTACCGTATCATCAACAACTGCAAAGAAAACGGTGGTCAGACAGTTATGCACCTGCATTTCCATCTTCTTGGTGGCAAAAAGCTTGGCGAGAAAATCGCATAAGAGGTGTGTTATGGCTGATACTTTTAAGATTACTATAGCGGGTGTTGAGCGTGAGCTCATCAAATATCCTGTTAGCGACAAGCTTGATATTGCCGCATTTATTTTATTCGACGATGTTGAAATAACTGAGAAAAGTGCCAAGGCGTTGCTCGATATCTGCCCTCAACATGATATTCTTCTCACAGCTGAAGCTAAGAGTATTCCGCTTTGTTATGAAATGGCTCGAATCGGATGTGGCCGCTATGTTGTTGCCAGAAAAGGTACTAAAGTTTATATGAGTGACCCTATATCCGTAAATGTCAACACTATCACCACTCAGTATGACCAGAAACTTTATCTTGGTCAGGAAGATGTGGAAAAGCTCAAGGGTAAGCGAGTATTGATTGTTGATGATGTTATTTCAACAGGAGAGAGTCTTACTGCTCTTGAGAATCTTGTCAAAGAAACACAGGGCGTTTTAGTAGGTAAAGCAGCTGTGCTCGCTGAGGGCGATGCTGCTAATAGGGATGATATTATCTTTTTGGAGAAACTACCGTTGTTTTTTAAATGATTATTAAGGATTGAAAATTATGAAACGATTGCTAGCACAGATAGGTCTTACATACTTATCAGTATTGGCAGTCGTTTTTTATTTTGGAAAAACAGCAGCACTTGTTATAGCGATTTTATCATTGTTGCTTTTTGTTCTGTTTTTAAGTGTATCAAAATTCAGAAAAACCATATATCTGCCTGTGATGTCTATTGTTGCAATTGTTGCATGTGTGGTTAATCTGAGTTACAGCACATTTGTTTTTGAGAAACTCGTTGAACAGTATGATGGCAAAAGCGGTACAGCCGTAGTAACGTTGAAAGAAGAACCGTCAAAATTGTATGACACATACAGTTATCGTTTTAATTGTCGTGAGTTTAACGGAGAAGAATGTGATTTTAACTTTATTGCTTATAGTGACTTTTTCTATATAGACCCGTTTGATACTGTTGAACTTGATGTAAAGCTTTATGCTACACAAAGTAATGCTAATATTTCGAAGAAGTGTTTCTTTGTTGGATACTTAGGAGGTGGCACACCTGACTACAAATTTATAAGTTGCGATGACAAGAGCTTCTATGCTCGTGCGATAAAGATACGTCAGGATATGAGAAAAGTGCTGAAAGAAACTCTTCATGAAGACGCTTTTTCTCTTTGCAGTGCATTGCTTCTGGGTGATAAGTTTGCGATGAAAAGTGAGCTGAGACAGGACTTCACCAAAGCGGGAGTGTCACACCTTGTAGTAGTATCGGGTATGCATTTTTCTGTTCTCGCTTGTATATTCTTTTATTTTTCCCGAAAGATGTTTAGCCTGAGATTTTTATTTATTCCGTTGGCTGTAGGTTTTATTCTTTTATATATGGCGATAACTGGCTATACCCCTTCTGTTGTAAGAAGTGCAGTTATGCTTTTGGTTTATGCGTTTGGTATGACGATTTCACGACAATCATATAGCCCGAATTCGCTAGGTTTTGCCGCACTTATTGTGACGATTGGAAACCCGTTTTGCGTTGGAGATGTAGGGTTGATTCTATCTTTTGTGTCAACTTTCGCGATTATATGTTTCGCACCAAAAATGAGTGCAAAATTCTACAGAAGAAAGAAAAATCGAACTAAAGAGCCTGAAAAATCTAAGTCGGATTCAAAGATTGTAGAATTTTTACTAAAGCATATCCGTAAAATACCGACAAAAATTAAAAGAACCTTTGTTGATATGTTTTGTATCGGTGTTTGTGCCTATGTAGCAACTTTGCCGATAAGTATTCTCTTTTTTAACTCGTTTTCAACTATGGCGATAATAACAACATTTTTGTTGTCGATTCCGATTAACATATTGCTTGTGATCTCGTTTTTGATTTGTATAGTATACTATTGTGCACCTTTAATGATGACCGTAGTATCGCTGTTTGGCTTTTGTTGTATTTATCTTGTGAAGTTTGTGTTGCCAATACTCGGTTATCTTGCTAATGTTATTACTGATTTAGTCGTCATTGTGGTTGAGTTCGTTGCGAGTTTTGAGTTTTCATATATACACAACACCTATAACTTTGTGTACATATTTATTATTTTCGCACTTGTGTTATGTTTGATGTATTATGTACTCAGAAGTGAAAACAAGGGTAAGATTATTTCTGTATGCATAGCGACAGTTTTCTTGTATGGATATCTGAGTGCTGTGATGGTTTCAACAGGTGTGTCACAGCTTTATGTCTATGATGTTGGAAATGGTTGTGCTGTGATGTATTCAAGCGGCAACACCGGTATGATGCTGACTTTTGATTGCAGTGAGAGTAATGCGTATGAAATTATAGATAAACTTGATAATACAGTGAGTGATATAGACTTTTATTCCTGCCCGAATGATAATTTCAAAGCACACAACAATGTTGCTGTTTTGTTAGAAGCATTTGCAATTGATGATGTTTTGGTGTATGATACTAAAAGTGAAGTTGATACTTCAGACTTATCCGAAAATGTCATAACTCCTGTCGATGTGACTAAAGTGAAAGTTGACGACAGCACGGTGGCTTCTTATGTGAAAACAGGTAGGAAGTATACCGTGTATCTTGAAACAGTTGACGGCACTGTTGCGATTTTTGACAGAGGTGTTGATATTGAAGATGTTCCTCAACGCTATAGAACAGCTGATACGATAGTGCTAAGTGAATGTTGTGACAATTTCGAACTTCTTTCCTGCGAAACTCTTATAATAAGTGCGAAGGAAGAATTTGCATATAACATAATGAAACAGATGGGTTGTATTGCCAAAAGAGTGATTTTGACCTGTGAAGGCGATATCGAAATGATAATGGGGGTGTGGTAATGCCGATGATGAAAGAAAGCGATTTCAAAAAACATATGTCATCAAAGCAGTTTTCTAATCTGTATTTTATCGATGGCGATGAAAAAATGCTTGTGTCACTGCACACCGAAGCTCTGATAAAAAAGCTTATGGGAGATAATCCCCCTGAGTTTAATTACCACACTTTTTCCGGTGATGTTGATATATCTGCGTTGTCTGTATCCTGTGATGTGGTTCCGTTTATGAGTGACAAGAACTGCGTCAAAGTCAGCGACCTTGATATTGACTCCCTTGCTCAAAGCGATGTGGATGCACTTTTTGACATTTGCAAGAATATTCCTGATACTACTGTTCTGATTTTTACTATGCCGACTTTGATGCCTTCTCAAAAGCCGCTTAAAAAGTATAAAAAAATCAGAGACTATATCGAGAAAAACGGCACTGTTGCTGAGCTTAACAAACGCACGGAAGTATCTCTCGAGAAAACTGTGTGCAAGTGGGCAAATGAATGTGGCAGCAAGATAAGTCCTGTAGTTGCGGCAAGATTGATTTCATACTGCGGCAACGATTTGCGAGTTCTTCATAACGAAGTGTCGAAGCTTTCAGCTTTTTCAGATGGTGAGGAAATTACCGTTGAAATGATAGATATGCTTGTTGCAAAGAATCTTCAGGCGCGTATTTTCGATTTGTTTGACTGTGTTATTGCTCAGGATTTTAACAAAGCGATGCATATCGTCGATGTTCTTTTTTATCAGCGCGAAGAAGCTGTTACTATCCTCATAACGTTGGCTAACGCCTATGTTGATATGTACAGAGCGAGGATAGCTTTTGAAAGCGGTTTGCCTACTAAGATTATGGCAGATGAACTTTCTTATAAAGGCAGAGCGTGGGTGCTCGATAAAATGGCTCGCCAGTCAAAGCGTATTTCAACTGTTGCGCTCAGAGATAGTATTGATGCTATTTTAGAGCTTAATGAGCGATTGGTCAGCGTAAGCGTCAATCCGAGAATTGAGATAGAAAAGCTTATCTCAAAACTTGTTCTTATAGCACGAGGCGATTATTATGGAAAATAGTGAAAAGCTCAGCCTCAAAGAAGTTATTGTTGTCGAGGGTAAATATGACAAAATACAGTTGCAAACTGTTGTTTCATCGCCTATAATAACATTAAACGGGTTTCGTGTTTTCAAGGATAAGGAGGCTCAGTCTCTTATCAGAAATATTGCGAAAACCCGAGGAATACTGGTTATGACTGATGTTGATTCCGCCGGCTTTGTGCTTCGGAATTTTCTCAAATCAATTGCAGATAAATCTTCAGTTAAGCACGCCTATATCCCAACTGTTTTTGGGAAAGAGAAACGTAAGGCTGAATCTTCAAAAGAAGGAAAAATCGGCGTTGAGGGTATAGATAGAGAAAATCTGGTTAAAGCTATTAGAAGTAGCGGTGCTACTATCAACGGCGTGAGATGTGAACAAGGCAGTAGGGAAATCACAAAGATGGATTTATTTGAATTCGGACTTTGTGGCATGGATAATTCGGCTGTTAAGCGACAAGAGCTTCTTCGATTTTTGTCGCTACCTGAGTATCTCAGCACGAACGCTATGATAAGCGCTCTTAACTGTCTTTATACTTACGATGAATTTAATTTAATATTAAATAAATTTATAAATAATACGGAGGTAAATTATGAATCTTAAAGGAACTAAAACCGAAGCTAACCTGAAGGCTGCTTTTGCTGGTGAGTCAGAAGCTAGAAATAAGTACACTTACTTTGCTTCAAAAGCTAGAAAAGAAGGTTACAACCAGATTGCTGAGCTTTTCCTTGCTACAGCTGAAAACGAGAAGGAACACGCTAAGCTTTGGTTCAAGCTGTTAGAGGGTATCGGTACAACACAGGAGAACCTGGAAGCTGCTGCTGCAGGTGAGAACTACGAGTGGACTGATATGTACGCTACTTTTGCTAAAGAAGCAAGAGAAGAGGGCTTTGAGGACATCGCTTTACAGTTCGAGGGCGTTGCTAAAATCGAGAAGGAGCACGAAGAGCGCTACAGAAAGCTTTTAGCTAATGTTAAGAACGGTGAAGTATTCAAGAAAGGTTCTGTTGTTATCTGGGAGTGTGGCAACTGCGGTCACATTGTTGTTGGCGTTGAGGCACCTGAGGTTTGTGCTGTTTGCGCTCACCCAAGAGCATATTTCAGAATCAAAGCTGAAAACTATTAATAATCAATGCAAATAATAACACCCCGATTGGTGAAAACTAATCGGGGTGATTTTTATGAAAAGAAGTTTTTGGTTGAAACTGTGTGAAAATATTCTTTTGTTTTTGTCGGGTGGGTTAACTTACGGTTTACTAGAGATTTTGTGGCGCAGGAGAACCCACATTTCGATGGTGATAACAGGAGGAATATGCTTTCTATCTTTGTTCCATATATTCAGAAAATTCAGAAATCTGAAACTTTTCCAAAAATGCGTTATAGGTAGCGCTCTTATTACCACGTTTGAGCTGATATGCGGATTGATAGTGAATTTAGCGTTGAAGCTTAACGTGTGGGATTACTCACATCTTCGTTTTAATTTTTTCGGACAGATAAGCTTGCTATATAGTTTTTTGTGGGGGTTACTGACAATCCCGATAAGCTTTATCTGTTCAAAAATCACATCGCTTAATCTTCGTCTATCTTCGAAACAAAAGCAGAGAGAATACGATTGTTTTTAACACGCTTAACAGTCATTCTGATGTTGTTATAAGAGACGCTTTCGTTGATTCTTGGGATTGAGCCAAACTGTTCAAGAATAAATCCGCCGACAGAAATGCTGTCGATTTCATCATCGTCTTTGATTTCGAAAATATCGAATAAATCAGATAAATCCATATCACCGCTGACGATATATCGGCCGTCTTTGAGTTTAGTGTATGTGCGTTCTTCTTCTTCATCCTCGTCCCATATTTCGCCGACGATTTCTTCAAGAAGGTCTTCCATAGTGACGATACCCAGCATTCCGCCGTATTCGTCTGTGACAATGGCAATGTGAAGTCTCTTTTCTTTGAAGTCAGCGAGGATGTCTGAGAGCTTTCTTGATTTGTAGATAAACTGTGCAGGGGTGACGAGTTCCTTGATATCAGGGGTTTCGCCTTTGCTTAACACTTCAAGATAGTCTCTTGTCTGAAGGATACCGATGATGTTGTCGATGTTTTCTTCATAGACAGGGATTCTGGAGTAACGTTCCCTGATGATAATATCATGAATGTTTTTTATATCGTCCTGAGCGTCAATGAGTACAACATCCACTCGTGGGGTGAGAATTTCAAGAGCTGTTTTTTCGTCAAATTCAAGCGCTGACTGTACCATTTCGCTCTCTTGTTCCTCGAGGATTCCTTCTTCTTCGATAGATTCGATGATGTACTTGAGCTCATCTTCAGTAACAGAAGGCTGGTCTTTTTTGATATTTGCCAGTTTCATAACAGCGGATTTAATTCCGATAAAGAAATAAACAAACGGTGTTAAAATATGATTTAATGTTATGAGAAAACCAGCGGTATAAAGTACAATAGTGTCGCTTGCTTCTTTGCCGAAACACTTCGGGATAACTTCACCGAATGTGAGTACGAGCAGGGTTGTCGCACCGGTTGCGATAGCGGCTCCGTAATTCTGAAAAAGATTCATACAAAGAACGGTAGCGATAGAAGAGCATCCGAGGTTTACAACGTTGTTGCCTATGAGGATAGCGGTGAGCACCTTGTCATAGTTGTCGCACACCCACAGCGCTCGTTCGGCTCTTTTGATGCCGTTATCTGCTGATGCTTTGAGTCTGATTTTATTAGCACATGAAAATGCTGTTTCTACGCACGAAAAGAATGCAGAGAGCACAATACACACGGCTATTATAATTCCATAAACGAAATTAGGATTCAATTTACAATCCTCCATAATATAATTTGTATTCTATAGCATACTACAAGTTGAAAGAAATAAAATTATAATATGGAATAAATTGAGAAAATTGCTTATTTTTCTTGAAGCTAATCCTAAATGATGTTATAATAAAACAAGCTGTATACATTATTTTGTGTTTTTTGGATATGCTACCGATGGAGGTGCATTATTCAATGAACAATGCTGATTTCAATAATGTGAAAAACGACTATGATTGTGATGACAATCCTGTTCAACCGGACTTTACTGACCAATTCAACGGTGATAATTATCACGAGCGAATCGGAAATCTAGGCTCGGTGATTACGTGTAGGGGAGACTCGATTATTTACTGCCTGACTATCATCGGACAGATTGAGGGGCACTATATCCTGCCGTCATCGAACAAGACCACCAAGTATGAACACGTCCTTCCTCAGCTTGTTGCTATTGACGAGGATGACCGAATCGACGGACTTCTCATATTGCTTAATACTGCAGGTGGTGATGTCGAAGCAGGGCTCGCTATTGCTGAACTTATTTCGGGGATGAAAAAGCCGTCGGTTTCTATTGTACTTGGCGGGGGACACTCTATCGGGATACCACTTGCTGTGGCATCAGATAAGTGTTATATAGCGAAAAGTGCATCGATGACAGTTCATCCTGTCAGAACTACAGGGCTTACTGTTGGAGCTCCTCAGACTTTCGAGTATTTTCGCCGTATGCAGGACAGGATAACCACCTTTGTCAGCGATAACTCAAACATCTCGAAAGAACGATACACAGAGCTAGTGCTCAACACGGGCGAGCTTGTCACCGATATCGGAACTATCCTTGAGGGACAGGAAGCTGTTGATGAGGGGCTGGTTGATGAAGTCGGAACTCTAAGGGATGCTATTAACTGTCTTTACGATATGATTTCCGATTGTAAAGAGAAAGAAAATTCTAAATCAGAATAAAGCGCCTTTAGGCGTTACATAAAATATGGAGGATATTATGACTATTTTTGATGCTATTATTCAGGGTATAGTTCAGGGATTGACCGAGTTTTTGCCTGTATCAAGTTCGGGCCACCTTGCTATCACTCAACACCTGATGGGTGTGACCGAAAACAACCTTTTCTTCAATGTTATGTTACATATCGGTACACTTGTCGCAGTTGTTGCCTTTTACTACAAACTCATATGGAATCTTATCAAAGAGTTTTTTGATATTGTAAAAGATATCTTCACAGGTAAGTTTTCCTTCAAAAATATGAATAACGACCGCAATATGATTTTTATGCTTGTTATTGCACTTTTGCCGTTGTTCCTTCTTTTTGCGCCTATACCTGGCACAGATATGAAGGTCAAGGATTTTGCTGATGTGATATCAGGCGATGAAAAATACTTCATCATCGTCGGTATCTCACTTTTAGTGACCTCAGTATTGCTCGCAGTCGGCAACGCCCTCAATAACAATCTCAAAAAACTAGAGGAAAAGACAGGCAAATTATCCGAAAAAGGTGCAGGCAAAAGCTCACTCACAGTTGTTGATGCTATCGTGGTTGGTCTTACCCAGTGCTGCGCTGCAGTTTTCCCTGGACTTTCACGAAGCGGTTCAACTCTGGCTGCAGGTCAGATGCGTGGAGTGAATCGTCAGACAGCGCTTGACTTCACTTTCATTATGGCTATTCCGTCTATATTAGCTGCTGCTGTACTTGAGCTTTCTGACGCTTTGAGTGTGCCAGGTGGCATCGGTATTCCTGTTTCAGTTATCATCGCTGGTATGATAGCCGCTGCGATTGTCGGCTATCTTTCAATCGTTCTTTTCAAGTGGTTGCTCAAAACCAACAAGATGATTATTTTCATTCTGTACACAGCTGTTGTTGGTATCGCAGTTATCGTTGTCAGCATCATTGAAATGGTGGTTGGCCACAATATTTTTGTTTAATTCTAATTCCGAATTAAATTGCAGGATTCATAAAAATGAGGAGTGAATAACTTGGCTTCTACAAAAAACACAAAAAAGCCGGTCAAAAAAACTCAATCTAAAAGTACAAATACAAGAAGTAAAAAACAGCCTGAACCTGTGAAAGCTTCAGGTCTCAATCCACAGGTGAAAGCGATTTTGTTATGTGCTGTATCTGTTATTCTGTTTGCATTACTGTTTATCAGAGGTGACAATCTGTGGCTGAATATGCGTAACTTTATGTTTGGTATGTTTGGTTTCTGTTTTGCGCTTGTGCCATTCATTTTCCTTTATATGGGAATTATGACAGCAAAAGAAAAACAGATGTCACACAAGGGTTTCAAGGTGACATTGTCAGTACTCATAGTTCTGTTTTCGTGTACTTTGATTTATTTGTGCGGAAATATTGATTACAACGAGGGTAATACATATCTCAAAGCTTTAGGCAGTGCATATACAGGTTCTGTTGAAAGCAGGAGCCTGTGCGGTTTACTCGGTGCGTTGCTCGGTTATCCGTTCAGAGCATGGTTCACAAATGCTCCTGCAATCATAATCGTGTTGGTTGCACTTATCGTTATGATTATGCTCATAACTGGTGTTACCCTTGTCGATGTTGCAAATGCCGCCCACAAGCAGTATGACCGTTATGCAAGACATCGCGAAGAACGCAGACAGCGTGTAGCACAGCGTGTTGAGCTCGAATATGAGCAGGATGAAGTTGTAACACCTGAAATCGTTGATTATCATACACCTGCAAGGTCATCTCGAATCGATATCCCTCTTGATGATAATAAATCAAAGAAGACTAAGAGCGTTACTGTGTCTCCTGAAATACAGGCTGACCAGCAGATTATAGACATCATAAACAACGCAAATTCAGGTGTTGTAGCTAAGAGTGAGCCTGAAAGTGTATCAGACATCGCAGAGAAGATATCAAAGAAAAAGAGTGCATCGGTTATCTCTGATGGCGCAAAGCAGGCTGACCCGCAAACTGTTCCTGTTGATTTGTCAAAAGAAACATCGGATATCGAAAATCAGATTTCAAAAACAAAGGAAAAGTCACAGAAGAAAGTGTATTGTTTCCCACCTGTCAAGCTCCTCGACCCTGCTGTTGATACTGAGAACGCTTCAGCTATGCTCGAGCTCCAGAACAACGCAACCAAGCTTATCGAGACTCTCAAGAGTTTTGGCGTTAATGCTAATATCACTAATATTTGTCGTGGTCCGTCTGTAACCCGTTATGAGTTACAGCCAGCCGCAGGTGTTAAAATCAGTAAGATTACTAACCTTTCTGATGATATAGCATTGAATCTTGCCGCAAAGGGCGTTCGAATTGAAGCTCCTATCCCTGGCAAAGCGGCTATCGGTATCGAGGTTCCTAACAAGGTTACCAGTATGGTATCACTCAGGGAGCTTATCGACTCAGCTGAATTCAAAAAGAGCGAGAGCAAGCTTTCTTGTGTACTCGGAAGGGATATCAGCGGTGAAGTTGTGCTCACAGATCTTGCGAAAATGCCACACTTGCTTATCGCTGGTACAACAGGTTCAGGTAAGTCAGTTTGTGTTAACTCACTTTTGATGAGTATTCTTTTCAAGGCTACACCTGATGAAGTGAAAATCCTGCTTATCGACCCTAAGATGGTTGAATTTTCGAAATACAAGGGCATTCCACACTTGCTTGTTCCTGTCGTTTCTGATGCTAAAAAAGCGGCGGGTGCACTTAACTGGGCGGTTTCTGAAATGCTCAATCGTTATAAGCTTTTCTCTGAGTTTGATTGCAAGGACATCAGCTCTTACAACAAGCTTATTCAGAAGAATCTTGATTATATAGCGCAGAACAAAGTTGAGGGTAGTGAAGAGGAGGTTTGTCTCGAAGTTGGAGGCCTTCCTGTCGCAAAAGAAAAGCTTGCTCAGATTGTTATTGCTATCGACGAGCTTGCTGACCTTATGATGGCGGCACCAAGTGAAGTTGAGGATTCTATCTGTCGCCTTGCCCAGATGGCTCGTGCGGCTGGTATGCACCTTATTATTGCTACTCAGAGACCAACGGTTAATGTTATCACAGGTCTCATCAAAGCTAACGTTCCGTCTCGTATAGCGCTGAAAGTTTCATCGAACATCGATTCGCGTACTATCATTGATGCGAGTGGTGCCGAGAAACTTATCGGTCGAGGCGATATGCTTTATTCTCCTGTTGGAGCGTCACAGCCTGTCCGTGTGCAGGGATGTTTCTCTAAGGATGAAGAAATCGAACGTGTCACAGAGTATATCAAGAAGTCTCACGATGCACAGTATAATGCTGAAGTCGAAGAGCGTATCCGTAAAATCGCAGCCGAGGAACTCGGCAAAAATGCAAAAGAATCTGCTAGTACTGCCGATGCTCCTGATGTTGATTCACTTATGGAAGAAGCTATCAAGGTGGTTATCGAAGCGGGACAGGCTTCAACATCACTTTTACAACGCAGACTCAAGGTCGGCTATGCGCGTGCAGGCAGAATGATTGATGATATGGAACAGATGGGCATTGTTGGTCCTCATCAGGGTAGCAAAGCCCGAGATGTTCTTATGACATATAACGAGTGGCTTGAGCGCAATCATGTTCTTGACGTCGCTCAGTCTGATGTTGATAATTCCGAAGAAGAATTCTAAATAAGAAATAAAAAATATTAATTCGAATAAAGAAATTAACGAGGCGCACTATGGCTTTTTTACCGATTTCAATTGAAGATGTTAAAGCTAGAGGATGGGAACAAGTTGACTTTGTGTTTATCACAGGTGACAGCTATGTTGACCACCCGTCCTTTGGTGTGTCAATCATATCAAGGGTGCTTGAGAGCAAAGGATACAAGGTTGCTATTTTGTCTCAACCTGATGTTAGTTGTGATGACGACTTTCTCCAGTTTGGTACTCCTAGACTTGGTTTTATGATAACATCAGGCAACATCGATAGTATGGTTGCGCATTATTCTGTTGCTAAGAAGCGACGTAAAACCGACGCCTATACCGCAGGCGGTATTATGGGCAAACGTCCTGATAGAGCCGCTATTGTGTATTCAAATATTGTACGCAGACTTTTTCCTGAGACTGTCATTATCCTTGGTGGACTTGAAGCAAGTCTCAGACGATTTGCTCACTATGATTATTGGGATGATAAGGTCCGTCATTCGATACTGTTTGATTCAAAGGCTGATATTATCATCTATGGTATGGGTGAGAACCAGACTATTGAAATCGCTGACAGACTCAACGACGGATATACTGTTGAAGGCCTTTATGATATCAGGGGTATTTGTTACGCTGTGAAAACCAGCGACTATACTCCGATGAGTGTCACAGAGCTTCCGACCTTCGAGCGTGTGAGCACCAACAAGGTTGACTATGCTGTTGCAACCCGCAAGGAGCTCGATGAGTACGATGCTGTCAGAGGCAAGACTATGATACAGCGTGATGGAAATATGATTTTAGTCCAGACCCCGCCGATGCCTCCGCTGACAACAGCTGAACTTGACTTTGTTTACTCGCTACCTTATGAGCGTACATACCACCCGATTTATGAAGAAGAGGGTGGTGTTCCCGGAATACTTGAGGTTGAGTTTTCAATAACACACAACCGCGGTTGCTTTGGTGGATGTAACTTCTGCGCTATTGCTTTTCATCAGGGCAGAGCTGTTACAGTAAGAAGTGAAGAGAGTATATTGGAAGAAGCGAAAAAGCTCATCGCATCTCCTAACTTCAAGGGTTATATTCACGATGTTGGCGGTCCGACCGCTAACTTCCGTTTGCCATCGTGTGAATTGCAGAAGAAGGCAGGACTGTGCAAAGGTAAAAAATGCTTAGCACCGACCCCGTGCAAAAATCTTCAGGTGTCGCACGAAGAATATATAGATATTTTGCGTAAACTTCGAAAGCTCGACGGAGTGAAAAAGGTATTCATCCGAAGTGGTATTCGTTTTGATTATCTTATGGAAGACGAATCCGATGAGTTTTTCAGAGAGCTTGTACAACATCATATCAGCGGTCAGCTCAAGGTTGCCCCTGAGCATTGTTCCGATATCGTGCTCGATAAGATGGGAAAACCTCATATCGAAACATACAAGCGTTTTCAGGATGAGTTTTATAAAAAGACAGCTCAGGCTAAAAAGGAACAGTATCTGGTTCCGTACCTTATGAGTTCGCATCCTGGTTCAACACTCAAAGAAGCTGTCGAGTTGTCGTTGTACTTAAAGCGTGAGAAAATCCACCCTGATCAGGTTCAGGATTTTTATCCGACACCTGGTACGATTTCGACCTGTATGTATTACACAGGACTCGATCCATACACTTTGAAAGAAGTGTATGTGGCAAAATCACCACACGAAAAAGCTTTGCAACGTGCTTTGCTTCAGTATTTTAAACCTAATAACCGTGACTTGGTAGTTGAAGCACTCCTCAAAGCAGGTCGCAGGGATTTGATTGGAACAGGCAAGAATTGTCTTATCAATGCTAAAATACCTGAAAAGTACGAGCAGAAGAAAACAAAGCCTAAAAACTCAAAGAAAGTCAAGCCTAATTACAAGAAAAAGCAGAAAATGCGTTCAAAACAAAAGTAAAAACTTGACCAAACACGAGTTTAAATATATACTGTAAGTTATAAAAACAGAGAGGAATTTTTAAAATGGGAGTTTATGAAGAACTTGTAGCCAGAGGACTTATCGCTCAGGTTACAGATGAAAAAGAAATCAGAGAGCTTGTCAACAGCGGTAAAGCTGTATTCTATATCGGTTTTGACCCAACTGCTGACAGCTTACACGTTGGTCACTTTATGGCACTTTGCCTTATGAAGCGTTTGCAGATGGCTGGTAACAAGCCTATCGCGCTCATCGGTGGTGGTACCGCTATGATCGGTGACCCAAGTGGACGTACAGATATGCGTCAGATGATGACAACTGAGACCATCGCTCACAATGTTGAATGCTTCAAAAAGCAGATGAGCCGTTTCATTGATTTTTCAGAAGACAAGGCTATGCTTGTTAACAACGCTGACTGGCTTTTAGATCTCAACTATGTTGATGTACTCAGAGAAGTTGGTGCTTGTTTCTCAGTAAACAGAATGCTCACAGCTGAATGTTACAAACAGCGTATGGAAAAAGGTCTTTCTTTCCTTGAGTTCAACTATATGATTATGCAGTCATACGACTTCTACGCACTTTACCAGAAATATGGTTGTAATATGCAGTTCGGTGGCGATGACCAGTGGTCAAATATGCTCGGCGGTACTGACCTCATCAGAAGAAAGTTAGGCAAAGACGCTTATGCTATGACTATCAACCTGCTCCTCAATTCTGAGGGTAAGAAGATGGGTAAGACTCAGTCAGGTGCTGTATGGCTTTCTGCTGAAAAAACATCACCATTTGATTTCTTCCAGTACTGGAGAAACGTTGATGACGCTGACGTTGTTAAGTGTCTCAAGATGCTCACATTCTTACCACTTGAAGAGATTGAAGAGCTTGAGAAACTCGAGGGTAGCGAAATCAACAAGGCTAAGGAAATCTTAGCGTACGAACTTACAAAGCTTATCCACGGTGAGGAAGAGGCAACTAAAGCTCTCGAGGGCGCTCGTGCACTTTTCTCAAAGGGCGTTGATACAGACAATATGCCAACAACTGCTTTAACAGCAGAAGATGTAACAGATGATGGTATTGCTGTTCTTGACTTGCTCACAAAGTGTGCACTCATCGGCTCAAAGGGTGAGGGTAAGCGTCTCATTCAGCAGGGCGGTGTTTCAGTAGATGATGAAAAGGTAACAGATATGTTTGCTGTTATCCCAAAAGCACAGTTTGAAAAAGGCTATGTTGTCATCAAAAAGGGCAAGAAGGTTCATCACAAAGCAACTCTTTAATTTAAATTTAATATAGGGGGATAATCAGAATGAAAAAGTTTTTCTCTGAATTTAAAACTTTTATTATGCGTGGTAACGTTGTTGATTTAGCTGTTGCTGTTATTATTGGCGGAGCTTTTCAGGCAATCGTTAATTCTCTTATCAATGACCTCGTGATGCCGTTCATCGGTCTTATTACAGGTGGTATCAACTTTGCTGACCAGTTCGTTGTTCTCAAAGCTCCTGAGGGTGTTGACTTGACTGGTTTGTCAGCAGCTGATGCTACTACAGCTGGTGCTACTGTCTGGGCTTACGGTGCATTCATCACAGCGGTTATCAACTTCATTGTTATGGCTTTCATCGTGTTCCTTCTCGTGAAGGTTATCACTAAAGTTCAGTCTATCGGCAAGAAGGAAGAGGTTAAGGAAAAGAAAACTAAGAAGTGTCCTTTCTGCTGCACAGAAATCGACATCAAAGCTACTCGTTGTCCACATTGTACTTCAGAACTTCCAGAAGAAGAGAAGACAGAAGAATAATCTTACATAAAACTAAAACCGTCCGTTATAAAAAAACGGGCGGTTTTTTGTAGCTGTACATAACAAAAAAGCAGAAGCTTGGGGCACCCTCCGTAAGGAAGGTGCCCCAAGGTGGCTCTTGTATCTAAACTGAATAATTGATTTCGTTAAACGGTGTAGCCATTGGCTATGCCGTTTTTACTTTGCGTTCCGCCATATGCTTTTGGAACGCTTCTTCCATTTCTTCGGGAGTGAGTTCTCGGAGTATGCCAACGCCGTTGTAGTAAATATCTATGAACTGAACTCTTTTGCCGTCAAGGTATCTTGGAGCGTGTACCACGATTTTATCAATGAACTCGTGTACCAACTCGGCGGTCAGTTCCTTGATTTCCGTTATTCGCTTGACCTTATCAATAAACCTCTGTAAACTTTCGGTCTTGTCCGTTTCAGTTTCAAGATAGGTTTCCATATCGGGAAGTGCGGCTTTCAGACCTCGCTGTTCTTCCTCATAGGATATTGACAAGGTGGCATATCGTTCATCGGATATTTTACCGATAGCGTTATCCTCGTAGAGTTTTTGTATTAAGCCGTCAATCTCTGTGATACGCTTCTTTGCCTTGTTCAGTTCTCGGCGTTTCTCCGCAAGTTCTCTTTTCTTATCCTCACTGTAACATTCCATCTGTTTACGGGCAAATTCCTTTTCAAAGGCTTGCACATTCAATAGGATGCGCCGCATACTTTCCAACACATTTTCCATTACCACCTTTTCACGAATATAGTGTGCGGAACATTCATCGGAGTTTTTGCGGAACGAGGAACAGAAGAAATATGCTTGCTCCCGTTTGTAGTTGTTTGTTACGCTGTAATACAATTTTTCTTCGCAATCTGCACAGTAGAGAAGTCCTGAAAACCAACTGACAATTCCGCTTTTGGTAGGTCTGCGGCGGTGTTGCCGAAGTTCCTGCACCAACTCAAATACCTCTCGGTTTATAATTGCCTGATGAGTGTTCGGGAAGATTTTCCATTCTTCCTGAGGTCTTTCAATTTTGGTTTTGTTCTTAAAGGATTTGGTTGTGCTTCGGAAATTGACCGTATCACCGCAGTATTCTTGCTTAGAAAGAATGTTTGCTACGGTATCTGCACACCAATTATACGGAACGGCGGGCGGTTTACTGCAATTCCTGCCGATACTAATCCAATATTCCGTAGGTGTCGGCACCTTTGCGGCTCTGAGCCGCTTTGCGATCTGTGTCGGTCCAAGTCCTTCAACACATAGGGTGAAGATTTGTCTGACGGTCTTTGCCGCTTCTTCATCAACAATCCATTCCTTTGTGTTATCGGGATTTTTCATATACCCGAAAGGCGGATTTGTTGTAAGCGGTACGCCCGACATTCCCTTGTTCTTGAAAACATTGCGGACTTTTTGACTTGTGTTTTTAGCGTGCCATTCGTTGAATAGGTCTTGCATCGGAACAAGGTCGCTTATACCTTTTGCGGTGTCGATATTATCCATAATAGCGATATACCGAACACCTAAACTGTCAAACCCTTCTTCCAACAACTGCCCGACAACCAAGCGGTTACGACCAAGACGGGAATGGTCTTTTACGATAAGTGTACCAATCATTCCTTTTTCGGCAAGTTCCATTATCTCGGTGAAGGCAGGTCTTGCGAAAGTCGTTCCCGACCAACCATCATCTACAAATACACGGGTATTCTTAAAGCCATTGTCCTTAGCATACTTCTCAAGTATAGATTGCTGATTTTTAATACTGCCCGAAGTGCCTTCTTGCTCGTCATCACGGGACAAGCGGCAGTACAGAGCAGTGATCTTTTCTGACTGTTTGTTCATAGTTCTCCTTTCCACAGCCAGATATGATACGAATTGTAGGACATTCATATTATATCATATCTTCTGTTATACTTCAACACTTTAATGTGATAAATTGAAAGTTTTTCATTGTTTTTTCAAAATTATGCGTTCTACCTTTTCGGTGATATTTTCCGTTGCATCTTCCTTAAAAAAAGCTCTGACCGCATAAAGTGTACCGTCAATTTCCTTGACGAAGTTAATTGGTTCAAGGTACATATTCCTCTTAAACCAAGCAATACGTTCCTCTTTTGTAAGTGTTGCAAGGTAATCCGTTATTTCATCTATGACCTTGTAAATATCATCGTTTCTATCGGTATTTGTCATCGTTCCCAACCTCCTTTGTTTTTGGGTTTCTGTTTTCGTTCAGGTGCTTTCGGAACAGATTTATCATCCACCATGAAATCCCAATTGCTTGATTTGAGCTTTACAGGCTCTGCTTTCGGCTCTACGGGCTTATATTTCGGCTTAATGATTTTCTCAATAAACTCCATAACTTTCTTCGGAGCAAGCGCCAACGCTTCTAAAAACGGTTTGCATTTTGCTTTCAGTTCGGCAAGTTCCGTCTTAACTTCGGCAAGTCTGTCCTTGTATGCCTGTATGCTGCTTTCGAGAATAGAGATTGTCCGTCTGTTCACAAGACACTCCTTTGCCAAGTTGGATAGATAGGTGTAATCTTCACCCGACATTTGAACTTTACCCATCAGTGTTTTCTTGCCCATATTGTCTATGATCTCGGCACTTGCCTTGACGGGGAGAATAGTGGACAGTTCCTCGTTTGCCTGCTCAATCTTTTTTTGGATCGCCGCAAGCCGCTTTTTGTCCTGCTCAGCTTGAAACCTTGCATTGGTTTTGTTTTCTGCGGTACTGCCTCGCACACCTCTGTCAAAGTCCTTAAATCCCGCCGCCTGCATATGCTCATAAAACTGATCCTGCAGGATACTGTAAGACGGTACAAGCACCGGCTTTCCTTTTTCGTTAAACTCAGGCTCGCCGTGTTCGTTGAGCTTTTGCGGAGATTTCCATTTTTTCGAGTGGCTGATCTGCTGCACAATTTCCTTAACCGTACCGACCAACGCTTTATCCTTGCACCGCTTTGACCATAGCACTTTCTTTTCCACAACGGGCAATGCCATAACGTGCATATGGTAGTGGTAAACGGGATAGCCGTACCTATCGGACAGAGTCAGGTTGATTTCATCGGCGTGCATAACGGCGGAGAGGATATTATCCTTGCCATACAGTTTTTCGGCAAAGTAATACGCTTCTTCATAAAATGCTTTTGCAAATTCATAACCGCCGTGTTCCTCAAAGTATTCCGAGTTAATATCGAAGATAAGCTCGTCGTAAACTTTGGCATCCTTTTTCAGACCTCGCATAGACACCTTACCTTCATCCACCAACTTCTGAAGCACTTCGTTGTAGGTCAGTTCACCGCAACTTCGGTATTGGATATTCATAGGCGTTCTTTCCAAGTCAACATTCATATTGGCATAGTGTTCATTCTTCCTTTCGATATGCCGTTCAAACTTGCCAACCGAGTCCTGTGTTCGTGTTTTCACTCTTGCAACGCTATAATTCTGTCTTGACATTCTTATCACTTCCTTTCATTTTGAGATAGATTTATTTGAGATAGCGTTTTCTCTGTTACACACCTTTTCAAAGTGTGTAACCCACTATGACACTTTCACGGATATTCCGTGCAAAGATGTCAGTGGGCTCTCCGAGGGGGAGTAGGGCGTTGCCCAGTTATCTGCGGATAACTCCCCAGCAGTGCCGCCCTTTGAAAAGGGCACCCTGCACCCCGCCTAAACTTTACGGTTGCGAAGTCGGTTGTTTTGTCTCTTGGCAAATTCGCTTGCCGCCGCCCGTCGCTCATCGCTGTACGGTTCGGTCAACCGAAAGCAAAACCGACCTTTCTCAACTTCAAAGGAAAGACCGCCATCCTCTGTATCATCGGTAAGCCTGCATAGATCGGGATGCTTTTCAGCATAGGCGGTCAATCTGTTTTTGAGATCAGTGTTATACGTGTTTACCGTTATCCATTGGCTTGCTTCATCGAAGAATATCTCCGTTGTTTTCTGCGACTTTTTAAGTCCGGTTTTCATCACTTCACGCTCCTTTCAAAAAATAGCTTGATTTTTCTTGTCTTTTGTAAGTAGGGCATTTTTGACCGATTTTTCACAGTTCAAGACTTGTGAAAAATACGGAATTTTTAATAGGAACACCCCGAACGATGCGGACATCGTCAAATCCTTTTCTGTTTGAAAAAGTACCGACTTTTACAGTTCAAGAGCCATTTTGCCGTTCTACCCGAATGTCGTTCCTGCCCCTGCTTTTTCAGCGGCGTTGTTTCGCTCGTTTCATCGCAAAATCATATCCCATTCGGACGGTTATTCGGTTGTTAAGTACAAGTGGCTTTTAATTACCCCTCAATAAGTAGCCAGCGAAAAGGGGTAAAATATTCGATTTTTGCAAAAATTTCTCGAAAAAATTTTTATCCCTCAATTAGTAGGCAGCGAGAAGGGCTAAAAATCCAACCTTTTCAAAAAACTTTTCTATCTAACGTCAAAAATCTTCGATTTTATGCATAGTTTTTCGAAAAAAGGCAAAACAAAAAAGCCGCTACACAGACATCAAGAATCGGCGGGAGCTTTGCTCTCGCTTCAAAATGATGTTCTATGTAACGGCTTTGAAATTCAAAGACGGGACTGTTTTCGCACCCAAACACTCGCTAACAGTACCAAAACGCATAGAGTGGTGGGTGTCGGTATTTTCTCTTAGCATACCGCTGGCATTGGGTGGCTTTGCCACATCTCAATCTTACATCGTATTCAGTTGTGCCCCTCATTTAAGGGGACTATATTATACCATAAAACCCGCCGCAAATCAAGAAATTTACGACGGGTTTTGAATATTTTTCGGATTTGTGGGGAATACTATTTAGCTCTCAGATATCATCTGTTCATATTTTTTGTTCATCGCTTGAAATAAGTATGTTAATAATTCTCTTGATTGGTTTTGCCTTTAATATTATAAATGCAATGCAAGCACCGAAAACATTAAGAATCAAATCGTCAATATCGCACGATCCGGTCACGAAAATCAATTGAAGTAATTCGATTACTATAACTGTTACAGATGTAGAAAGCACAAAATATTTAAATTTCTCACATTTTTGAATAAACATTGGTAAAAACAAAGCCATTGGAGTCAAGGCGACTAAGTTACCCAATAAATTAGTTACTATAGTTGAAAAATTCATACTTTGAGTTAACAGAGCTCTTATATATTCAAAAATGGTAGCAAAAGGAATAATGTTAAATGAATTTGTCAAATAGTTTTTTAATAGCACTCGGTCTGATAAAATAAAGTTAATATGTCCATTTCTGCCAAACATAGGATCGAATAATGTAAAAGTTAAAAGCAGAGATAAGTATAAAACGAAAAAAACAAAAAATGTTATCTTCATAACTTTATTTTTGCTTATTGTTGGTGTTTTGCATAATATACGGCTACCGATATATGCAAACACACAGAATATTCCGAGTAAGAACAATCTACCTTCTGGGCTCAATAAAATTCGTGGAAAAATATCAGCAAGCATATATACAACTATGCTAATGGTTGCTATTAAATAAAATGGTATTGATACGAGTATAAATTTTATTTTTCTCATTCTTCATCCATCCCTTCAAATGATAATTTTGATATGATTTCATCTATTTTTTGTCGTGTGATTAAAGGTTTCGTCACCCTGTCTACCATAATTTCCTCATTTCTAAATACCGATAAAAGTATTCCTAACATTGCAAAATTAATCAAATTGGCAAACGAGCCATATGATACGAACGGTAAAACCGACAGTGTCGAATTTACTATTCCAAGATTTGATAAAATGTATAATGTTATTTGAACCGTAAAAACTCCAGTAATTGATAGAGTAAACAATTGGCCTAATACACTTTTTTGTTTTATTGCTGCATTTAAACAGATAATAATTAACGCATAAAACAATGCTACCATAAATCCAAAGGCAAGCCATCCATAACGATATAATATAAATGCCAAGATATAGTCCGTATGAAAAATGTCCGGAAAAGGACTTGACAATGTGTTTGCTTGGCCAATCATCTTTGCGTTTAGTGTCATCTCTTGTAAAAGATTTGGAATATATCCCGCACCAAGTTCGTCATTTGTAGAAACATACCCTAATATTGATAGAATACCTTCTCGTGTGCTTGGTATAGTGAATATAACTATAATCATCAATATAAACGGGGAAAGGCATAATAATAATCCTATGCTTCTTTTAATGTTGAACCATTTTCTGTATATCGAAACAGGCGTTATTATTAAGGCTATAAACAAACACAGAATAATTCCCAAAATATTGTTTGTAAAATGACAAAATACAAGTAATGTAAGCGTAAAAAGTGTGTTTATTGCAATTCCGAAATATCCTCTTGTCCTGAAATGATAGATAGAACACGAAAGAGCAAGCGGATATAATAAAGCAATATAATATTTAAAACTTATGTAAAATGGAAAAATACACAAAATAACGGAAAGAAAAAATACGGTTACATAAAAATGAAATGAATATTTCGATAATATCGTAAAATCAATGAAATATGTGACCGTCAGTATTGCAATCCCCAATATGTACGAGACAATTTGTGGAGCTATATTGGCTGAAATACTTCCCGAAAGAATTATGATGGATTGTATCAATATACCAACAAAAGATAGAATGCCAAGAATAATAAAACAGACAAGTTGATTCTTGGGTCTGTGAATTCTATCCAATTCCGTTCCTATGTATGTTGCATCACCGAAATCATTTATGGCTTTATCTGTAGCATCTGCTTCTGTATATCCTGAGTTAATATACTCATCACGTTGCTCTATTAAATGATTTTCGATTTCTCCAAACACAGTTTTATGCGTTTTCTTCCATCGGATCTGATTGCAAACTATGTTACAAAAATCTGATATTTTATTATCTTGTTGCAAAACTTAATCCTCCGTTTAGGACTCTGTTAACGGCTGTTGAATATTCGTGCCATTCCTTTTCTTTTATCTTCAAAACATCTTTTCCTTTTTCGGTTAAATGATAATATTTTCTCGTGCGTTCACTTGCTGTAGATTCCTCGTACGATTCTACTATACCATTTTTTTCAAGATTGTGTAAAAGAGGATAGAGTGTTCCTGCTTTTAAGTCAAAAGTATGGTTTGATTTCTTCGCTAAATTAGAAATCATTTCATAACCATACATATCTTTTTCCTCTAATAATTTCAAAATTAAAACAGTCGTGCTTCCTGTAAGCAAACTTTTATCAATAGACATAATTTACCCCCCCCACTATATAGATGACCTATATATTATATATCGATTATCTATATATGTCAAGGAGAAAATATAAACTGCGGTAGGGAGAAAACCCTACCGCAGTTGTGTATTAGGTAAAAATTAACTCTGTATTTACGATTTCTGTGACTTTGTTGCGGATGTTATTCATCCAAGCAACCCATTCCATTTGATTATCCGCCTTGAGCTTTTCCGTCACGCCTTCACGCTCCGCCATCTGTTTTACGAGCCGAAAAAACATATCCTCAGCCTGTTTGTCAATGTCTGCAAGATAACCGTTCAACTTGCCATTTGTTAGCAGATTGGTGTATCGCACCTTGTGATGTTGCTTGATGTACCGTAGGTGTCGTTGTCCCCATACACCAATAGGTTGTTCTTCTTGTTCAGCAGGCAAAAGATCAGGTAAATAATAATCTCCAACCTTTGTATATGTACCGCCCATTTGCTCAAATATAGTCTTTTTCATAATTTTAACCCTCCGTATATCTAATCTTAAATCTCTTTTGTTTTGCGTTAATGACTTTTAGCAGGACTTCGTCAACTGCATCGGTATACCGCCCCCCTTTAATGAGAGCGTTCCGTTTGTCATTAAGAGCGTTGATGATAATGCCTCTTTCGTATTCGTTAAATACTATGTAATACTTTTTCATTATCATCACTCCTTCAAGAGATCCTCGAACGGAGCATCTGTTCCGATAAAGGTGTCGTATGTAAATTTCGCACCTAACCGAAAACCCATTATGAAACTGTCTAATGTGGATTCGCCGTTTACAACACTCCAAGCATTTGCAAAATTAAGAAACAACTTCTTGTTTTCATCATCCAATGCCGCTGTCAGCTTTTCCTCGTTGTTCATCAAAATTTCCATCTGCTTCTGAACAGCATTGTTTTGCTTTGTGCTACGTGCTTGTGGGTCGAGATTTCCGTAGAAAAATTCTTCAATAAAGTTTGCCATTGTGTAATCCTCCGTTATGAATTGAATTATCCTTACAATTCAATCATTCTGGCTGACTACAAAAGCCGAAGGGAGACAACTTCCTTACGGAGTGTCTCCCTTTGTGCTTCTGCTTTATTTATTAGAAGTATTTGTTTGATGTTCTCTTAGCTGTCTTTTTGTTTTCGATAACACTTACTACAGCAAAAGCGATACTCATAACAATTATCATAACCATAAGCCAGAAGATGAACTGGAAGTTGTTTCCGTTAGTGTCAGCATCAAAGCTCATTGTGTTTGAAATACCTGCTAAGGCTTTCTGTGAGAGTTTGTTTGTCTCTACAGCAACCTCAGTAGCTACAGCTTCTGTTGCTTTTACAGTTTCTGATTTAACATAGCCTGTAGGGATTTCTGATTCAACCACCTCAAGCTCCTGGGTTTCTGCAGTAGTTTCGTTTTCGACAGCAGTATCAGCGTAGAGAGCCTCGAGTGTGAGTTCGTCTGCGATACCTGTCTGTGTGAGACCGTTAGCGCCCTGGAAGTTCATGAGAGCTTTTTCTGTCATAGAGCCGAATGAACCATCAGCGATGCCGTCGTAGTATGAAAGCTCAATAAGACGCATCTGGAATTTAGCGATTTCATCGTGATAATCGCCCTTAGAGAAGCTTGTCTGTTCAGTTTCCTCAACTTCTTCTGTTTCTTCCTCGATTTCAGCACTTGTCTGAGCAAGCTCAGCATCTTCTTTATCGTTTTTGATTTCGAGTGTGAAAGTGATATATTCAGGAGCATCATCAGCGTAGAGGTACTCTACGTCGCTACCAGCAATACCGTCAACATAAAGACCGCAAGTCTCCTGGAAGAGCTTGAAAGCTTCCTCAGTACCCTCACCGAAGTGGCCATCGATAGCACCGTTGTAGTAACCGAGCTCAGAAAGTCTTTCCTGAAGCTTTTCAACCTTTTCACCAGTAGAACCAAGCTTGAGTGAAGAGCTCTGTGTAGTTGTAGCGATTGAATCATCGCTAACAGGACCGTTAGATGTGCATTTACCGTTAGATGAGAATGTGTAAGAAATACCATCAATAGTCTTAGTGCAGTTAACTACATACTGACCATTTTCATAGTAATACTTTGAACCGTTGAATGTAACCCAACCTGTAGTAGGGTAGGTAACACCAGCAACCTTGAAGTAAGTTGTCCAACCGTGTGAGTATACTGATTCGTAACAAACGCCCCACTGTGAGCCTCTTGCGTCAACAGCCATACCATCGCCAACATAAACACCAACGTGACCAGGCTGCCAAAGACCAAGACCATGAATTCTAGGTACACCGTTTGATACAGAACCTGTGTAGCTTGAAGCGTTGAGCTGAGCGTCACCTGTGCGGATACCGCCTGCATATGAATAGATAAGACCTGAGCAGTCAACAGCACCAGGAGTGCAACCGCCGTATACATAGCTCCAACCTGAGTTGTAAGCGTTAAGGCACCACTCAGAAAGACCTACGCCTGTGCCTGAAGCTGCTGAGCTTACAGTACTCATAACGCAGATACAAGCGAGTATCGCAACAATAATAGTAACAGATAAAATCTTCTTGATAATTTTCATTGTAAAGTTAACCTCCATGTTCAAGGCTTGAACGCCTGAACTTGTTTGAATTTCGTTTCTGTTTTATAACTTGGTAACAAATTTGTCATTATTATAGCAGAGAATTATATTCAGTTCAACCTTTTTGATGAAAATACCAACAAAGAGCCATAAAAGTTCAATATTTATTCACAAATATGTGCAAAAAGCACAAAAACAGTTAACAATTTCGCGGTTACAAGCTGTAACTAATTATTTTCAAATAAGAAAAATAAGGCAATCGAGATAAGAAATGACTATTATTATGGTGCTTTTTGGGAATTAAAAATGATATTTGTAACAAATTGTAATTTTCTGTACAAGAAAAGTGCAAAAGAAAAAGCACCTGCGTTGCCAGATGCTTTGTAATATACATTTATATATCAGAAAAACTTCCTCAATTTAAGCTTGTCTTCAAAGGTGAAGAAATGCTCAAAGATTTTAGAAAACATACTGATGATAAGTCCGTTAACTAGCGCACACACGATTGTACCAAATTTAACACCCTCGAATTTCCATAAACCAAAGAAGACAAAACTCATAAGGATTGCAATAGCACAACTGACGCAGTCATACGCGGTTTTGAAAGTGGAGAGTTTTTTGTTGAAGTGTGATGAAACTTCTTTGACGAATAACTCGTACACAGCAGGGGATATGTATGTGTGAAATAGGAGGGATACTCCCATTGTTGTGCCCAATATACCCAGTATATATATTAATAGTCTTGAGATAAGAGTATCGTATACAACGTGTTGCAGAATAATCATCGAAGCATCGAGCACTATTCCATAAAGTACTGTTGTCACAAATGAAAACAGGTAAGAAACCTTGAACCTTCGTATTGTTAAGCACATTATAACAAGAAGTGTTGCTTGCAAAAGATATTCAGCCATACCAAATGTGAAAAATGGCAAAAATTCGGATAGCTTGAGATATAACAGATATGCAGGAGCTACCACCATAGATACGCCGAAATCAGCTTTTTCCATAACAGCAGTATTAAATGCTAGTGAAACAACACCGAGTATATATGATAGCTCTGTGTAAAATACTTTTTTCTTCATAGAAACCTCTCCAAGAATTAACAGCTTTGACTCAAAAATCAAAGCTGTTATGGTTTTATGTTATCTTTCTGATACTTAATGAATTCGTCAAGAACTTCGTTAGGTATTTTGCTCTCATAGATGATGTCGAGAGCTTCTTTCATCTTCGGCGGTCTGTGTTTGAGGTTGTGGCAGTCAGTTCCGATATGTGATATCTGTCCGAATTTGAACATCTTGAGTGCCTTGCGTCTTGTTCTCTTTGAGATGAAGAAGCTAGCATTGACCTGAGTGCTGATTCCACTCATAGCCAAACGATTGAAAGTGTCTTTTTTCTGGTAGTCCATACATCTTTCGATATGGGCGATTACAATTCGAATATCTCTGTTGCTATAGAGCTCTTCCATTTCTTTTATGGTATATTCGCTCCAGCGTGCCATAGGCATTTCCAGTAGCAGAACGTTGGTCCCTTCAAGAGTGAGCTTGTGAAGTTCTTCCATTTTACAGATACCAGGGTAGTAGTAAACTTCAGCACCAAGTAAAAGCTCAGGAAATTCATCTTCGCTTTCACTCATAGCAGATTTCAGCTTGTTGTAAGCTTCCTCGCGTCTTTTGAGAAACTCAGTAGGAGATTCATCCATTGCGAGATAATGCGGAGTAAGACATACAGTGTTTACACTTTGCTCTTTTAGCATTTTGAGCATCTGAAGACTTTCTTCAACGCTTTGTGCACCATCGTCAATCTCAGGCAATATGTGAGTGTGAAAATCAAGCATAAGAATCTCCTTTCTGTTTATTATATGTATAATACCATAAATCAAAATTATTGCAAGACAAAGTGCTAAGCTTTTGTCTTGAGTTCAATCAAAATAACCTCAGGACGATTGTTGAATCTTAAAGGGAAGAGGCTGTTGCCGATTCCTCTGCTGACAATCATACTGCAACCATCTTTTGTGTACATACCTGAATCATACTTTGGAAAAATCCCTTGGTTAGGTGCGTAAATACCACCGATAATAGGAAGTCTGAACTGTCCTCCGTGTGCGTGTCCGCTAAGTGTCAGGTCTATGTTGTGACTTGTGTAAACCTCAAAAAGTTCAGGTCTGTGAGATAATAATATATTAAAATCGCTGTTATCTATGTCGATACTTGCAAGACTTTCGTCGACGACACTTTCGCTGTCGCCTGAAAGATAATCAGTAACAAAGCTCGGATCGTTGATTCCAAGTAAAGTGATATCGTCATCGCCTTTACTGATTTTAACAGATTCATTATCTAGCACATCAACACCGAGAGTTTCAAAAGTGGTGAGGAGTTCACCGATAATTTCGAGCTCTCTTGCTTCGTGATTTCCTGTGACATAGTAGCACGGTGCGATTTCTACTGCTTGCGTTAAAAAATCAACAGCAACATCTGTGTTTGTATATGTTGAATCAATGATGTCGCCTGTTATTGCGATGATGTCAGGCTCAGCGTTCTTAATCATATCTAGAAGCTCACTGTTGTTTTCTCCGAATGTTTTGTTGTGTAAGTCAGATATATGTGCAATTTTGAATGAATCGAAGTCTTCAGGGATTTTAGCGTTCTCTATATCATACTTGTTTAACTTCAGTGCTGTGTTACCCCATACTGTCCATAAACACAGAACAACCAATATAACGACAACAACTGAAAGTGTAATTATCGCTTTGCATCTTTTCTTCATGAGTTCACCACCTAGAAAGATTATACAATCTTACGGATGATTTATCAATACTGGCAAAACAAAACCCTGTCGGAAAAACCGACAGGGTATAAGTTACTTGAGTTCGACAAAGCCGTATGATTCAAGAGTTTTGAAATATACGCTAAGTCTTTCGTAAAGTGGATGAGCTTTCTCTTTGAAATGCTCTTCAACCAGCTCGCCGATTTGGTGGATATCCCTTTGTCCATCAATAAGCGGCCAGATAAAGCTTCCGAATTCCTCAAGATGAATGTAGCTCACTTTCGGTTTTCTTAAAAGCTTTTGAGCGATTTTGTTGACAACGCCTGTGTTTTCCATCTCTAAGGTAACATTTCCGTTGTCGTCAATAGAGTAGCCTAAGTTTTCTTTGTGAAAAGGAATCTTTTCAAGAAAGTTTTCTTCAATTACTTTTTTGCGTTTCATGATTTTTTCTTATCTTTCTTCCAAACAGTGAAAGCACAGAAAGTAAGAATGATGATAGCAAAGAGAGCGATTGAACCAATGTTCATAACTGTGTCTGAGAGGCCGAGCATAGCGCTTAAGTTGATAGCTTCAGCGAGAGTCTTGCCGCCTGCAACAGGAAGGATAGCGAACAATGCGAGCAGGATACCGATTAAGCCTTCGCCTGCGATCATACCTGAACAGAAGAGAACACCGTTGTTGACGATCTTGTCTTTTTCTTCTTTTGCTTTCTTGAGGTTATCAAAGATAAGACGGATGATACCACCAACCATAATGCAAGCGTTGAGCTCGAATGGGAGGTAAACACCGATAGCAAATGGAAGAACAGGAATACCGATGAGCTCGATAACAACTGCGATAAATGCACCTGCGATAACGAGACCCCAAGGCATATCGCCGCCCATGATACCTTCAACGATAGTCTTCATAAGGTTAGCCTGTGGAGCGTTGAGTCCCTCTGGACCGAAGCCGTAAGCAGCGTTGAGGAGATAAAGTGTACCGCCGATAGCAAGAGAAGCAGCACATACACCGATAACTTCACCAATCTGCTGTTTGTAAGGTGTAGCACCTAAGATGTAACCAGTCTTGAGGTCCTGTGATGTGTCGCCTGCGATAGCACAAACGATACAGATGATAGCACCGATAGAAATAGCGCTTACCATACCTGTTGCATCATTCTGACCTGTAACAACTAAGATGAGTGTTGTGATAAGAAGTGTTGCAATAGCCATACCTGAAACAGGGTTGTTAGAGCTACCAACCAAGCCTACCATACGAGATGATACAGTTGCAAAGAAGAAACCGAACACAACGATGATAAGAGCACCGATGAGGTTAACCTTGATTGTAGGAATAAGCCAGATTGCAAGAGTAAGAACAACGATAGCAATAATAACAAAGATGATGTTCATATCCTTAGATGTACGGTCTGAACCGCCCTTGCCTGTTTCTTTGAGACCCTTCATTGAGCCTACGAAAGCGCTACCGATAGTTGGAAGTGATTTGATGAGTGAGATGATACCTGCTGCAGCAAGAGCACCTGCACCGATGTACTTGATGAAGCTACCGTGAACAGCACCAGCGCCGCCAGCTTCATAAGCAACAGCAGCATCACCGCCACATGTAACTAAAAGTGGAATGAGAACAAGCCATGAAAGACATGAGCCTGCAAACATATATGATGAGATTCTAGGTCCACAGATGTAACCAACGCTGAGGAGAGCTGGATAAATCTGAGTGCTTACTTCAGTTTTGAAGCCTTCAAGCTTTAATGTGAGTGTGCCTTTTACAGCAACAAAACCATCAATAATGAACTTGAAGAGTGCTGCAAAACCCATACCTGCGAATACAACGCCTGCACCTGCACCGTTTTTCTCACCAGCTAAGAGAACTTCTGCACAAGCTGTTCCCTCAGGATAAGGGAGAGTGCCGTGCTCCTTAACGATGAGAGCGTTACGAAGTGGAATCATGAAGAATACACCGAGTAAACCACCGATAAGTGCGATAAGTGTGATTTCTAAGATGCTTGGGTTTTTGATGTCGTAGTTGCCTTCCTCAGCCCAGATGAAAAGAGCAGGAAGAGTGAAGATAGCACCCGCTGCGAGTGACTCACCGGCAGAACCGATAGTCTGAACGAGGTTGCTCTCAAGGATAGAATTTCTGCGCATGATAACGCGGATAACACCCATTGAGATAACCGCCGCAGGGATAGAAGCGGATACTGTGAGACCTACCTTAAGACCAAGGTAAGCGTTTGCTGCGCCGAATACAACTGAAAGAATAACACCGAGGATAACTGATACAATAGTAATCTCAGGAGTGATCTTGTCAGCCGGAACATACGGCTTGAAAGGTTTTTTGTTGTCCATAATTTCTCCTTACTGACACTGTAGACCCCTCAAAGTCTAAGTGACAAAATTTATTCGACTTATTTTACCATACTTTTATACAAAAAACAATATAGATTTATTTCATTTTTGCTAAAAGTTTCACAAGTGTGGCGTAGATCCTCGATGCAGAGGTGATAGAAAGCTTTTCTTTTACTGTGTGAACATCGTTGATTGTAGGACCGATAGCGATACAATCAAATCCCTCAATTGCAGATGCGAAGATGCCACATTCAAGACCAGCGTGGAGTGCTTCGACTCTTGGCTTTTTGTCAAATTGTTGAACATAGGTTTCAATATACAAATCGCGTATAGATGAATCAGCACGATATTCCCATGGTGGGTAGTGTCCGAAACAGTCATACGAGAATGAAAGCATATCAAAGAATGTTGCCATTTTCTCTGAGAGAGAATCAAGAGCAACCTGCTTGTTGCTTCTGAGTCCATAGTGCATTGTGAGGGTTTCGTTTTTGATATTCAGAATACCAAGGTTGAGTGATGTCTCTACGAGACCGCTGATTTCGGCACTCATTTCGAGCACGCCATTCGGTGTGCAGGTGAGAGCAGCGATGAGCTTTTTGCAGTCTTCTTTTGAAATAACATCATACTCACCTTGTGCTTCTCTGGTATACGACAGGAGCATCAACTTTTCTCTGTCGAGGTATTCCAACTTGATGAGTTCGATAGATTCAGCGAGCTTAGCTTCGAAAGTGTTGAAGTCTTCAACACAGAATTCAACTGTGCAGGCATTCGGGATAGCGTTAGCTTTGTCACCGCCACAGATTGTGATGATATCAAAATCTGAATTTTTTCCGAGATGATTCAAAAGCTTTCCGATAACTGTGTTAGCGTTAGCTCTGCCTTTGTGAATCTCAACACCTGAGTGACCGCCGAGGAGACCTGTGAGTGTGAGTGTAACTTTTTCACCCTGAACTTTTTCAAAACCAAGTTTCTGAGAAACCCTGAAATCACAACCGCCTGCGCATGAAACTGTGATACAGTCATCTTCTTCTGAGTCGAGGTTAATCATACGCTTGCCTTTCAATACGTTCATATCAAGAGCTTTAGCACCATACATACCTGTTTCTTCATCTGTAGTGAAAACAGCTTCAATCGGTGGATGGGCAATATCGTCGCTTTCAAGGATTGCAAGAATCATAGCAACAGCAATACCGTTGTCGGCACCGAGGGTTGTACCCTTAGCTTTGATGTAGTCACCATCAACATAGATGTCAAGACCGTCAGTCAGAAAGTCGATATCACAGTCTTCGGTTTTCTGGCACACGATGTCCAGATGACCCTGCAAAATAACAGGAGCAGAGTTTTCGTAACCTTTTGTGCCTTTTTTGTAGATAACAACGTTTTTATTGTCGTCTGTGTAGTGCTTGAGGGAGTGAGCGTCAGCAAAAGCAATGCAGTATCTTGAGATAGCTTCCATATCGCCCGAACCTCTGTGGATAGAGCTGATTTCCTCAAAATAGTGAAAAACACGCTTATCGTTCAAAATTTCAAGTTTTGGCATAATTCGTCCTCCAAAAATAAAACAGGAACGAGCCTAAAGACCCGTCCCTAGAATCTGAAAAAATTATAACAATTTGTCAAACTTCTGTCAATTGGAAAATAGTATATATAATGTAAAAGTGTAGTTATTATAATTTGAAACCCAAGGCTTCGAGTGTTTCCTCGTCTGGAGTGCAACCATCAACAGAAAGCAATTCGATTTTCTCGCAAATTTCTTTGAGTGATTTGCCATCAAAAACCGGGGCAGAGGAAAAATCTTCGAAATTATCGTAGTCATAAGCCTCAGACCCATCGGGAACCAAGCCGTACCAGTAGCAATCTCTCTGGGGATTATCTCTATCGGACATTTTTCCCATCCAACATAAATTATATTTGTCCATACCGTTTACGCGAAATTCGATTTCAGCTAAGGCTCTTTTGGTTTTGTTGAATCCAAATAGATTTTTGATGTTATCGAATGTTAATTTCATAAAATCACCTCTATAAGAAAATGTTCCTATATTGCTTTTTAAGAAAAATAAGACCATGCATATTATAAAAGCAAAAGAATGTTGAGATAACTAAAAATAATGCCAAAAGTATATCAAAGAGCATGCCCGAGTTGTTGAAACACATTTCGAGAATGAAACAAGCGAGTGAAACAATACAGAGGAATAAACAAATCAAGAGTTTTGTCATCATAGTATGTTGCAGATAAATGTTTCTGAATTCAGTTTTGTCTGTAATATCAAGATTGTTTGTGATGCGGTAGATTTCAGCCATACCAATACTATCACTGAAAGTTCCTATTTTATTAGCACCTTTTTCTTTTAATGATTGTTCAATGTTTGCCATTCCTCTTTCTCTTGATATTGTATATGTGGTGAAATATCGAACATCTTTCGGCTGAGACTCAACAAAACGAAAAGTGCGAAAAGCGGTGATCTTGTCAAGTCTTAATCCACTTTGTTCCATTTTAGCTAACTCATTATCCAACTTATCAATTTTCCATATTGGGTAGAAGTAACGCTTTTTCATATAATCACCTGATTACAATATACTACAACTTGTATACTAAGTAAAGAAAAATGTGTTTTGAAAATAAATATTAAAATAAAACAAAAAAACTACTTGACAATTCGATGTTGTTGTGCTAAAATCAGCTTTGCAAGTTTACGGAGAGGTGTCCGAGTGGTTTAAGGAGCTAGTCTTGAAAACTAGTGATCCCGCGAGGGACCAAGGGTTCGAATCCCTTCCTCTCCGCCATTTTTTTATATTTTTATAAAAAACTTTGGCTTATGGAGGATTACTCAAGTGGCCAAAGAGGCTCCCCTGCTAAGGGAGTAGGCCGGGAAACCGGTGCGAGAGTTCGAATCTCTTGTCCTCCGCCAAAAAGAAGAAGCATCGACGCAAGTCGGTGCTTTTTCTTTTTATATGATTTAGCAGATTCGAACTCGAGCACCTGCGGGCATTGAGTGCGACCGCCGCCGGTGGCGGAAGAAGGGAGCACGATAATGGTGCAGCGGTCGAAATTATGCGAAGTAAAACGAGTATATAATTTCGGGAACCGCAAACTGGGGAATCTCTTGTCCTCCGCCATGAAAACACCCTCATTGTGATACAATGAGGGTGTTTTCAATGATATCCGTTCCTCTCGGAACGGGTGATATACCTTCGGTATGATATCGCACTATCGCGCGATGATATATGCCTTCGGCATATGAAGGAACGGATATTATATCATATTTGCAGAGCAAATATATCATGCGGCAACGCCGTATATCATATCGTGTCAGCGATATATCATTTGAAATCGTTAAAACACAGATAATCGTTAAATTACAAAGCTGATCGTTGGTTTATAAGAGTAATCGTTGAATTACAGAAAAAATATGCTATATTATAGATAAAGAGGTGATATTATGAGGTTTAACACCCACAACAGAACACCAAAAATCGAAACTAAGAAGTCTGTTAAGATTATGCTTACGATCAGTTTTGGTTTGATAATTTCATTATTTCTTTTTATGGGCATCGTATGTTCCTTGTATATAGATAGTGTTATGCCTGCCATTGTGATACTTACTCCTGTATTGGTGCTTGCAATACTAATTGCAATATCACAAAAGGACATGGATAAAGCTTTTGTTGAAATCGTTGACGATGTTGTTTCTGTTACAGATTACTATTTCGGTGTCAAAAAAGAAAAAACGTTTTCGATGTGCGAAATTGAAACCGCAGAAATTCTGATTGGTTATTCAATTCGAGTGCGCGGCTACCGATACAGTAATGCTGGCTGTACTTACATTGTTTTTAGAGGCAATGGCGGTAAATATATGTTTAAGGTTATATGTGTTCCCGAAACAAAACAGTTTTTCAGTAAATATCTTAATTAATCGCAAGCGTTTGCACCCCCCTAAACTCGATTTGCACCCCCCTGACCCCAAAATGCACCCCCTAAAATGATTTTGCACCCCCTTAACTCAAAAGGGGGTGCATTTGTATCAAAATTAGGGTTCGTCTTCAAAAGAAGAAGCATCGACGCAAGTCGGTGCTTTTTCTTTTTACACGATGCAGCAGATTCGAACTCGAGCACCTGTGGGCATTGACTAGTTTTTTATAATTTGTTATTATATGACCACGCTTTTAGTGAGGTAATTTTATGATTGACATTATATTGGAAACTCTGATTGATGCGCTGAAGATGACGCCGATATTGTTTCTGGCGTATCTTTTGATGGAGTATCTCGAGCTCAAAGCAGGCGAGAAACTTAATAATGCTGTTGCGAAGGTCGGCTACGCAGGTCCTTTAATTGGCGGACTTATCGGTGCGATACCACAGTGCGGTTTTTCAGGCGCTGTCGCAGGTTTCTTTTCTGCTCATATCGTGACTCTCGGAACGATGATTGCGGTCTTCCTTTCTACATCTGATGAAATGTTGCCGATTCTCCTCTCGAGCAATGTAGAGGGTAGGGTTATCCTGAAAATTCTCCTTTTTAAGATTATTGGTGCGGCAGTCTGTGGTTTTGTTATTGATATAGTTTTGCGAATTTTTAAAAAGAACCGTGACACATCTTCTGAGCATATCCATGATTTTTGTGAGCAGGAACATTGTGATTGTCACGAAAGTATATTTGTTTCAGCTTTAAAACATACTTTCAAAGTTCTCGTTCTTATCATTATAGTATCTTTCGCACTCAATGTTATTTTTGAGTTTTTAGGAAACGATGTTTTACAGAACGTGTTTATGTCAACACCATTTGTATCTGAAGTGGTTGCCGGTGTGGTTGGTCTTATTCCTAACTGCTCGGTGTCTGTACTGATTACTAACCTCTTTGTTGAGGGTGTTATCAGCCCTGGTGTGATGCTAAGTGGACTTATGACTAACGCGGGTGTTGGAATTCTGGTTCTTTTCAGACTCAACAAGAATGTAAGAGAGAATCTTTTTATCACCTTATTGTTGCTTTTAAGCGGTGTTGTTCTCGGCATTGCTTGCGGTGCTTTGTGGAATATTTTTTGATTTTTGTGTCCTCCGATTTTCGGGGGACTTTTTCTTTGCTTTTACCTCTTTACTTTTATGTTTTTATGTGTTAAAATTTTAATGCATTAAATTATGAAAACGGGAGAGCTAAAATGCCTAAAAAACTCAACGATGAATTTACAGACTATTTATTTGACGCGATTGCAACTTTGAAAACCAGGGAAGAGTGTGCTATGCTTTTCAAGGATCTTTGCACTATTCCTGAAATCAAGTCTATGTCTCAGCGCCTTGTTGTTGCTAAGATGCTCAAAGACAATATGGTTTACAGCGAAATTGTTGCCAAAACAGGTGCATCAACTGCAACCATCAGCCGTGTTAACCGTTCTTTGAACTATGAGAACTGTGGCGGTTATGATTTAGTTTTCGACAGACTGGAAGAGAAAGAATAATGAGTAATTTTGCGCCTGCGGGCTATAATTCTTTTTCGGAATATTATGACGCCCTTATGCAAAATGTCGGCTACGCTCAGCGTGCTCAGTATATTATGGAATGTTTCAAAAGGCTTGACCACGATATGGGGTTGAGCCTTGATTTAGCCTGTGGTACTGGTTCACTCACGGTTGAACTGAAAAAGCGTGGTGTTGATGTTTATGGTGTTGATGCATCATATGATATGTTGTCCCACGCAAGAGAAAAGGCGTATGAAAACGAGCTCGACATTTTGTTCTTGTGCCAGAAGATGCAGTCGATTGACCTGTATGGCACTATTGACACTTGTGTGTGCACTCTTGATAGCATCAATCATCTTACAAAAATAGAAGATGTTCAGAAAACATTCGACCGTGTTTCGCTTTTTATGAATCAGGGCGGGTATTTTTTGTTTGATGCAAATACTTTGTATAAGCACAAGGAAATCTTAGGTGACAATACTTTTGTCTATGATACCGAAGATGTTTTTTGTGTATGGCAAAATTCTTTAAGAGAAAATTATGTTGTTGATATTGAACTTGACTTCTTTGAAAAAGAGGGGAATGTGTATTATAGAACAAGCGAGGAGTTTTCTGAACGCGCTTATTCTGATGAAGAGCTGACCTCTATGCTTGAAAAGTCAGGTTTTGAGGTTGCGTGTCGTTTCGGTGATATGACATTTGACAAACCAAAAGAAGACGAGCAAAGAATTATATATATTGCTAAGAAGAAGTAATATTTTTATGGAGATAATAATATGGATAAAATAATCAGATGTATAACTTCAGACGGAGCTATTATGGCGTCTGCCATTGATTCCACAGATATCGTTTATAAAGCGAGCAAGATTCATCGAACTTCTCCTGTTGCATCCGCTGCACTTGGAAGACTTTTGACAGGAACATCTATGATGGGTGCTATGCTCAAAAGTTCGAAGGCATCTATCAACCTGCGTGTAGCTGGTGATGGTGAACTCGGTCCTGTTATAGCTGTAGCTGATTCTAACGGTAATGTTAAAGGTTATGTATCAAATGCATCATGCCCAACAACTCACTACGACAATGGCAAAATAAATGTAGCTCAGGCCGTCGGCAAGAATGGTGTGCTTAATGTTATGCGAGATTTGGGCACAGGTGAACCATATATCGGTCAGATTGAGCTTGTATCAGGTGAGATAGCTGAGGATATAGCTGCATATTATGCTCAGAGTGAACAGATTCCTACTGTTTGCGCTCTTGGTGTGCTTATAGACAAAGAGACAGCACAGGTGCTTTTGGCTGGTGGTTTGCTCATTCAGCTTTTGCCTGGTGCTTTTGATGATACTATCGAAAAGCTTGAGAAGAATATCTCAGAGCTTGAGTCTGTTACAACAATGCTTGCAAAAGGTATGTCGACTCTTGATATGTGCAAAGAAGCGCTCAAAGGTTTTGAGGTTGAAGTTCTCGATGAGTTTGAGGTCAAGTATGTTTGTGGTTGCTCAAAAGATAAGATTGCATCTTTGATTGAATCTATGCCGGAAGAAGAAATCAGAGATATGATTGAGAATGACCATGGTGCTCAGGCAGGATGCCATTTCTGCAATAAAAAGTATGAGTTCAGCGAGGATGATCTGAAAACTATTTTAAACCGCAAATAATTTTTTTGATTTTTTTCAAAAAAAGGGTTGACATTTTGTCTTAGATGTAGTAAGATAACACCTGTCGCAAATAAGAGGCGAAGATGTGGGAGCATAGCTCAGCTGGGAGAGCATCTGCCTTACAAGCAGAGGGTCACAGGTTCGAGCCCTGTTGTTCCCACCACATATGGCCCGGTAGTTCAGTTGGTTAGAACGCTAGCCTGTCACGCTAGAGGTCGACGGTTCGAGCCCGTTCCGGGTCGCCATATTTGCTTTTGCCTCTGTAGCTCAGTCGGTAGAGCAGGGGACTGAAAATCCCCGTGTCGATGGTTCGATTCCGTCCGGAGGCACCAAATATTTGCGGATGTAGCTCATCTGGTAGAGCGCCACCTTGCCAAGGTGGAGGTAGCGGGTTCGAGCCCCGTCATCCGCTCCACAAGAGCACTTAAAATTTTAAGTGCTTTTTATATTCGGCGACATAGCCAAGTGGTAAGGCACGAGTCTGCAAAACTCTGATTCCCCAGTTCAAATCTGGGTGTCGCCTCCAAAAACCTCGTTCATAAGAACGGGGTTTTATTTTTGTTTTTTTGTAGCTATAGTAATACATAAGGGCTGGAATAAAAAATTGTCGATAACAGAAATTTTTTGGTTGACATTTTGAAAAAGATGTGTTATTATAGCACCTGTCGCAAATAAGAGGCGAAGATGTGGGAGCATAGCTCAGCTGGGAGAGCATCTGCCTTACAAGCAGAGGGTCACAGGTTCGAGCCCTGTTGTTCCCACCACATATGGCCCGGTA
>JBGVLC010000031.1:0-48782 GCA_045124035.1 Ruminococcus sp. | reverse complement strand
CAGCATTACAGTTAACACCTGTCACAAGTTTTACTTTATCACTTAACTTAGTCTTACTGTCCTGAGTGGTATATCTTAAGACATAAGACATACCTTTGATTGTTTGTTTTGATTTTGAATTGATAAAATGTACTATCGCCACGCTATTCACCTCTTAACATCTTTGAAAGTTCGCTGTGGATTTCAGAGAGTTCTGCACACGCTTCATCAAAATAGACAACGTGTATTCTCCTTTGTCTAGCCATAACAAGTAGTTGGTTTAAGTTGTTGCCGAGCTTTTTGACCTGAGTAGTAAGTTCTTTGAGTCCTTCGAAGTTAGTATTCTTCTTCGAAGTTGCACACTTAACTATGTAGTCTGTTATGGTCATACCGGCACTGTTAGCTTTCGCTCTGATAAGGGCATCTGTTTCATCAGTTACCCTTAAATTGATTCTTTTGGTTTTCATTATTACCTCCGTTAATGTTTAAAATCATAGTGGGTGCAGGGCTACCGCCCGCCCTGCTGCATTGGCTGACGTACAGCCGAATGCGATGCTGGCTCTCTCCCTAAAGGAGAGAAAATTGCCAAGTGTTCGGATGTTTCTGTTGTTATGTTAAAACTGCCCAGCGTTGGCTTTTAATACAAGTTCGGTTAGTTATCCTAACCTCCCTTTAAAACGCCGACAGGGTCGCAAGGAACGGCAGGAACGCTTAATTTGGGACCACCTTTTATCCGTCACTAGCGTCACTTGTGTCACTGTAAGTAACATTCAGCAATCGTACTCCGTTACTACGGCTATCTCGAAAGCTTAATCCAAACTCTTCGAGTTCATCTCGCCATCGTTTCATCAAGCGTTTGAGTGAACTCACCGATATAGCTTGTCCTGTGTGCTTGTTATACAGTTCACAAAACTCGGTATTGTTGCCACTGTACGATATATGTACTTTCATGAAATCAAGTAGCTGTTCCATTTCTTTTGGTAGCAGTAGTTCCTTGTGTTCCAAACTATCATCAAGCATTTTCCAGATGTGTTCTTCTTTTGAAAACTGTAATTCAATCTGACGGTCTTCTACATCTCGACCTGTACAAAAAAGTGTAGCATTGCCAGCGTTACGCTCACTTTTATCAAGAACAAGGATAGTGTCCGCTGCACCCATAATACCTGTTGTTCCTGACAGTTTGTTAAACGGGTCTTTATCTCCTTGCTTTCTAAGATGATGCACAAGTATAAGACAAAAATCCATTTCGTCAGTTAACTGTTTAAACGAACGCACTTCTTCATAATCGTGTGCATAAGAGCTATCCGATTTGTTGTTTCGTATAGTCTGAAAAGTATCTACTACAACCAAAACTGTATCAGGATGGTTATCTACAAAATCACGAATCTGCTCACACAGTCCACCTGCTAATGTTTCTGCACAGTTAGAAAAATACGCATTTGAAGGAACCTCATCTGTAATGTCTAACAAGCGACTTTGAACTCGTTTTAAAGTATCTTCAAGACACAGATACAAAGTTGTTCCTTTGGTAGTTTTCAGATTCCACATCGGTTCACCCTTAGCGATACGAATACACAAATCGAGTACCCACCACGATTTGCCTATCTTCGGTGCACCGCCAAGAATACAAATACCATCTGGCAATAAAGTTTCGACGCAAAACTTTGTTTTAGGGAATTTTGCATCCATTAGTGCTTCTCCGTCAATGGCAGAGAGTAATTGCATAAAAACATCTCCTTTCAAAAATTTATTCTTTCCCTCAAGATGCTCTGACATCCTACTCTTCCTATATCCATAAATCTGAATTCCTCTTAATGACACACCAGACGGCTACGCATATAGCTCCATTGGAATTTCACCACCGTGATCGTTCTCACAGCCGTCATCTTTTGACTTGACGGAAGTATCATTATCCCCTTTGCCTGTCATCGCCTTCATTGAATTTGCCTTTCAATGTCTGAGTCCTGAAGACATAAAATGTGTTCGCTCATTTAGCTTGTTTTAAAAAACAACAAAAGGAATGTATCTGATGTGTAAATATTCAATTTTCAAGGTGCAGCGAGGGGATATTTATACCTCCCAATTTATTACCCGTATCAAAAAAAGTTTCTAAACCTATTAAGTTTAAATTCAGCGTTTTGTACAACGAATTCATGAGGTCTTTATGACAAATCCACAACGGATTTTATAGAGTAAAAATATTTACCCCTCTACTTTATTAGCCGTTAACTAAGGCATTTCTATAACCTGAATCTCGCATTCGATAAAAAACAGCCATAAATTTACTAACAAACACAAAAAACGCCATGACATTTCAGCGATGTCACGACGTTTCTATATTTATATAAAATTCGTGATTTTACTATGTATTTTAGCGGTGTTTTATCCGTAGCAAAAGTAGATATTATATGTGCCGTCCGATTGCTTTTCAGCGTAACAATTGAAGCTAATTTGACTGTAGTTTGTTGCATATCCATCTAGTGCTAATATTGAATCTATATCTGCATCTAAACCTGATACTGTTCTGCTCAGCTGTTCTTCGTATGTGCGATTTGCTGTTGTGTTAAGACAACCTTGATATGCGAACAGCCAACCGCTGTTGTTTGTGTTGAGGGTAGAATCGAATACCATACCTTTGCTTTGATTGTGACTGATTATGTAACTGACCATACTCTGAATGTCTTGCTCGTTGTTACTTGGTTTTGGTTCGTCTTTATCTGATTCTTGTTTCGCTTTTTCTGTTGGTTTATGCGTTGTCTTGGCTGTTGGTTTAGGTGCTGATTTTTGTATTGGCTTTTGAGCAGGTGCAGGAGCCTGCGTTTCTTCTACGTGCTCCTTAATTTTGGCTTCAATTCGCTGTTCTGTTTCGTTTGTAACAACAACTGTTTCAACTTCCGTTGGTGCAGTGTGTTTTTCTGTTGCTACCACTGTTTCGCTGACAGTTTTTTCTGTCTGTGTTCTAACTATTGCTGTCGGTGTGATTTCATCAGGTGTTGCGTTTGGTGTTTCGCTACTGCATGCTGTGAGCACGAGTAAGCTGAATATTAGTGTGCATATAATTCTCTTTTTCATATTTCTTCTCCTCTGTAATTTTGAACTTCTATCATTATTTTTGCTGCTATTATGAAACCCTGTGCAAACATATCTCGCTCGAAGCAACAGTATAGTTCGTTGTAAGCATCTTTGAATTTTTCGAAGGTTTCTCTTTGCTTTTGTGTAAGTGACCCATTCAGTTCTTCTTCATATTGACAGACCAGATTTTGGAGTTTATCCACTTTCGAACCACGCCTGACATCTCTGTCGCACGGACTTACGTTTCCGTAATATAAATCTTCGAGTATATTCACGCTATCACCTCACATAACAAGAGAGCGACCCTCTTCGAAGTTAATCGATAGAGAATCGCTCTCGGTTTATTATTATTTTTTAGTTTCTCTCTGACTTTTTGTGCCATCATAGCACCTCCTTTGCAACACAACATATATCACAAAGGGTTTTATAAGTCCAGATAAAAAACACCGTAGCATCAAAAAATGCTACGGTATGTGTTTTGATTATTTAGAAAGCATAACCTTATCACTAGTCATTTTGCTTCCGCTTGATTTTTCGAACAACTGTAAAAGCTGTTCAATAGTAAGATTCTTCTTTTCTTCACCTTTTACGTCAACTACAATCTGTCCTTCGTGCATCATAATCAATCTGTTACCGACTCGGATAGCATCAGCCATATTGTGAGTAATCATAATAGTTGCAAGATTATCTTTTCGTACTATTTCTTCTGTTATATCGAGAACTTTCTTTGCGGTTTTGGGGTCAAGTGCCGCTGTGTGTTCGTCAAGAAGAAGTAATTTTGGCTTTTTGAGTGTAGCCATAAGTAAGGTCAAAGCCTGACGCTGACCACCTGACAAAAGTCCTACTTTTGCAGTGAGTCTGTTTTCAAGTCCGAGGTCCAGAATTTTTAAGAGTTCTTTATATTCTGCTCGTTCTTTTGCTATGATTCCTGCTCTTAGCGTTCTTTTCTTTCCTCTGCGAGCGGCTAAAGCTAAGTTTTCTTCAATCTGCATATCAGCAGCAGTACCTGTCATCGGGTCTTGAAAAACTCTGCCAAGATATTTTGCACGCTTGTATTCGGGAAGTCGTGTGACATCTACTCCGTCAATAACAATGCTACCGCAGTCTACAGGATAAACACCGGCAACCATATTGAGCATAGTAGATTTACCTGCACCATTGCCGCCGATAACGGTAACGAAATCACCCTCATCAAGGTGGAGATTTATACCATTCAACGCTTTTTTCTCGTTAATAGTTCCAGGGTTAAAGGTTTTCTCAACATTTACGATATCAAGCATTTTTATTACCTCCCTTTACTTTTCTGATATGATTCTGACTATACTGCTTTTTCCAGTATGGAACAGCAAGGAAGATAGCAACAATAGCGGCAGAAAGTAGCTTTAAGAGGTTAGCATCGAGTCCCATTGTGATAACTGCCTGAATTACAATGTAGTAGATGATTGAACCAAAAGCAACTGATAAAAGTCTTAAAGCAAAGTTCTTGAATATTTTGCCAAACAGCGCTTCGCCGATAATTACAGCGGCAAGACCGATAACGATAGCACCCTGACCCATCTTTACATCAGCAAAACCCTGATACTGAGCAAGGAAAGCACCCGAAAAAGCAACAAGTCCGTTAGAAATCATAATACCGAGAACTTTATTAAAGTTAGTGTTGATTCCCTGTGCACGGCTCATATGTAGGTTGCTACCTGTTGCTCTTAAAGCACAGCCCATTTCTGTTCCAAAGAACCAATATAAAACTGCAATCATAATTGCAAGCACAAGACCGACAGTGATAAGCGGATTGTGAAAAGCAAATTCTTTGACCCATCTGAGAGAAACCAGAAGTTCAGTCTGGTTAACATTTACGGACTGATTGGCTTTGCCCATAATTTTGAGGTTTATTGAGTAAAGAGAAAGCTGTGTGAGAATACCCGCAAGAATTGCAGGGATACCCATAAAGGTATGTAAAAGCCCTGTGATTGCACCTGCAAGAAGTCCTGCGATAAATGCAACGAGCATAGCAAGCCACAAGTTGCATCCATTTAAAATAAGCATAACCGCAACCGCACCACCGGTCGCAAACGAACCGTCAACTGTAAGGTCGGCTACATCAAGTATACGGTATGTAATGTACACGCCAATCGCCATTATGCCCCAGATAAGTCCCTGCGAAATTGAACCCGGCAGAGCATTGAAAAGCTGAGAAAAAATTTCCATATATGTTCACCCTATATAAACTACTAAACAGTCGGAGAGTGGTTTGCCCTCCGACTGTGTTTTATAAAATATTCTACTTAAATACTGTAAGAATTATTCAGTTACAATAGCTTCGTAACCCTCAAGCGGTGTGATTCCTAACGCTTCGCAATTTTGAGCGTTGTATTTTGGAGTCTGGTTTTCTGCATACTCGATTGGCATTGTAGAGATGTCAGCACCGTCTCTTAAAATTTTAACAGCCATCTTACCTGTTGTGTAACCAAGGTCATAGTAGCTGATTGAAAGAGTTGCGATACCACAACCTGAACAGATACCCTCTTCACCAGCGATTACAGGAATTTTCTTTGGCTCACAGATGTTGTCGATGATACCTGTATTTTCTGCAACAGTATTATCTGTTGGAACGTAGATGACATCACAATTATCAGCAGCAGTTGTACAAATCTGAGCAAGGTCGTTTGAATCTGTGAAAGGATAAAGTGTAGCAGTAAGACCTTTCTTTTCTAGCTCAGCCTTTACAACATCAACCTGATACTGGCTGTTTGCTTCCTTTGAACAGTAAAGAAGACCTACTGTTTTAGCATCCGGACACCACTGTGCAATCATTTCAGCCTGCTTATCAAGAGGAGCAAGGTCTGATGTACCTGAAATGTTACCACCAACAGTACCGTTGAAATCCTCGAGCTCAAGTGCAACACCGTATTCAGTTACCGATGTACCTAAGATTGGAATGTCACCTGTAGCAGCCGCTGCTGACTGAAGAGCAGGAGTTGCGTTTGCCATAATCAAATCAACATTGTTTGAAACGAATTGGTTAGCGATTGTAGAACAAGTAGCAGGGTCACCCTGACCGTTCTGAACATCAAATTCAACAGCATCTTCGCCGAGTTCATCGATGATAGCCTGCTTAAAACCATCTGTTGCAGCATCAAGAGCAACGTGTTCCATAAGCTGACAGATACCGATAGTGTACTTAGTCTGAGCAGTACTGTCTTCACCTGAACAAGCTGTCATCATAGTACAGCAACTTACGCACATTACAAGTGCCAAAATAATTGATAAAACTTTTTTCATTGAAATAACCCCTTTTGTTTTGGCTTTTGAGCCTTGTTTTTTCGTTGCAGTTATTATATAATACCCATAAGTATTGGTCAAACAAATGGTTTTAATGTTTATTATCGATATTTTCGATATTGGAGGTAGATAAAATGGAATTAAGAAATCTGATTACATTTATCCACGTAGTGGAACTTGGAAGTTTTACAAAAGCGGCAGAACAACTTGGTTATTCGCAGTCAACAGTTTCTTTTCAAATAAAACAACTTGAAGATGAGCTAGGCTGTCTTTTGTTTGAGAGAATAAACCACACTATAAACCTGACTGATAAAGGTCACGAGCTTGTTTCCTATGCTCACCAGATTCGTACTTTAACTGATGATTTCAAAGAGAGTATTGAGGAAGATAAAGAATGTAGCGGTCACATTCACATTGTAACGCCTGACTCGGTGTGTGAGGAAATGATAAACACCCACTACATCGATTTCCATAGAAAATATCCGTCAATTTCGATATGTTTCACAACAGGAGATTCCGCTATTATGCTTGATATGCTCGACCATAACGAAGCTGATGTAATTATTACTCTTGACCACCGTTTGTATAACAAAGATTACATCATCGCAAAAGAACAACAACTTCCAATGCATTTTGTAACAGGATGCAATTCGAAATTCGCAGGTAAAAAGAACCTATCAATTAAAGATATAATCAATGAACCTTTTATTCTCACTGAATATGGTCAAGGTTACAGACGAGTTTTTGACCGAGAGCTTGCAAAGAAGTCTTTGGAGATAACTCCTGTACTTGAAATCGGACGAACAGATATAATTACATCAATGATTGCTCAAAGCGATATGATTTCATACCTGCCTGATTTTGTCACGAAGCCTCTGATTGAATCGGGAGAGCTAGTATATCTTGATGTGTGTGATATGAACATAGACATATGGAAACAGCTTATTTATCATAAGAATAAATGGTTATCTAGAAGTATGAAAACATTTATTGATTATGTAAAAGAAGCAGAGTTTACAAACTAACTATATACGAGAACAGGAACCAAGGTGCCACCTTAGTTCCTGTTTTATTATATGTAGCAAACTCAGTTTAAAATAGCACCCGATGCACCACCCGAAACAAGGGATGCGTAGCGTTTCAGGTAGCCTGATAGTTCCTTGGTTTTTGGAACAAAGTTTTTCATACGTTCTTTTAGAACATCTTCATCAACTTTCAGTTCAATTGAATTCTTCGGAATATTGATGCTTATAATGTCGCCGTCTTCTACTACACCGATAAGACCGCCAGATGCAGCTTCAGGTGTAACGTGTCCGATGCACGCTCCTCTTGTTGCACCAGAGAATCTGCCATCTGTAATAAGAGCAACGCTGTTTCCAAGTCCCATTCCCATAATTGCAGAAGTAGGATTAAGCATTTCTCTCATACCAGGTCCGCCCTTTGGTCCTTCGTAACGGATAACAACAACATCGCCTGCGACAATTTTTCCTGCATTGATTGCCTTTTGAGCATCTTCTTCACAGTCAAAAACTTTTGCAGGACCTTCGTGGACGAGCATTTCAGGGAGTACTGCCGAACGCTTGACAACACTGCCGTCTTTTGCAAGATTGCCTTTTAATACAGCGATACCACCTGTTTCGCTATACGGGTTATCAATCGGTCGGATAACCTCAGGGTCGAGATTAACACAACCATCGATGTTTTCAAGTACAGTTTTACCTGTTACTGTGATGCAATCGGTGTTGAGCAAGCCTTTTTTGTTAAGCTCGTTCATTACCGCATACACACCACCTGCTTCGTTTAAATCCTCCATATAGGTTCTGCCTGCAGGAGCAAGGTGACAGAGATTAGGTGTTTTTGCACTGATTTCGTTAGCTATATCGAGATTAAGCTCCACACCGCACTCGTGAGCAATAGCAGGAAGATGAAGCATAGAGTTTGTTGAACAGCCGAGTGCCATATCTACAGTAAGAGCATTCAAAAGTGCCTCTTTAGTCATAATATCTCGAGGACAGATATTGTTTTTTACCAAATCCATAACCGCCATACCTGCTCTCTTTGCAAGCTCAATTCGAGCAGAATACACAGCCGGAATCGTTCCGTTTCCTTTAAGTCCCATACCAAGTGCCTCTGTTAAACAGTTCATAGAGTTAGCAGTATACATACCTGAACAAGAGCCACAAGTCGGACAAGTTTTGCACTCAAATTCTTTGAGCTTTTCATCATCAATTTTTCCTGCATTATAAGCACCCACTGCTTCGAACATACTTGATAAACTTGTTTTTTTGCCTTCAACTCTGCCTGCGAGCATCGGACCACCACTGACAAACACAGTAGGGATATTCACTCTTGCCGCTGCCATAAGAAGTCCCGGTACATTTTTGTCGCAGTTTGGCACCATAACTAAACCGTCAAATCCGTGAGCAAGTGCCATAGCTTCTGTCGAATCAGCAATCAAATCTCTTGTTACAAGTGAATACTTCATTCCCTTGTGTCCCATAGCGATACCATCACATACAGCAATCGCAGGGAAAACAATAGGTGTACCACCTGCCATAGCAACTCCGAGTTTTACTGCATCAACGATTTTATCTAGATTCATGTGCCCCGGAACAATTTCGTTATATGAGCTGACAATACCGATTAACGGTCGTGACTGTTCTTCTTCGGTCAGTCCCAAAGCATGGAACAAACTACGGTGAGGTGCGTTTTTTACACCTTTCACCACATTTTCCTTTGACATAAAATCTCTCCTTAATTGTTGATGAGTTTATCCTCATCACTCCAACTATACAACTTACGGATATCAGCACCGACAATCTCAGCAGGATGTTCACTTGCTAACTTTCTCATAGCGTTGAAGTGCACCTGAGAGCCCGCTTCACTCATATCTAGCAAGAATTCTTTTGCAAAAGTACCGTCCTGAATATCCTTTAACACCTTTTTCATTGTTTTCTTTGTTTCTTCGGTGATAATCTTCGGACCTGTTACGTAGTCACCGTATTCTGCAGTATTTGAAACAGAATAACGCATTCCTGCAAAACCACTCTGATAGATAAGGTCAACTATGAGCTTCATTTCGTGGATACACTCAAAGTATGCGTTTCTAGGATCGTAGCCTGCTTCAACTAATGTTTCGTAGCCTGCCTGCATCAAAGCGGTAACTCCACCGCAAAGCACTGCCTGCTCACCGAAAAGGTCGGTTTCTGTTTCTGTACGGAATGTAGTTTCAAGCACACCTGCTCTTGCTCCGCCGATACCTAAAGCGTAAGCAAGACCTAAATCCCACGCATCACCTGTTGCATCCTGTTCAACAGCTATTAAACAAGGAACACCTTTGCCTGAAAGATATTCCGAACGTACTGTGTGACCAGGACCTTTCGGAGCAATCATAATTACGTTTACGTTCTTTGGTGGTTTAATGCAACCGTAGTGAATATTAAATCCGTGAGCAAAAGCAAGGGTTTTACCTTCACTTAAATTTGGTTCAATGCTTTCTTTATAGAGCTTAGCCTGTTTCTCGTCGTTGATAAGAATCATAATAATATCAGCGACTTTTGTAGCTTCACTTGATGTCATTACCTTTAAGCCCTGAGCTTCTGCTTTCGCCCAGCTCTTTGAGCCTTCATAAAGACCTACTACAACATCCACTCCGCTTTCTTTTAGATTTAGTGCGTGAGCGTGTCCCTGTGAGCCGTAACCGATAATTGCAACTGTTTTTCCACTGAGTTTTTGTAAATCGCAATCCTGTTGATAAAAAATTCTGTTTGACATAATTATTACCTCTTTCTGATTTTTGAATTATAAGTTGATTGATTGACGTAAAACCGAGCTACCTTTTTCTAAAGATGCCGTACCTGTACGGCAAATCTCTAGAATTGTGTAGTCACGCATAAGCGAAATGAAATCATCCATTTTCACACTATCTCCGATAAGTCTTAGTACAAACGACTCTCGTGAGTAGTCTATTGTTTCGGCTGAAAAAGCCTTGGCTGCCGCATAAATATCGGTACGTGTTGACTGGTCATTTTGCATTTTGATTAACATCAGCTCACAGTTTACGGAGTTATCGCTTGAAAGCTCTTTTATTGAGCAGACATCAGGGAGTTTATAAAGCTGATTTATAAGCTGTTGCTTGTTTTCTTCTTCACCGTCAAAGCTGAATGTGATTCGTGAAAACTGTGCTGATTCTGTTTCACTTGCGGTAAGAGAGCTTATGTTAAATTGTCGTCTGCGAAACATACTGGTAAGTCTGTTAAGCACACCAAACTGATTCTTTACCAAAACCGCTACGTTATATCTGTTCATACTTCCACCTCCAACTTAGTTATTATGTCGTCCATACTGCCTCCCGGCGGAAGCATTGGAAGTACAAATTCGTCCTTGTCGATTCTGCAATCAACAACGTATGGACCATCTGTGTCAAAAGCACGATAGAGTGCTTTATCTAATTCTTCAGGGGTTGATACCATCTCACCGTCTGCACCAAAAGCCCGAGCAAGAGAACAAAAATCTGTTTTTCTCTCTAACACGCTGTTTGAATAGTGCTTGTTATAAAACAGTGTCTGCCATTGTCTTACCATACCGAGCACTCCGTTGTTCATAATGAGTATGACAATCGGAATGTTATATTTCACTGCTGTTGCGAGCTCGTTTAAGTTCATTCCAAAGCTACCGTCACCTGTGATAAGAACACTTCGTTCTTTTGTACCAAAAGCCGCACCGATTGCCGCACCCAAGCCAAATCCCATAGTGCCCAAACCACCGCTTGAAACAAAGCGTCGTGGGGCTTTGAAAGTAATGTTCTGAGCCGACCACATCTGGTGCTGACCAACGTCAGTACACACTGCTGTGTTTTCGCCTAAATATTTATTGAGTGTAAGAATTGCTCTTCTTGGTGTGAGACGTTCACGGTTATCAAGATAGTGTTCTTCTTCGTTTTTGAGAGCTTCCACCTTACTGCTCCACTGTGGTTTTTTGCTTTCTTTGATAAGAGGCAATAGCCTTTGAAGTGTGAGCTTCACATCACCTCGAAGTCCACAGGTGGCATTTACAGTTTTAGATAGCTCTGAGCCATCAACGTCGATGTGAATAATCTTTGCTTTTGTAGCAAATTTAGCCTTGTTTCCTGTTACTCTGTCGTTAAATCGTACACCTAGTGAAATGATGAGGTCTGCGTTATGCATAGCCATAGATGAAGCAAAGTGTCCGTGCATACCCTGCATACCTAAAAATCTCGGATGATTTGTTTCAATGCCTGAGATCCCCATAAGTGAGCAACCGATAGGAGCATCGAGCTTCTCAGCAAGAGTGAGCATTTCTTCTTGTGCCTTGGCTGTAATAAGACCGCCACCGAAATATATGTAAGGTTTTTTAGAGTTATTAATATACTCTGCCGCCTGCTCGATTCTTTGGTCTTTTGCAGGATAAGACTTGGCTTTTTGTGCAGGAGATTTAGGTTCGTATTCGCATTTTGCAATTTGCACATCTTTTGGGACATCAATAAGCACAGGACCTGGTCTGCCTGATTTTGCAAGAGTGAAAGCCTCACGTATTGTGTCCGCCAAATCTTCTACAGAGCTTACAAAATAATTGTGCTTTGTTATCGGCAATGTCACACCCGTGATGTCGATTTCCTGAAAGCTATCCGAGCCTATCTGTGTTGTCGGCACATTACCGCAGATAGCAACCATCGGGATTGAGTCAAGGTAAGCGGTCGCAATACCTGTTACAAGGTTAGTCGCTCCCGGTCCTGAAGTGGAAATCACAACACCTACTTTGCCTGTAGTTCTGGCATATCCGTCAGCCGCATGAGCAGCACCCTGCTCGTGTGCTGTGAGTATATGATTTATTTCATTCTGATGAGTATAAAGGCTGTCGTAAACATTGAGTATCTGCCCTCCGGGGTAGCCGAACACAGTGTCACAGCCTTGCTCTATCAAGGTTTTAACGAGTATATCTGAGCCACAAAGAAGCATTTTATCACTCCTTTTCCGCTACAACATCAACTTCGACTAACGCACCTTTCGGTAGCTCTTTGACAGCTACACAAGAACGTGCAGGCTTTTGTGTGAAATACTGTGCATACACCTCATTGAATTCTGAGAAGTTTGTCATATCACTTAGATAGCACACAGTTTTTACAGTATTTTCAAGCGAACTGCCAGAAGCTTCTAAAACTGCTTTCAGGTTCAGACATACTCGATGTGTTTGCTCTTTGATGTCATTACCCATAAGCACTCCTGTTTCAGGATTTAGCGGAATCTGTCCGGAGGTAAAAATGAGATTACCCACCACTACCGCCTGTGAGTAAGGTCCGATTGCCTTAGGTGCCTTGTTTGTTTCTACTTTGTTGCTCATAACTTTAACTCCTTCCAAATTAAACTAATTTAAATCCATTATCACGCAGGGTCTGCGTAATAAGATTAACATGAGAAAAATCCCTTGTTTCCATTTCGATTCTTAAAAAGCATCCGTTGACACTCTCGGTGTTACCCTTTTCATAATGAACGCCTGTTACATTTCCTCCACAGTCAGCAATGATACGAGAGATGTCTTTTAGCTGACCAGGCTTATCAATAAGTTCAATCAGTAAGCTTGATGAACGACCTGAGTTTAACAATCCTCGGTCGATTACACGAGATAGACTTGTGACATCAATGTTTCCACCTGATACAAGTGCAACCACTCGCTTGCCTTTTAAATCGAATTTATTGAACATAACTGCCGCAACTGCAACAGCTCCTGCACCCTCAGCAATCATCTTCTGCTTTTCAATCAGAGCAAGAATCGCACTCGCTACTTCGTCGTCGGTAACTAAAGCGATTTCGTCAACGTATTCTTTGACAAGTTCGTATGTATTTACACCAGGTTGCTTTACAGCTATACCGTCTGCAATAGTAGATACACTTTGTAAGCACTCTATCTCACCATCTTTTACCGAGTTGTACATGCTTGGTGCTCCTGAAACCTGAACTCCATAAACTTTAACCGATGGTCTGATTTGTTTTACGGTATATGCGATACCCGAGATAAGTCCGCCGCCACCGATTGGAACTACGATTGCATCGATATTATCAATGTCGTTGAATATTTCAAGAGCGATAGTACCCTGACCTGCGATAACGTTTTCATCATCAAAAGGATGAACAAAGGTGTAGCCTTCTTTTTCTTTTAGCTCTAACGCTTTCTGATAAGCGTCATCGTAACACCCTTCAACCAAACACACATCTGCTCCAAAACCTTTTGTTGCTTCTACTTTTGAAATTGGTGCAGAATCAGGTAAACATATGAGAGATTTAATTCCGTTTTTTGTTGCGGCAAGAGCAACACCTTGTGCGTGATTACCTGCTGAACAAGCGATTACACCCTTTTTCTTTTCTTCTGCAGAGAGCATTGCAATTTTGTATGCTGAGCCTCGCACCTTAAATGAACCTGTGATTTGTAGGTTCTCAGGTTTGAGATATAGCTCGCAATCCGGTGCTATACCGTAGGATTTAACTACATTTGTTTCACGAATAATGTTTTTGAGCACTGTTTGTGCATCGAATACTTTGTCAAGAGTAAGCATTTTCATTCCGCCTTTCTTACTATGTGTATGCTGTTTTCTCTGCTTTAAGGCAAAACAAAAACCCGCCTCAAAGCTTTCTTTTGCTTTGAGACGGGTGTAAAAACAAATTTAGCACTCGCGGTACCACTCAAATTGCGGATATATAAATCCGCCACCTCTTCGAAGTCCAACAACTCCTATGCACTAACGTAGCATACACGAGAAACGCCTACTGGGTGTTAAAACCTTTGGGGCTTCCGGCTCAGAAGGGATGGGAAATTCCACAGTCCTTTGTCGGGATCACACCATCCCCGACTCTCTGAAAAATTCGTTGCAGATTCCGTCTTCATCGACGCCTTTAATAAAACAATATTTTATTTGTTCCACATTTTACTTCAAAGAACACGATAAGTCAAACTAATCTTTTCGAAGTTTATCATCGAAATTTTCGATACTCGATATAATAGCATCTAAAAATACTAATCAAACATGAGCTTACAAAAGTGTTCAGAAATATTAGCGTAAACTAAAAATTGAAAGAGATGCCACGACAAGTAAATCATTATTCTTGCCACCGTTATATTTAAATAAAAAAGACAGTATAGCATTTTACTACACTGTCTTTTTCTTAGCACTCGTCAATCGGCTGATTTCATTGGATGTTCAAATATCCTTATGAGAAGTAGCCTAAATGGTATCCCTTATTTTTATGCAGGACTTGAATCTGTATGAAATTGCTTTCATACATCTTTTTTAGGTGAGAGGCAGTTTTTAAGTCCTAAAAATCACGATTCATAAGTTGTTTTGCTATATCCGCATTGTAGCATACAGATATTAAAACGCAAGCGTTTATATACTATTATCGTTTTTATCACAATCGATAAAGTCGAACCAGAAGCATACGCCGTTTTCTGTGTTCTTAAAACCGCAATTTGTATGCTCTTTTAAGGCAATCTCTTTGACAATGTACAGACCTAAACCTGTATTTTCTTTTCCTTTTGGTGAAGTAGAAAAAGCTTCGGTCCATATTCTGTCCTTCATATCATCGGTAATCTGCTTGCCGATATTTTCGATGGATAGTCGTATTTTGCCCTGATGTTCTTTTAGTGATACAGTAATCGTTGTGTTTTTCTGGGCATTTTGAACAGCGTTTGAAAGGTAGTTTCTGAATACAAACTCGACATACTCTTTTATTGTGTTAAGTTTAAGATCAGGTGTGATATTTTCCTTGAGGTTTAACTTACAGGATTCAATGTAAGCATTATTATTTTTGCAAAGTTTATCGATAAGTTCGCTTACATTAATGTATTGAGTACTTCGTGCAATCAGGTGACGTTCATCAACAGTCATTTTTAAAACGTTGCTTATCATTTTACTCATCTTTTCTATTTCTTCCATAGCAGATTGATAGTAGTAGTCTTTCTTTTCCTGTTCTTTGCAGGTGCTTATCATTTCAACCTGACTGCTTATAACAGCAAGAGGAGTTTTTAAATCGTGAGTGATATTTCGAAGAAGCATAAGACGAGCCTGCTCTGATTCAACCATATAGCGGTTATCTTCTCTGAGAATAAAGTTATAGTTTTCCAGATGATTGATATTGCTTTGGATATTGTCAGCCATTTTGTTTACACTTTGAGCTAAATCGCCTATTTCGTTTTTGCGGATTTTTCCCTGATAACGAACAGAAAGATTGTTGTCAGAAATATTCTTCGCGACATTTTTTATTTCATTCAAAGATTTAATGGATGGAGAAGTTGCTAGGAATAAAACAATAGAACAGATAATGATGTATCCAAGTACAACAAAACTCAAAACCTGATTTGAAAAATCAAATACCAGATTAACTCCGCTAAGGCTGTCTTTAAAATATATGTAATATGTTTTGCCGTTTTTCTCACAGGTTGTTGAAAGCCTTACTGATGGGTCGTTATCGACTTCTGTGTAGTAAGGTTCAGACTCCTCTTTAAAAGAGCTCATCTTGTTCTCGAAAAGTTTTTTTATAAACCTTTGGTTGTTACCAAATTCATAAGAAGCATACACAGGTGTGAAGTCTTCTTCGAACACATATATACGATAATTCTCACGAGAATTTGTGACGAACTCAGAAAGATGTTCTTTGTCAAAAGGTTCAACAGCTTTGAACTTTACTGAAAATTCAGCGATAATTCGCTTTTGTTGTTCTATATACATCTTAGGTTGCAGATAGAAGTACACTGGCGCCATAATAGCCGCTATTAAAGTGACTGTGACAACAATTGTGATAACCAGTTTTATCGTCATTTTATTTTTCATCGCACACCTCAAATTTATATCCTACACCATAGACGGACACAATGTATTCAGAGTGTTTGCCTAATTTTTTTCGTAGCTGTTTTATTATAGTGTCTACAGTACGCAAATCACCAAAATAACTTTGTCCCCAGACTCTGTCAAGGATTGTGTTTCTGCTAAAAACTATTTTTTCGTTTTTGATAAAAAATTCTAGCAAATCGTATTCGCGTGGGGTGGTATCAATCAAATTTCCGTCTATATATACCTTGCGTTCAACTGTGTTGAGCTTTAATACACCTTTTTCTATCAAAGCTGTATTTGTATTAAAGTTTGGCTGTTTTGCGCGTGCTAAAAGTACGTTTATGTGCTCTTTCAGAATACTGAGTAAGAATGGCTTTGTGATGTAATTATCAGCACCAAGATGAAAACCACTCAGCTGGTCTCTTTCTGACTCACGTGCAGAAAGTATAATAACCGGTACTTTTGATGTTTCTCTTATTTTTCTGAGTATATCAAAGCCGTCGATATCGGGCAACATTCCGTCAAGCAAAACTATGTCAAAAGGGGATTCGTTTAAAAAGCTATAAAGAGCAGATTTACCATCAGCGCATGCAGTAACCGAAAAGTTATTCATCTGTAAATAATCTGCAACTGTACTGCGGAGCTTATCGTCATCCTCAACCAAAAGAATTTTAAAGTTTTTATTCATACCACACCTCCTCCATATTACACTTCTAATTATAGCACAAAATTTGATACAAAAATGATAAAATTACACATTTATATCAAAATGTTATGTTTAAATTTAATAAATATAAAATGATGAGTCAATATACCCAAAATTAAAGGAGAGTTTTTGTGGAAGATAACAATATAGATTATGTTCTCTCTGTTGAAAGAGATGATTTGAAAAAAAATAACAAGAAATGGTTGTCGATTATTGCAGTCGCACTTGTTGTGACTATAGCAGGGGTTATTGGTTGTTCGTTTTTATGGCCTAAATCGATTAGTGGCGGATGGGAACTTGTTGTAAACCCTGAAATTTCACAGGCCACACCTGATGAAGTGGAAGATTCAGACCGGGTTTACTACACATTTTCTAAGCCTAGCAAATTTGGTGATGGCACATATAAAACTTACTATGACGGCGGTGTCGAAGAGGGTTCTTATAAGTTGTCTGAAAAAGACTCAAAAGAACTCATCAATCTTGGTACAGAGGATTTAGAGTACAAGATAACGGGTCTGAAATTTTTAGGAAATGCAAAACTCGTTATTACTTATCCTGAGTATACAAACGAAGAAACAGGAGAAAGTACTCCTGCACAGGATTACGTTTTTGAGCAAGCAAAAGTACCAAATTACGAAAAAGAGTGTTACGATTCGTACGAAACAGACAGCAAACTCATCGGAAGTTTTACTTCAAATGAGAGAACACTCGCTTACTATATGTACGAGTTGCCTTATACACAGACTGTCGAGTTTTTTGACAATGGTATTATGACAATCCGTTATCAAAGCCAAGAGCTTATGCTTGACAGATATATGTACTATGCATACACAGCTGACAACAATAATCTTACATTCAGCCTCGTTACTGACAAAGAAACTGAATATACAGTAAATTATGATTTCGATGAAAACGGAAATCTTATTTTCACTGATGATAGTACTAACGGTTCAATTTTTGCTGATGAGTTTTTCTCAACTGTTACATACTACACAAAAGAAAGCTTGGAAGATATAACAGACGTTGATGCTACCACGGATAAATAAACCAGTAATATGTGTCAGATAGTTCGGTTAGTCTGACTTCTTATATTAAAAATCTGAGAGGATGGTTTTATGAAAACAAACATCTTAAAACGTTTGCTTTCACTGATACTTGCATTGATTTGTATAGTCGGTACAGCTACCGCCAGTATAACATCAATCTCTGCAACAGAAAGCGACGTGTCACAAACTGGTGTGGCTTCAAACGAAGCACCAACAAAAAACGAATACAAAATTGTGTCACCAGTCCCGATAGGTTCTTCTATCGAGGACATCACACAGCCACCACGTCTTAATGGCGAATCGGCTCTCAATGGTGCTACTATCGCACTTGTCGGCGGAAGCTTTTCTGCTTCTGTTACACACAGAGTGCTTGCAGATATGCTCATTGAAGAGTATGGATGCAAAATCTACTTTATGGATGAAATCGGTAAAGGCGGTACATTCAATCCGCTTAACCCAAGTGACAAGTCAAAAGAGTTTCAGAGGAAACTACAAGACTACGGCGTTGATGCTGTAATCTCAGGTAACTGTGGTTGCGGTATCTGTACTGTAAAAGAAACAGGTAACGCACTCGCTGCTGAGTATATCGGCATCCCAGCGGTAGTTGTTGGAGCTGAAACATTTATCCCACAGATTGAGTCGACAGGCTTCAATCGTGGTGTTCCGGTCGTGCGAACAGCGGCTTACCCTGGTGCTTTTGCTAATGACGAAACAGCCGTACAACAGCAGAAAGCTCGAGATATTCTGTACTCACAGGTAGTAACAGGTCTTACAACTCAGATTACTCAGGAAGAAATCGACAGAATCGCAGGTGTTGCAGGTAGCGCCAAGTATGATGATGTAATATTCACAGGCTCTTATCAGCGTGTGCAGGAATTCTACGAAGTAAGCGAAATGAGTGACGGCCTTCCTGTAGTTCCACCTACACAGGAGAAGATTGAATACTACTTGCAGTTCACAAATATGGCGGCTACAGATATCGTCAATGAAAAGAACGGTGAAATTATCGGCGTAAAACCTGCGTACAAAACAATCACAGCATATCAGGTAGCGGTTAACGCTATCATGTCTGGTTGTCCTGCTGAATATATGCCTATTTGTATGGCAATCACACGTTGCTTTGCAAACGGTAACTTCTACAAATCACTCGATAGTACACACGGCTGGACACCTTATGTTCTTGTCAGCGGTCCACTTGCTCGTCAGCTCGGTATTTCTTATGAGGATGGAATGATTAACGAAGAAGCTAACAAGCTCATCGGTCGTTTCATTTCTCTTGCAATGCTCAACCTTGCAGGTTACAAGATTAAAGAAAACCGAATGGGTACTTTTGGTTATATGCAGCCTTTCTGTTTTGCAGAAGATGAGCAGACAGCTGTAAACATCGGTTGGAATCCATACCACGTAAACAACGGCTTTGATATCAACGAAAGTGTTGTCACTTGTGGTTCTACTCTTACATGGGGTAACCCTGTTAAGGTCGGAACAACTGACCCTGAGAAAGCTATGCAACTTCTTGCGTGGGATTGTACTGAAAAACAGCAGAATGGTCTTGGTAACACAAACCCTGTTGAATCCCGCACTATATGGCTCACAAAGGACGCAGCTACCACTATAGCGAAGGGTTATAACACAAGAGATGCACTGGAAAATGCTCTTATCGATACAGCTCGCAGACCACTTTGGATGCGTACATATGCTCATTACTGGGCAAATACAGGTTCTAAAATCCATATGAACACTACATTTGACGAGTACTATGCTGATATAAAGAGTGGTGCTTCGACCGAAAACGTAGCCGCTGATAAGGTTCTCACAACTCCTGTTCCACAGTGGCTGAAAGGTGTTGTACCATTTGATACAATCGACACAACCCAGACTATCAACGCTAACACTGATGCTCTAAAACGTCAGAAAGTTGTTACAACCGGATTTGTTATTACCGGCGGTGATATCAGCTCAGAGTTTCAGGTTATGCCTGGTGGTGATGCTTGTTCATACGAAGCATATCTGCCATCAGCTACAAAGTGGAACAGACTTATGAGTGAGCTTGGATATAACAGCCTGGATTCTTACTATCTTAACTAAGTATTAACCTATTACACTTACAAACTATTTCAGTTTTACCATTATATAAAAGAAAGGATGGTACCATGAAGTCAAAAGTTTTAAATCGTGTTATTGCGTTAGCACTTAGTTTGATGACTGTTATAAGCATTATGTCAATTCCACTTTCAGCTAGTGCAAGATACACGGATGCAGATATAGAAAACAAGATTTCATATCACGAACTTAATTGTCGTGAGGATGACTGTGACTGTCTTGAGCCTGAAAACAACAGATTCGCTGTTGTATCACCAAGCAGTTTGAATAACACACACGACCAGTATATTATGGTCGATACATACCAGAATGTTCAGAAATACTTTGATGAACACGGATGGACAGACGGTCTGCCGATTGTTCCACCTACATGGATTAAGGCAGAAAAATTTATGAGATATACTCCATATTCGGATAACGATGTGGTTGCTACTGTAAATGAAAGACAGGTTACTGCATATCAGGTAGCGGTAAACGCTATTATGTCAGGCTGTTCTGCTGAGTACTTACCTGTTTGTATTGCTTTTGTTGAAGCGTTAGGCGATACAGCTTACCTTGATTCATTACGTTCAGGTGAGCTTACACCGATGATGTATGTCAACGGTCCTATAGCTCGTCAGCTCGGCATTGATAACGCACAGGGTATGACAACAGAAGAGTGCAATATTGCTATCGCTCGTTTTATGGAACTTGCACTCATTAACCTAGCAGGGTTAGAGCGTACTAATGCTTTCGGTAATGTACAGCCACTCGTTTTCTCAGAAGATGAGCAAAACTGTGTGAACGTAGGTTGGGAACCACACCACGTTCAGAAAGGCTATAACATCAACCAGAACGTTATCACTGCAACATCATTCTCTATGTGGGGTAATAACATCACTCCTGCAACTGATTTACCAGAAGAGATTATGAAAGTTATGGCATGGGATATTACTGAGAAAAACCTCGGTGGTCTTGGCTATAAATCTGTTCAGGATAACGCTAACGCAAAGCGTACTATTCTTATCACTCCTTCAGTAGCTCAGGCTTTAGCTAAAAAATATAAGAGCAAAGATGCACTTGAAAACGCACTTGTTACTAATGCCCGCAGACCACTGTGGATGCGTACATATGCTTACTACTATGCAAATACAGGCGGTGCTCTTTCCAAATCGTTCTCTGATGTTTATGATGAACTCAAAGAGAATTCTCTTGAAGATGCAAAAACAACAGCTTCACCATCATGGATGAATGGTATCACATATGCTGAGATTGATACTGTTGCAACAATGACAAAAGGCAATACAGACATCATCATTCAAGGCGATGAGTCCAGAAACAAAACTCAGGTAATGCCTGGTGGCGTATCTGTATGCAAAGAAATTCAGCTTGATGAGAATACATGGGATGACCTTCTCGCAAGTATGGTTGTAAGTATCGTATACAAGCCTTTAAGCGATCATTATGTAACTGCTGTTGATAATACTGTTAATCTTCCAACAGCATCAGAAATTCCGACAGAACTTCAGGTTACTAAGCAGACAACATATACAGTTGCGGCTTCCGCTACTTATGCAAAGAGCAAAAACAGAATTTTCTATGATGCTCCTACAAGCACTCTTTATTATGGTGACGGAACTACTGCGCATACTGTTGTTCTTGATACAGATAAGTATGCTGATTTCATCACACTTGTCGAAACAATCGGTCGAAACGGAACTATAAAACTTAACAACAAAAACGCGATTACTGCTGTGTCTGTTGCGTTCAAAACAAACAAGAATTTCCCTGACCAGAACATAGTTGACTATACAGACAGCACATTCAAAACAGTACCACTGACAATTCAGGCGGTATCAAGTACTCAAAGTTCATCTATCGATGGTGCTTATATTACAATGTCTGCTGATATAACAACATTTACAGCAGACCTCGGCGGTGACATTGTTATGGGTGATAGTACTGACGCTGATTTTGTAAAAGTTAATGGTACAACTGTTACTGTTGACTCAACTGCAAAGATTGGTGCTACTGCTGTTGTCGGTGTGTCTGATGGCAACGGCACTTACAAAACAATGACCTTTGTTAACAGCGGTGATGGTTCATATAAAATCACTTATAATACCGGCAATACACTTACACTTTCTGCATCATCTTACTACCTTAAGGGCACATTCAATAACTGGGAAGCTACAGATGCTTTCTCAAAGACAGATAACGATGATATCGTTACAGTTATCAAAGATATCCCAGCTGGTACTTATACATTCAAAGTACACAACGCAGGTGCTGATAAATGGTTTGGTAACGCAGGTACAATTTCAGATACAGCAAACCGCTGGACAATGGATTCAAGCACTGACTGTACATTTAAAGCAACAGGTGGTACATACGAGTTTAAGTACGAAATTTCTACAAACAAACTCTCTGTATATCACGCACAGACTGGCGCAACACCTGCTCCTACCACAAAGACAGTTTACGTCGGTGTGATAGAGTACATCACAGACTTTGTCCCTACTCTTCATTATTGGAACAACTCAACAGGACTTGCAGGAGATGCAACTCTTACAGCAACAGGTGAAACTCAACAGTACGCTGTAGGTTCCGCGTATTGGAATAACGCAAAACAGAATTTCAAAGTCTATAAGACAGAAATTCCTGTAGCGGCAAATGGTATGAAGACTTTCAGAAAGTCAAGCAATGACCGTTGGGCTGCAGAAGATATCGCTTACGCAGAGAACAAGATTATCCTTCTCTTTGAGTGGGGCGGAACATATCACAACACTACAGGTTCATATACACCTGTAGTACCTACTGAACCTCCAACTCAAGCTCCAACTTTGCCACCTACAAATCCACCAACAGAAGCTCCGACCGAGCCTGAAAAATTACTGGGTGATGTTGACTATGACGGTTCGGTTACGATTATGGACGCAACAATGATTCAAATGTCCTTAGCTCAGATAACAAAACTTACAGACGATCAGTTTAAGATTGCGGATACAAGCAAAGACACTGTTGTGAGTATTATGGATGCAACCTTGATTCAGATGTTTGTTGCACAGCTGATTACAAAATTCTGATTTCTGTAATGGTTCTAAATTGATTTATAACTAAAGCGAAAGGCTGACGATAGATAATCGTCAGTCTTTTATGTTCGCACTAAATCCATCTGTTGATATAACATAGTTTTTAGAATTGGAATCAGCATACTCTGCTACTCTACATAAACAATAAATCCGAACCCATCTCCAACAAGAATGGATTCAGAGTTATACTTTTCGCTACAAAACAGTAATCTATACTGTTTTGCTGAGCGTAAATGCCTTCTTAAGGTTCAAGTCCTGTGTTATTCTTAAATAAAAAAACAGATACCCATTCGGATATCTGTTTTTTGGTGCAGGTAACATATGTTTAATGTTCATTGACAGCTACCTCGTCTTACCCTCATTGTGGTCCAGAGAGGTTCATCTTCGCTCTCACTAAAAACGCTACACTGTAGCGTTTTTACTTTCGTCGATGAGTTCCACATCTCCTCGGCACGCTCGCCTTCAAGTCTCTGTTACCAGCACTAAAAATAAGAAAAGGGATACCCAATGGTATCCCTTGATTCTTATGGTGCAGGTAACAGGACTTGAACCTGCATGAAATTGCTTTCATATGGACCTGATGTACACGACCCCTCGGTGAGAGGCAGTTCTTAAAATCCGAAGAGTTACGCTTAATCAGTGCGATTTAATATATCTGCATTGTACCATACATTGAGAGAATTACAAGAGATTTTACAGAGTACTTTACATTTACTTTATCTATGATCATGGCCTGTTTATAGGACACGAAAGCTGTTATTCTTATATCATAAAGATAACAGGAGTGATTATTTATGAATATTGATATATATGAATCTTGGTCAAATAAGATTGAAATTCTTAATTTTAATCATAAATATTTAAGCATAAACGAACCGGTAGAAATGTACTGGTACGTAAAGCATTACGATGTGAAATCTGTAGCATTTTGTGATGATAGCTCCACGAAATCGCTTGAGATGTTTCTGACTATTTGTGATGACTTGAAACTAAAGCCTATATACGGCGTGAAGTTTAAAGTTAAGACAATAGAGGATACGGCGCTCGATATAGTGGAAACTATCTGCTATGCTAAAAACAGCAAAGGTATAGATGCTCTGAAACATCTTTGTATTTTAGTGAGCGATGGTGTACTGAGAACTGAAGATTTGTGGGAAAACTGCGATGATCTGCTGATTGGTATTGATATCAGTTTTGACCATAATATGATTGACATAGTTGAAAATCTGCTCGAATACTTTCTTGTACCTGATTTTGTATTTGTAGGAAAGAAAGCTTTTTTTAGTGCATTGTGGTACAAAGTTTTTGAAAAGCTAACCACTATGTCGGTACTGATATTCGCAAAAGAAAATAGCTGTAAAAATGAAAATTTATATTCAAATATGGTGCAGTCAATGATAGAACACTTCTGGTTTTTGGAAGATTATACTGACAGAGCCGTGGTGGATAATCCACGACTCTTCCTTTCGAAAATCGAACCTTACGACGAACAAAGTTAATACTACGCACATAGAAAAAGCCGTCACAAAGCGTGACGGCTTAAATTATGTCCTTGTTTAATTTTTCTGTATGGATTTTATTTTATCATTAAATCGTTGTAAGTATTCTTTGTCTGAAATACGATAATAACTAGGATGATAAACTTCTATAACCTTATGATCATTGATTTTTGTACCTAGAATATCGGTTATGATTTCATACACAAGTTTACCGCAACACACAATCAACTTAGGCTTGATTATTTCGATTTCTTTCAAGATATAGTCCTTGTGATAATTAGCGTATTCCCATAGTTTAGTAGCGTTTGTTCTGCTGGAACCACCACTCTTGTTGATGTTCATATACGCTATTTTTTGTAGATTATCAAGACTTTTGTTTACGCAACTAAAATTATTATCATAATAAGCGTTAGTTATTATTGATATACGCCTTGATAAAATTTTTGAATGACTATTTCCATTAGCAACACTCTGAAGCCAGAAAAAGTCTTTATCTGTGCCTTTTGAAACATTAGATTCTTTTGCAATAAAGAGGATTCTTTCTTTAATATCAAAAGCCTTTTCGTTTACAAATCCATCTCTGCAAAAGAATTCGTGTCCTTTTTTATTGCTCCATATATCGAATAGATCTTCAAGAGTTTTGCAGTCTTTGATTTTACTATCCATAATTACCCCTCATAATTTTTCATCGCAAATTCGATGTCTTCTTTAATTTCATCAACGAGTGATTGTGGTGAAATAACTCTGATGTGTCGTGAGTATTTTAGCGCCCACATTTTCATCGCGATTGGGTTTACCTTAACAGTAACCGTCACTTCATCATCAGTAGTATCGGTGAATTTAGCATCCTTTGAAAACCAGTCGATTACATCATTGATAATGTATCTTTTAGCGATGAATTTTACTGTGACACTTTCACCTGCGAACATATACAGATGTTCTGCAAGATGCTTTGGTAAATCCAGTCCGTTTTCGATACCCTTGACTTTTCTTTTAGGTTTCACAGGAGTGTCAAGTAGCTTTATATCGGTGATTCTGTCAAGCCTGTAGTTTGAAAGATTATCGTATTTATCATAGTTACAAATCAGATAGTATCTGCCGTTTGTTGCGACAATCTGATAAGGGTTTATTATGTATTCACGCTGAACTCCATCTGAATTTATATTTGGATGGAGTTTTTTGTCTATATCATAGTGATTGTATGTAAAAGAAACCTGACGCCCTTTGCTGATAGCTTCATCGAGGATTTCGATTGTGTAGAACAGCTGATTGTTTGAAGGTTGGTTTTCAGGCAGGTTGCAGATGTGCTTTACCTTTGATTTAAAGTAAATGTTAGAAAGCCCCTCGAGTTTCTCAACAAGTTCTTTGCACTGTGAATAGGGGATATGCTTTGAAAATAGCACACTGTCAATAAGCAATCTCAGCTCGCTGTCGCTGAACTCACGGTTGAGATAAAAGTCAGAGAGGATGTAGCTTTCTTCTTCCTTGCCGTCTTTGTTCTTATAAACTCTGAGTGATTCACTGTACTCAAGGTCATAACCAAACTCGATAAGATTCATAAGATTGCGTTTGACGGACTTTCGGTCAGTTTTCATCTCATATTCGTTTAGTAGAATTTCCTCGATTTCTTTCTGGCTTAACCTGTGATTTTCGTCAGTATATTTTTTCAGAATATCAAGGATATTCATAATCAATAACTTTTTAGGTTGCATAGCACACATTTAATCACCTCAAGGCAAAAATATCAACAGTCATCTTCAAAATCATCAAGATCAAAATCTATATCTAAACAAAAATCTAAACCAATTGAAAAATTGTTGATATCAAAAATAGTATTACTACTATCTATCAAAACATAAAACTTTCCTTGTTTATATAAATAATTATTATCTTCCGATATTATTGCATTAATAAGTCCTTTTGTTATCCTTTGAAAATCACTTATATTTATTTCAAAGCTATTTGCAGTATCATAAAAATTAATGAATTGATTCATTAATAGTAAAATACTGATTGATTCTTTAGGAAGTGTTCCTTTACCACAGTAAGGCAGGAAAAATTTATGAGTCTTTCTAATGAGTTTTCTAAAGTATTTTGTATTATCTTTGCTCCATCTATAATATAGGCTACTATTCATTTCGTCCCACTCATCAGTCAATGAGTTTACTATTTGTTTATATTCAAAAATATTGTTTTTCATAGTATTGATTCTCCTGAATTTTTATTTATTCAGCGTATTCCATCCAAGCGTAGTGCTCCCAGTCTAATGCGGATTCCTTGTTTAATAGTGTAGTTAAACTTACAACAAATTCTTTATATTTGTCATCATCCCAATTACTCCAGCCTTCAACAGGATAATGTGGTAATTGTGGTTCTTTGTTTTTAATATTCTTGTTGTATTCCTCTGCTTCCTTGTTATATGCTGTTAGGATATTTTTGTCAACAGGCACGTGAAATTTCGCTCTGTTTTCTTCAAGAATATTTCCGTAGCCTGTACAACCATTAAACATATCTTCAGCTAATAGAAGATTTTTTATAGTCATATTGAGCCATTTCTGAGCCATACCGTATTTAAATCCTTCATCTAATTCTTCATTGGTTTTAAATAAATAGAAATCTTTAAAAGCTTTACTTGTTTTGTTTTTATACTCACCATCTTTAATGTTATCTAAAAGTTTAGACTTAACTTCATTGTTATTTTTGAGCAACATTTTAGTACATAATGAATTGTGCTCAGTATCATAATCATCTTTTGTTAACAAAGATTCAAGGTTCTTTAAAATAAGATTTATTTCATAATTTATAAATGCCTCTTTTAGTTTTATGTAGCCGTCATATTCTTTGATACTAGCTTTATTTTTATATATTATTGTGGATGAAACGGAATATTTGATTGTCCTGCAAACATCAAGATAAGCACGATAAGCACATTTGTAGGCTACATATTTTTTGTAACAACCTTCAAATTCTTCATACTCTTTTTTCTTTTTTAATATCTCCTCGGGTAATATACCAAAATACGAAAACATAAAAAATTCCTTTGTTTTGTCTGTTGTATTACACATATTAACCTCCAATGATTAAAAATTATTCTACATTAACCTTACGTAGTTCAAGATAAACGAATGAGGCATCTTCCCACTTCTTGATACCGCCGTGGAGTCGTACTACATACGTTTTGTCAGGGTCGGTCATATTAAAGGTATTAACCTTTATAAATGGCGGAACCTGGGTAATATATAGTTGGATTGGTAAACTGAATTCTCCTGTTAACATTAAGGGGATGTCACCCCAACCAGGGTTATCATCGGTTGTATCAAAATCTTTTGGAACGTACATTTCTAAATGTTCTGCATCAAAACCGATAATATTTCCGTTGCCATCAAAAATATCGTTTTTTGATGTTGCGAATTCTTTGATTATAGAACGCATACCAGTTTTTGCTGACTCAAAATCCGTATAAACTTTGATATCTCTTTCGTAATTTTTGTATTCTGTATCACATTGATCCTGTTTTGTGAGATTATTCTCTACTGTAAGTACATAAATTGATTTCATATAATTGCACCGCCTCATAATTTTTTATCAAACAATAGTGCATTTATTGTTTAACTGTATGTTACTATGAGGCGTGGGCCAAAAATAACCCACAGTGCAAAAATATACTTATCGATATTCTTTAATATAATCTTACTACTGGATATTACATAATTCAACAGTTTTCTATATAGTAAATAACAAATTTTCAGGATTAAAGTTCAGATGCAATAATGAGCTTTTTCCTGAAGCTACGCTACCGTCTTTTGAGTAATATTTGCTACCGGTAACAAGACACGCTATTTTGTTGTCGTTAGCTTTAGCAGGTAGGGAAGTGTCAAAAACTGATTGCAGAAATACATCTGAAATATTCATTTGCCATAGATATGAATCTGTTTCATTCAGCTTGTCATTGAGGCTCATATTTTTGTCTATATAGTGGCGATGCAACTGACTGAGACAAATGATTGGAACATCTAACTTTTTTGCTGTTCTTTTTAACCAATGCCATAGTATAATGTTTTGTTCAACAGGGTCGTCCAGTACTGAGATGCGTTTCATAAGCTGAACATAGTCAATCACAACCAAATCGACCTTACCTAATTGTGCTACCGTATTTTCTATGTACTCTATACTGATATGTGGAGTATCATCTATGTATAGATTGTATTTCAAAATTCTGTCTTTTGCTATTTCGATACTTTTTGTTTCTTCGTCACTCAAATCGTTATTGAGTATTTTTCTATATGGTACCTGCGATTCCATTGATAAAAGGCGGTCAAAGATAAGCTCTTTGGATGATTCTAGCGAAAAGTAAGCAATCGTCTTATTGTAACCTAATATGTTCCTAGCAATATTTAAAGCAAAGCTTGTCTTATCAATTTCAGGTCGAGAACACAGAAAGATTAAATCTCCATTATGAAAACCGCCTAAAGTGCTGTCTATTGTATCAAAGCCTGATTTTATATCTGATTTATTCATTATATAGCCCCTGTTCTTTCATCGATTTGTTTGTCTGCATTATACAAAACACAATGGGTCAAAAACAGTCCATATAAAGCTGTATATTATAGTTGAATAGAAAGGGGTGTATGTTATGGCTTTGAAAATTAAAGTACAGTCAGATGACCAACAACTCTCATTGTTTGATGATATCCTGACAAAGATAAAAGAAGTATACGGTACCATGTCAATTGATGAGATAAGCGAAGCTATCGATTATATGAGTGATGCGGTTTACGATGCGAAACGAAAGAGAAGAGAGTTAAAGCGTAAGCAAAATGCAGAGAGAATACGTGAAGAAAAGCGTAAAAAAGAAGCAGAGGAAAAACACATCAGAGAAGTAACCTCGATGGATTTACCACTTGATTGGAACAATGTTTTTGATACAGATAAACGTACATCAGGGGTACATACTGACAGTATTTCTGACGCTTTATTGATGTCGCTTAATACATTAGGCTGTGTGGATATTGAGTACATCGCATCAATTACATCACAGGAATATAAAACTGTTATAAACGCACTTAAAGGTTCTATTTTTCAAAATCCTGATACATGGGACGAGTGTTTCTATAAAGGGTGGGAAACTGCCGATGAGTATTTGTCAGGAAATCTTATGCGTAAATGGAAAAGTGCAACTGAAGCTTCAAAGAAGTATAACGGTTATTTTGATGACAATGTCAAAGCTATTGAAAAGATACTTCCGCCGACGGTTGCTACTAAAGATATTTATGTAACACTAGGTTCGCCTTGGGTGCCTACGCACATAATTGACGACTTCATCGAGTTTCTTATAGGTTCTCATCATATGGATCAGAATCGCCTTATGAGCGATGATGAGTATAATTCGTATTTTGGAACACGACACGACGAGGTTACAGGTACTTGGGAGATACCGGTAAAAAGCAGATATAACTACACCAGATTTTCTTTTAAGGTGGACAATACCTATGGTACGAACCGAATAAACGCTCTGCATATTATTGAGAGGACTCTGAATATGAAATCGCTTGTTGTCAGAGATACGGTTTCGTGTCCAACGAATAAATCAGGCAAGAAAACCGTTATCAATGAAACTGAAACTATGCTTGCTGTTGAAAAACAAAAGCTGATTATAAACGAGTTTCAAAAATGGGTATGGAAAGATGATAAGAGAAAAAAGGAGCTAGAAGATATATTTGAAGCAAAATACAGCTGCGTTTCAGTTCGACATTTTGACGGTTCTTTTCTGGAGTTTCCGACAATGTCAAAAGATGTGCAATTATATCCATATCAAAAAAATGCTGTTGCACGAATTTTGTTCTCACCAAACACATTGCTTGCTCACGATGTCGGTTCAGGAAAAACGTATATAATGATTGCCGCAGGTATGGAACTAAGAAGAATGGGTATATCAAAAAAGAATCTTTATGTTGTTCCGAATAATATTGTCGGGCAGTGGAAGAGTATCTTCCTGGCATTATACCCAGATGCAAAAATCTTAGTTGTGGAGCCTAAAAAATTCATTCCTGAAAAACGAGAAGAAGTTTTGGAAGACATCAGAGATAACGACTATGACGCTGTCATTATGGCGTACAGTTGTTTTGAGATGATACCATTATCCTTTGAGTATTATGAAAGCAAGATTGAACAACAGAAAGAAAAGATTGAGGATATCGCAAAATCAAAAAACAAAGCAACATCAAGACTCACAAGAAAGAAGAAAGAACTTGATAAAGCGCTTGAAAGCTTAAGACAATCGATGGATATGTTTTATGAAACAGTTTACTTTGATGAATTAGGCATAAATACACTTTTTGTTGACGAAGCTCATAACTTTAAGAATGTTCCTATTGATACAAAGATTACTAACGTGTTGGGAATCAACTCAAAGGGTTCAGATAAGTGTCAGGATATGATGGATAAGGTTCGACTGGTTCAAAAGCAGAACAATGGTAGAGGAGTGGTTTTCGCAACCGGAACACCTATAACAAATTCAATCACCGATATCTTTGTTATGCAGAAATATCTACAGAGTGGAGAGCTGGCACTTCTTGATTTACAGAACTTTGACTCATGGATTGGTATGTTTGCAGAAAAGAAAACTGAATTTGAGATAGATGTAGATACAAGCACCTATCGAATCGCAACACGATTTTCGAAGTTCTATAATCTGCCTGAATTAACGAATTTATTGTCTTCAATAGCTGATTTTCATAGTGCAGATGAGAATTCAGGCGTACCTAGTTTTGACGAATACAATGATGTACTGATCGGAAAAACACCACAGCTTGAAATTTATCTCAACCAGATTTCTGACAGGGCTTCAGAAGTGAGAGAGGGCATAGTGCCAAGACGCGAAGACAATATGCTTAAAATTACAACTGACGGACGAAAAGCGGCTCTGGATTTAAGACTTGTGGATAATAGCGCAACATTCACTTTTCAGTCAAAGGTTGCAAACTGTGCTGAGAACATATTTTTTATTTATCAAAAAACCTTGTTGGATAAGAGTACACAGCTTGTATTTTGTGATACATCAACCCCAAAGAAAGACTTCAATATTTACGATGAGATATCAGCACTTCTTGTTAATATGGGGATACCTAAAGAGCAGATTGCTTACATTCACGATGCAACCAGTGAAAAAAAGAGAAACAAGCTGTTTGACAATATGTGTAAAGGAAACATCCGAATACTGTTAGGTTCAACATTTAAGCTCGGTTTGGGTGTGAATATTCAGGACAAGCTAATAGCCTTACACCATCTTGATGTGCCTTGGCGACCTGCTGATATGGTGCAACGTGAAGGAAGAATATTAAGGCAAGGAAACTTGAACAAAAAAGTATACATTTATCGCTATATTACTGAGGGTAGCTTTGATGCGTATTCGTGGCAGTTACTTGAAACAAAACAGAATTTCATATCTAAATTGCTGTCAGGTTCTCTCACAGAGCGTAGCGGTTCTGATATTGGTGACACTGTTCTGAATTATGCAGAAGTCAAAGCTCTGGCTATCGGAAATCCGCTGATTAAAGAAAGAGTAGAAACTGCTAATGAACTTTCTAAACTTCTCACTATTCAGCGCAAGAATATCGAAACAAGACAAAGGCTTGAAAAACAGTTGTTTGAAATGCCTTCAAAAATCTCGCATCAACAGACGTGTATTGATAACTGTAAATTAGATATGGAGCACTATGAGAATAGTAAGGTCGATTATGAAAGCATATATAAAAAGAAGCAGTATGAGGAGTATCGTCAGAATCTGAGAAAAAGAATTTTTGATGCTGTAATGGATAATATCTGTAAGCAGCAGGAAAGAATTCTTATGGAATATCAGGGAATGAAAATAGTATTACCTTCAAATATGCTTGCAGAAAAGCTTTTTGTGTGGCTTGAAAACAAGGGCAGATATTATGTGGAACTTGGAAGTACAGAAGTAGGCTGTCTTATCAGAATTGATAACTTTCTTGAAAGTTTTGACAAGCATCTGGAAAAGTTAGAAAAAGGCTTGCTTAGTCTTAACACAAGAGAGTCGGATTTGAAAAAAGAGCTTTCAAAAAAGGAAAGCTACTGCGATAAGATAGATGAGCTCAAAACAAAGCTTGATCAGCTTGATGAGCAGTTAGGAGTGGAGAAAGAATGAATAGCGTAATAAAAAACAGCAATATACCGTCGATGACTGTAAACAAAGCGATTAGTTATTTATCAAAAGCATACGAAAGCGTTATTAACAACAATATTCCGATTCGAAATCTGCCGTCAGTTATGCTTTGGGGACCACCCGGTGTAGGTAAATCTCAGGCTATACGACAGCTTGCAAAAGTACTTGAGAATAACACTGGTAAAAAGTCGGTGGTCACAGATGTCAGACTTCTGCTTTTCAATCCGATTGACCTGCGAGGAATACCGACGTCTAACGCCGATAAAACACTTGCGATTTGGCTCAAGCCACAGATATTTCAGATGGATGAAAGCGAAGATATAGTTAACATACTTTTTCTTGATGAAATATCGGCAGCACCTCAATCAGTTCAGGCGGCGGCATACCAGATTACGCTGGACCGAGTAGTAGGTGAGCATAAGTTGCCTGAAAACTGTATCGTGATTGCCGCAGGTAACCGTGTGACAGATAAATCGGTAGCCTATAAAATGCCAAAGGCTCTTGCAAACAGACTTCTGCATATTGAAATCGAGGGCAACTTTAAAGCGTGGAAACAATGGGCTATAAGAAAAGGTTTAAATCCAAAAGTAGTAGGCTTTTTGTCGTTCAGACAGAATTATCTTATGGGATTTAATTCGTCGTCTGAAGATTTAGCGTTTGCAACACCTCGTTCATGGGAGATGGTCAGCAACATACTTAATTGTGTTGATGATAACATTGGAAATATGTATGGACTCATAGCAGGTCTTGTTGGAACGGGCACAGCGGTTGAGTTTAGAGCATGGGAAAAAGTATATGCTACACTGCCTGTGATACAAGATATATTTGATGGTAAAAATCCTGCGATGCCACAGAATACAGACGCTCTTTATGCTCTGTGTTCATCTATGACGGCTTATGCAAGAGAACACAAAGATGATATGAAAGCTATAGCAAACTCGATTGTATATGCGAATCGTATGCCGCCTGATTTTTCTGCTGTATTGCTCAAAGATTATATGTATATCGAAAAGGATTATAAGAAAAAGCTTATGGGTATTCCTGAGTTTTCAATGTGGTTGCAGTCGAAAGGGAGTTTAATGAATGGAGTTGTCTGAGGAAAAAATCCGTGTATACACGAAGCGGTTGCTGAAATCAAGAATGAGAATTCTGTGCAATCATGGCTTTTATGGGTTGCTATTAATGCATATAACCTTTTCTCTTGATGAAGAGATTGGTACTGCCGCAACAAACGGAACAAAAATTATGTTTTCACCTCAATTTTTAGATGAGATTTCTTACAGCGAGCTCGACTTTGTGCTTATGCACGAAATTCTACATATAGTTTTGCAACATTGTATTCGTGCAGGTAAGTTTGAAAGCGAACAGTTTAATATCGCTTGTGATATTGTCGTGAATTCTACTATATTGAAATCGAATAATATGGACAGAAAGTCTATCACTCTTAATAAATACGGTGAACTTATGCATAAAACACCAAATGGAGAAGAAGGGTATAAATACACTGCTGAAGAAGTTTACGGTATGGTTGGAACTTTGGTGACGAAATCCAGAACACAGAGTAAATTAACTAAACGAAACAGCAACTCTCAAATCGGTGGGAGTTGTACAGATGATAGTGAAGGTTTTGGTAAAGGTGAAGGTGAAGGTAGCGATTCAAAAGAAGGCGGTTCATCAGCAACAGGAAAAGGTGAAGGTAGCGATTCAAAAGAAAGCAATTCATCAGCAACAGGAAAAGGCTTAAAAGCAGGTCGTGCCGCAAAATATAAACAACGTGTAGGTAATATCAGTGGTCAGTGGGATGATCACAGCAAGTGGTGTGAAACAGAGAGTGATGAAACGCTGAGAGATGTGTGGGTTAAACGATTTATTGATGCTGCAAAAGCAATAGAGGTTCGTGATCCGTCTAATAGCAGAGGAACGTTACCTGCTTTTGCACAGCGAATGCTTAAGGAGTTAAGGAAACCGCAGATTGACTGGAGGACTCTCCTAAATGATTTTGTACAGGAGGAAATAAATGATTATTCGTTTTCACCTCCTGATAGGCGATATGGTGACAGTCCGTTTTTTCTGCCTGATTTCAATGAAAAAGACGAAACAGCAAAAGACATATTGTTTATGATTGATACATCAGCTTCGATGTCTGACGATATGATTACTGCTGCATATTCGGAAATTAAAGGCGCAATAGACCAGTTTAACGGAAAGTTAGCAGGTTGGCTTGGATTTTTTGATGCGGCAATTATTAAACCGCAACCATTTTATGATGAAGAATCGTTTAAGGTAATCAGACCTGCTGGCGGCGGAGGTACAGATTTTCAAATTATATTTGAATATGTAAATGCGTTTATGTCCCAAAATCTTCCGGTGAGTATAATAATTCTCACCGATGGATGCGCTCCGTTTCCTGATGAGAAACTGGCTATGGGAATACCTGTGTTGTGGCTTTTAAACAACGAAGTGGTTGACCCACCATGGGGTAAAGTAGCAAGAATAAAGGTGTGAGGTGTTTATCAGAACAAAAAGTTAGGAGTGATTTTATGAGTTTAGGAGAAAGCATCAAACACTTGCGAGAATCAAACAAACTGACAATGAAAGAGTTTGCGGATAAGCTCGGAGTAGAAAGAGCGTCTGTAATCAGGTGGGAGAAAGGCGGTGCTGAACCGAAGTTTGAAATTCTTTTAAGAATATGTTCAGTTTTATCATGTGACTTGAACGAATTAGCTAAGTGATTACAAAATAATGATCGTACATAAACGTACAACGGCAAGGTGAATCCCTGCCGTTGTTTTTATCTGCAATATTAAATTAGTCAGGCTCTCTGCCTCTCTCACTTTGTACAGCCAATATGTACTGTTCAAGACTATCCTTTTCAAAATCAATCAAGTATTGAGAATCTAAGCAATCTGAAACAATGAATTGCGGAAATTCTGCTTCGAATTTTGACTTCAAAAACCCTTCCTTAAGAGCTGTGACTATATACTGAAATTCTTCCCAGTGGTAGTAGCCTTTGCCCATTTCGTTATCTTCCATTAATGCAGTAAAATGAGCGAATTCTTCCATGTTCAAAAGTATCTTGCTGATTTCTTTCGGGATGAGTTTATCTTTGTGATATAAAGTGAAAGCCTTATATGTATCTTTTATCAGTTCGAACATGAATTTAAGCGAAAGCTCTTTGCAATCAAGAACAATGTGTATCTGATTATCCCATTCTTCTGCAAGACTAGCTAAATTTGTGTTTGACATAACGATTCCCTCCTTATTTTATAAGTTTTTCACAACTTATTACTGCGCTGTATTGTCCTGCATACTGCTGCTGAAATGTGTACATAGCCATTTGTCGGCAGTCAGCTTCAACAAGCGCTACGCCACGCATACCTGCGTTGAGCACTTTTGGATAATATACAATCTTCCATGTTTCTAAAGGTCCATAATAGCCAAATCCCATAATAAAATCTCCTTATTAATAAATTTATTTTTATATTATTTTTATTCACATAACTCTTTGAAAGGTATTCCGAGGTGATGTGCAAAAGCCTCAGCGTAGCTGTCAACTGGTGCAAATATGGTTAGTTTGTTGCAATCATTGAAAGCATTTTTGGCGATAGCGTTTACAGTGTCAGGTATCACGATTTGTTGAAGATTTGAGCATCTCCAAAACGCATGCGGATTGATAGCTTTTACATCTTTAGGTAGTACAACAGTCTGCATATTTTTGTGGCATTTAGAAAGTGCGTATGAGTCTATCTCTGAAACACCCTCAGGGATTACAATGTCGCTTTGTTCCGTTTGATAGCAGGTGTACAGAATGTTAGAAACGATAACAAATCCATTGTCGTCACTCAGACTTTTGCAACCGCTGAAAGCACAATGCCCGATAAAATCAACACTTTCGGGAATGTTGATGCTTCTGAGGTTTTCACAACATGCAAATGCGTGTGCTCCTATGCTTTCAACACTGCTTGGTAAAGTAACGCTATTTATGTATATGCATTTATAAAATGCCTCTCCGTTTATATCTGTTACTGTATCAGGGATAACGATGTCTTCTTTATCTCCATAATACCCTCTTAGTGTGCCGTTTTCAATAAAAAAACCATCGTTATCAAAGAGTAGAGATTGAGTGTCTTTGTCCAATTCTCCGTCAAAAAACTGATTGAGTACCAGGTGGAATGCTGAGCCCTCGTCGCTTATTAGAGCAAATAATGTCATAGATGATTGAAGCTTTATAGCATCAATATCTCCCAGTATATCAACAGCGGTCTTGTCTTTATGAAGAAGTAACGCTTTGCAACATTCATCAAGCCTTGCTCTGAGTATTGGGTTACTAAGATATTCTTTAGCCTCTTTGATTGATATAATTCCATAGATAAAAGAAATGTTGCTTTCGCCTAACCCACGAAGCTGAGGGAAGATGTACCACATCCAGTGAGATTCTTTTTTACCACGCTTCAATTCTTCCAAGGCGGTATCGTATATGTGTTTCTGTTTGTTTAAGAAACGATCGAGATATTCATATGTTTTCGTATTCATATCGGCCTCCTTTTTAGTCAAATTTTGAGCAGTAATACAGGTATTGGTCATCTTTGCCTTCATTACAGCAATACTCCTGGTATGCATTTATGAAATGCTCGTTTAACCCTTCCTCTACAAACCGCAGTCTGCCGTTTGCAACAGCGTTATCATTTGGGGCTGTGCCAGTTTGATAACGTAGTGAGCTGTATAGACCGCAATCATTTGGCTTTTCGTCTTTAACACAAATAAACACACCGTCAACTTTGTCGATGACATATCTCTTGTTAGTGGTAGTATCAATAACCACCTTGCCGATAAAACCTGAAAGCATCATATTTATTCTCCATTTCAAACGTTATTGAGCTCAGTTCGGATCCCCATAAGAATTTTTCCCATCCAGTTCAAACCTTCTTTAGTGCTACATTTGTCACAAGTACACTTGCCCCAACGATTATCATGCCAGTGGTTTCCTTCTTCAATGTGAGCATCACCGGTTGATTTGAGCATCTCTGCGAGTTGCGGATTTGAAAACTTGGCGTGCAGGATAGAATCCATAATATCATACGCAGATGCGTTCCAGTTTTCAGGTAGCTTTTCGCGTTTACCCATCTGTTTTGCTCTGACAGGATTTTTAATCAAAGTGTATTTGACCCTGTCACTTGGTTCTTGACATTTTTGAGCCTGATACGCAGCTTCTGCGTTTGGATAAGTAAGTCCATCAAACTCAAAAGGACACTGATAGAAATTTGAAAGAAAACGAAACTCGCCACGAAAGGAATTAATAATACTCATACTTCAACACTCCTTGAACAATTTAGAGACATAACTTTTGTTTTTAAAACTTACTTACGTTTGTTAGGGGTAGAGCGACAATGACCTCTGACTGTTGAGCCACCTCGCTTATAAGGACCGATTCTCTGCCACTTTTTACCCGCTTTTGTTTTTGCCATAATAATACCTCCAAGTAGTTATAAAATTTATCTCTTATAAATCTAACTTTCTAATTGCAATTATATTATAATATCAATCTCCCTAATTTGTAAAGTGTAAAATAGTGAAAAATCCCTAGAGTTTCAACATTTCTCTATTTTGTACAAATTATAGTGACTCTATTTAGTGAAAACTCACTAAACGGTTATATAAATATAGCCCACCGCAAACGCGGTGGGCTGGGTGGTGATAATTTATATGGTTTTGTGTATAGAATTTGCTATTGTGTTTTATAAAATCTTTACCAATACCTCGACTAAACCATTCACATCTTTTTTTCTCCATTCAGTTCTGGATTTTATATTCATATAAATATCTGAACTTTGTTTGAAATTTGTAGCATTCCAAACTTTCGAAACCTGTGTTCCGTCATTGTAAAACCAGGTAATCTCAGCTTTCTTCTTGTTTAGTAATTCGGATTTAAAAACATCGAGATCAGCAGGATTCAATGTGATTATCGGTTTATTATTTGATTTATTGTTTTGACGTTTCTTAGGTTTAGAAACAATGCTAGATGATTTTCTGATTTTTGAATTAGAACTATTATTCGTATTTGTAGCAGATGGTGGCATATTTTCTTCCGACACTTTAGCAAGATTCATAGAACGCATAAATAAATCGTTATCATTATTTAATTCATCTGTTTCTTTTTTCATCGGTAAGTAGATCTTTTCAGAAAATGTTTCATTAAAGTATAAGTCTATAATGATATTTGGGTAATTGTTTTTAATAATAGGAATATTTTTAAGAGAATTTACAAAGAATAATAAATCTTGTTCCAAATTCTTTCCGCATATTGGAGCAGCAAAAATTACGTTGATTTTTGATTTGGTTCCAAAAATAATAGCAGAAACGAGTATTGCTCTGATTAGTTTTTTTAGAACAGTTGCCACAACATCGTGGTAACCTAATCCTCTTTTATGAAACGCAGAATCTACAAGGTAAATACTCTCAGTATTTCCGTCATTGAGTTTTATACCTACAACATCAATTTCACATTGACGAATGAATTGACTAGCTGTCGATTTTTTGAAAATATTGAGAGTTTTGATTTTTCTGATATCAGGTAGTCTAAGCTGTGGAACTTCTTCATTACTGGATATATCACATTTTTCGCTTAAATCACGTTCAATATTATATTGTAGTGCAGTTTTGTAATCTGTTTCTAGTTTTGTGTTCAATTCATCCTGTATATCTAGCATTAAATCAGCGATAGCGTTGATTTCTGCTGTACTGATATTACGCAAGGGTGAAATAGTCCAGTTTGTTTGTACAACTTCACACAGTTCACAATTTAATAGCCACGATTGAATCATCTGTTCACAAATTTCAATTTTCATTTCAGCAACCCCTTTACTTTATATCTTCTTTATGTTTAAAATCATTCAGCTTTCTTAGTGCTGAACGAATGTTAACCAACTGTTTGATTGATTTGCCGTTTTCATCTGTTGTTTTGAATATTGCGAGGACGTATTCGATGTTATCATAGATAAATAAAACAGGATCCCTGTACTCAAGATTTTCACACAGCATATCATCAAGATATTTATTTGCGAATGTGTTGATTCTGGCTTTGTAGTCTGTAAGAGTCAGGCTTGATTCTGTTTCTATGAAATGGTTGTAAAAAGCTTCTAAAAGCTCAGTGCCGTTGTAGAAACTAGTTTTTTCTCTGGTGTATTCTTTAAAACGTAAAAGATCGTTTTCTTGAGAATAATTCAGGTTATCGTGATTGTTTGACACATCTACTAATTCCTTCTGATGTTGCTCTTTCATTATAGAAATCAATCTACAGAATTCTATAGTTATTTCATCTGCAAACTCACGTTCCTCAACGCTGCACTCTTCGTAGCAATTAACAATAGCATCCAGCCTGCGTTTAATGAGTCTGTCGGTTCTTGTTGTTGCATTTTTGTATTCATTAACAAGCTTATCTAATTCTTTAAGAAGGATAATGCTCATAAAATCACCTCAACCTTAATATCGCTTTCTATAAATCAATAATAACAGTATTAGGGAGAATATTCAAGAGGTAAAAGAGAAATTTCCCTAAATTATTCAAACTCAAAATTTAACATCTGAGAATCGTCAGTCGGTTATTCTATCACTCTTTTTAATTCTTCCCACACTTTTACCATTGCGTATGTATCAAGTTCGCAGTACTTGAGCAAATTGTTTCTTGCTATCTCTTGTTCCTGAGGTGGTAAGTCTTTTATTTTAGGGAAGAGAGACATCGCTTCACCGCCGTTGTGTACGCCCTCGAGATTGTGATAATCAAGTTCAGGATCGTCAGGGAAGAGTGCAGGTAAAACACTTTTTATTGAAAAACTTCCGCCCATAGCTTTGATGTAGTAGTACCCTGACTGAAATGGTACTAACAAGTCTTTTATGTTATCTCTAATATTAAGCAGATGCTCGGCTAAATCAGGGAAAGTTTCCGCAAGTTCCTTAAGACGAGTGCACTCGAATGCCTTGTTGTATGCTGTTACACAAACATTCATTGGAATATCTTCGCATAGCTTTTCTGCGAGTGCTCGTCTTGGGTCAACACCTGACTCTGCGAGGAATTCTTTGTGCTTTAGTTCTCCGCCTTCGCTTTCTATGTAATGCAAAGAATACTGGAAAGGAATTTGTGCATATGGTTTTGTACCGATATATAGAGGGATAATCGGTTGCATTGTTTCAAAATCAAGAAAATAAATCGGATATGAAAGCGTAGCCATAAAATCTCTTATGCTGTCTTTGTCAATGCACGCTTCCTGATTTGAAACATAGTGGAGCATTTGTCTGAGTTGCTTTTCGTTTGTGATGTTTCCGTGCATGAGAAGCTCATGATATGTAACGTTACCTCTTCTGTAATGCTCAAGTTTTTTCTTGTATGGCATACGATACAAATCAAACACCGATGGCGAGCCAATATGTTTTGTGCAGTAAGACCAGAAACCACATTTATATGGATTCATACAGTTTTCGTGGATATCAATATCAGGTTCAACATCACTGCTGAGAAGTCGCTGTGCAATATTCAGGTTTCCTTCTATAGAATTCATCTGTGCTGACAAAAGAGGGGAAACGTCTGTAATTTTAAAAAGCTTGTGTATATCAAGTGTTCCGTCAAAAATATAACTGTTGTCAATTGTTATGAGATATGTACCCTTGACATTGACTCCACAGTTTTCAAGCACATATTTCTGATATGCGATATCTGCTAGATAAACTTCCTTATGATCGTTTGTAGAGCTCTTAACTTCATATATAGCCCAGCCGTCGTTTTCCTTTCTTAAGATGTCAACAGCACAGTATAATCCGTTGTAGTCGAATGACGCTTCGCAGATAACTTGAGTACCTTTTCCCATTTCATCTTTTGTCTTGCTTATCATAGCTGAAAGGTCGAGTTTGTCTACATCATACGATGTAACCTCAACGAAATCACCGAATAGCCCCATAGCTAGGTCGCCGACAATGTTACCATTTTCCATTCTGGATAATACACTTTCGTCAATCGTTATTACATCTGGTTTGTATTTTCTAAGCCAAGCTATCTTAGGACATTGCCAAAGTCCGCAGTATTTTGATTTAGATAAGTACAACATAAACTCAACCTCCAATTTCGATTGCAGATAATTCTTTCCTACATTATATCATAGTCCTTTTTAGTTTTCACTACAATAATCAGCAAAATAAAATAGAGTGTTCAAAACTTGAATCAGTTTTGAACACTCATACTGAATTGTTACGCAATTCTGTTTTGTTATGGATATTGTAACATATATAATTAACTTTTTTGTTTATATATTTCTTTCAGGTTCTCAATAGCCATAGTCGGATCCATTGTATGAAACATCAGATAGTTTCTTGCCATTATTTTCACAGGAGCTTGTTTATAAATCTTTGCACTTTCTTCTCCTGTATGGTAATGCCAATAACGATAGATATATCCTATCCAATACAAAACGTCCTTTGAGAATATTTGTCCATCTTCAAGCAACTCGTCTCCGGCGTTATCTGAGATTTCTGCAAGCAGGTATTCTTCTCCTGCCCACTGCATATGATTAAAACTTGAATCGAGTGATTTTGCTATATCTGATTTCATAAAAAACTTAATAAATGCTTCACTACTATAGTTTTTATCAGCAGATAATTCAAATAGGCGGCCTTGAATATCACACATTTTCAGTTCGAGTGTATTCATCATATACCTCCATTACTTCCACCGATTATCTCATCGAAGAACAATCCTTCACGGCGATATTTTTTGCATATATCGTTTGCAAAAGAAACACCCTTTTCACGATTAACTTCTGCAACTTCTTTAATAAACATTCTCTCAAAATAAGAAAGTGTTATTTCTTTTTCTATGCGAATTGCATCACAAGCTTTTTGTGTTACAGCGACATATTGTTTGCCAAGTTTCAGTGCAGACAAACTGTTAACAAGAGCAATATCTGTAATGTTGCCTACAAAGAAATTATCGATTACGTAAAACATTCTATCATTAGCAATACAACCTACCATCAAATCATTACCACTAGCCATATTATGATACTTATTATACATAGGCGTGCCGATAATATTATTCATTTTACCTCTGTGGTATGCAACCAACATTGCCCAGTCGATATCAGCAGGCACTTCCAATTTTTTGAGTTTATCCGTATTAATGGAAATGATATAGAACTTTGACTTATCGAAATCACAGATTAGTGTAAGTGCTTGTTCCGGTTCTGTACCCATATAAAAACCTTTACCAAAATCACAAAATTCGCGACTCTTAGGTTCAATTTTTCCATCGATACCGGACTTTGAACCGTGATACAGCACAACTCTATTTGCATCTATCTTTAGTTCTTTAGCTGCCTTTGTAATATTGCTAATAATCATATCGTACACAGGAACCTGTAGTTCTTTGCATAGTTCAAACATCATTGTCTGTGCAAGTTTCGTAGGCAAAGCACGACCATTTTCCCATCTGTTAACTGTTGCGAAGGTAACATTAAGCTTCTGTGCAAATTCAGTCTGATTCATATTCAAATGTGTTCTAATCTGGTATATCAACGTATCCATAATAACACCTCTTATATAACATATGCTCTATAAATTATTATAATAGATGTTATAATATGTGTCAATACGAAACTGAATGATATAATAACATTTATTGAGTAATAGTAGCGTCGTACTGCGATGTTATATTTGTTGTTTACCTATGGATTAAGAATTTCTGGACTTATGAAAAGTTATGTAGTAAATGTTTGTGTTGCTAAAAGGAGGTGCAACGCATATAGCGATACTCGAAGATTTGTATTACGGAAACGTAAGTCCGTGTGACAGAGATGTTAAGCGCGGTTCGAAAGTGGACAAGTTTCAAAATCTAGTCTGTCAATATGAAGAAGAACTGAATGGGACACTTACACAAAAGCAAAAAGAAACCTTCGAAAAATTCAAAGATGCCTACAGTGAGCTATACTGTTGTTTCGAGCGGGATATGTTTGCACAAGGTTTCGTGATAGCAACAAAAATTATGATAGAAGTATAAATTTAGATAATTTGCCTAAGTTTTCGTTGTTGCATTTGTATTGAATGTATAATGGTTTTTATCTATAAGTGAAGCGTCTGACAACAGAAAAATGTCTGATAAAAAACAAAAAAGCTCGATAAAATCGAGCTTTCTATGGTGCAGGTAACAGGACTTGAACCTGCATGAAATTGCTTTCATATGGACCTGATGTACACGCCCCCTCGGTGAGAGGCAGTTCTTAGAGTCCGAAAAGTTACTCTTAATCAGAGCAATTTACAACATCTGCATTGTAGCATACAGACACGAAATTACAAGTGTTTTACAACACATTACTGTACAACTTTATATTTCACTCTTGTCCCATACTTAACAGAAGATAACAAACCTAACTCTTCAAACTTCAGCACAAAACCTCTGATAGTAGCATAAGCGGCATCACCGAAATCTTTCTCCAGTTGCTTTGTTGAGAATTCATCTGTGCCGTAGAATGAAAGTACAAACTTCCAAAGTTTAGTCTCTTTTTCTGTTATTTTACCTTCTTTAACTGCTTCATCAAAAGCTGTCAGCGTTTCAATGCCAGCTGTACCTTCGTTCATTTTGTTATAAACATTGTTTATGAAGTACATAACAAAAGGAGTTACATCAATCTTACCGCTCAGTTTTTTATTCTCTTCAACAGTCGTGAAAGCATCATAGTATGCTTTGCGGCTTTTCTCAATTTGACTTGAGAACGGAATAAACAAAGCTGATTGATATCCTTTCTGAATCAGGAACCATAGATGAACAAGTCTTGCGGTTCGTCCGTTACCGTCAAAGTAAGGATGGATATATGCTATATAAAAGTGGATAATAGTTGCTTTGATTAAGTCATTGATGTCATCTTCAGCGTTGATAAAATCAATTAGCGCTTTCATAAGCTCAGGGACTTTGCGGAAATCTACACCTGAATGTGCTACATCTTCGCCTACAACATATACAGTATCATGACGATACAAGTTGCCCTCGAGCAGTTTATCATCTTCTGATACAAAATCTCCTGCACTCATCATATAAAGCTTAAAGAGGTTTTCTTCATTGATTTTGTTGGACGTGTCTGCAATAAATTCAAGACCTTTTTTGATGCCTAATATTCGATTCTCTTGTTCATCATTTGGTGCCATACCTTTGAGAATATTGCGTACACTGTCACGGCTGAAATCTATGCTTTCAATAGCTGATGTTGCTATAATTTCATCTTCAGCAGCTTTGATACCGTAATATCCATTCTGTGATTGAAGTAGGCGTTTTATTGTGTTCTGATTAACAGATGCGTGGTTTTCGATGAACACAATATTGTTATCTTCAAAATCTACTATAGGTAAAGGTTTATAGTACAGTTCTTCTAGTGTGTTGAGAAAAGAAGAAAAATCATCACTGTACTTATATTTGAGTTTACGATAATCAGTAAAATGCTTGTCTTTAAGCATCTTAGTAAAAATTTTAATATCCATAATACACCTCTGATATATATTAGTATCAGTTTGTATCAGTATAGTTTATGCGTAGAAAAATGTCAAGTGTATTATTCTATGTGTGCAAGAGAAAACGAGGACAATTTATTTTGTAATTAAATTTCTGGACTTATGAAAAGTTATGTAGTATATGTTTGTGTTGCAAGAAGGAGGTGCAACGCAGATGGCGATACTCGAAGATTTATATTATGGAAACGTGAGTCCGTGCGACAGAGATGTAAGACGTGGCTCGAAAGTGGATAAACTTCAAACTCTGGTCTGTCAGTATGAAGTGGAACTGAATTCAACACTAACTGAAAAGCAGAAAGAAATCTTAGAAAAATTCAAAGAAGCGTACAGCGAACTATATTGCTGTTTCGAGCGAGATATGTTCGCACAAGGATTCATAATAGCAACAAAAATAATGATAGAAGTTCAAAATTATAGAGGTGACGAAATATGAAAAAGAGAATTCTATGCACACTAATATTCAGCGTGCTCGTGCTCACAGCGTGCAGTAAAGAAACACCAAACGCAACACCTGATGAAATCACACCGACAGCAATAGTTAGAACACAGACAGAAAAAACTGTCAGCGAAACAGTGGTAGCCACTGAGAAACATACTGCACCAACTGAAGCTCAAACAGTTGTTGTTACAACCGATTCAGAACAGCAAGTTGAAATCGAAATCGTAGAACAGGTAGAGGAATCGAAAGCTCCTGCACCTACTCAAAAGCTAACACAAAATTCAATTCCTAAACCAACAACTAAGTCAACTCAAAAACCAGCAGAAAAGGTAAAGCAAGAACAAGTTAAAGAAGAGCCAGACTCTAGTAACAATGAACAAGATATTCAGAATATGGTCAGCTACTTAATCAGTCACAATCAAAGCAAAGGTATGACTTACGATTCAACGCTAAACACAAGCAACAGCGGTTGGTTATTCGCATATCAAGGTTGTCTTAACACAACAGCAAATCGCACATACGAAGAACAGCTGAGCAGAACAGTATCAGGTTTAGATGCAGATATAGATTCCATACTTGCACTAGATGGATACGCAACGAATTACACCCAGATAAGCTTCAACTGCTATGCTGAAAAGCAATCGGACAGCACGTACAACATCTACTTTTGTTACGGATAATCGCACCTAAAACTGACTAATATAACTAAAGAAAGCGTTGCATATGAGGGTGATATCTTCAAAATGCAACGCTTGTTTATGTTTTGTCTTATCTTATTGGATTATTAAAGTAGTTATCTTATTTGCAATAAAACTATTTATCAAACAATACCCATAGCCATCTCTACTAACAGTGCTACGATTACAACTAGAGCAGATATTATAAAACCGTGAACCATAGGTCGTATTCCTGATTTTTTTAGGTCGCCAAATGAAGTGTTAAGCCCAATAGCAGCTAATGCCGATACCATAAGAAACTTACTTGCGGTTTTGGTCGCAGATACAACTTCTGTAGGAATTTGAAATACACTTGCTACTATAGCCATTCCCAGAAAGCCTAGAATAAACCAAGGGAAAACTTTTTTTATGCTGAACTTTGCCTTGAGCTCACTTGTACTTTTTCTATTTGTAATAGCCTCTTTGCGTTTTAGTCTAAGATTAATAAAAGCAAACGTAATAACAGTAGGGATAATTGCAAGAGTTCTCGTGAGCTTTACCATAGTTGCAAAATCACCTGCAGCTTCAGAAAAAGCATAGCCTGTAGCAACAACTGAGGAAGTGTCATTAACTGCTGTGCCAGCCCAGATGCCAAAAGCCTCGTCGCTCATCCCGAGTGCTTTGCCTATAATAGGGAACAGTACAATCATAGCCATATCAAAGAGGAAGGTCGCTGACATAGCATAGGCAACATCATTGTCATCAGCGTCAATGGTAGGAGCAATAGCCGCGATAGCTGAACCACCACAAATGCCTGTTCCTGCTGAAATAAGGTTTGATAATTTCCAGTTAAGTCCCAAAACTTTTCCAATAAAATATCCACCACCAAAGCAGGTTAGAAGAGTGAAAATCATAACCATAAGGGACATCTTGCCGACATTTAGAATAGTGGTGATGTTAAGGGAAAGCCCAAGTAGGATAATTGCAAATTTGAGTATTTTTTTTGATGTGAATTTTAGTCCGTTTTCAAAAACACAGGTGTTTTTAAGAAAATAGTTTAGAATTATGCCGATGAACATAGCGATAACTGCTGAGCCAATTAGGTGAATCGGCAACAGACTCTCGATGAAACAGGCAACAAAAGCAATCAAAATGGATAGTAAAATTCCTGGAAACAGTTTTAAGACTTTCATTTCATACCTCCTGTACGTAATTGCCAGTATTGATTATATGTAAAATCTATGATAAAATCAAATTATCGTTTTTTATCAAATGATAAATTTAAGTAATGGGAGGCGCGTATGTTAGATTATAGGGTTAACACTTTTCTGACGCTTTGCGAAGAAATGAATTATAGACGCACAGCAAACAAATTGAATATGACTCAACCGGGTGTTACACAGCACATTCATCATCTCGAGAATTACTATGGAGCAAAGCTATTTGAATATAATGGTAAAACCCTGACTAAGACAAAAAACGCAGAGATACTTAAGAAGTTTTTCGATAGTGTCAAAGCGGAAGAGACCGATATTCTCAGTAGTTTTACGGAGAGTGATATAACTCATTTAACTGTTGGTGCAACTAAAACGATCGGCGAGTATGTTATTGTATCTGAGATATCTCAGTTTTTAAATGATCCAAACCATTCTATTGATGTGGTGGTTGATAATACCAAGGTGCTCCTCAGTATGCTTGAAAAATCTCTGTTGGACTTTGCTATTGTTGAGGGAGTTTTTGATAAATCTAAGTACGACTATCACTTGTATAAGAAAGAATCATTTGTGGGCATTTGCTCAAAGTATCATCCTTTTGCGAACAATACAGTTAAACTTGAAGAGCTGTTAAACGAAAATCTTGTTGTCAGAGAATCTTCCTCAGGAACGAGAGCTTTGCTAGAGAACGCAATATCCGACCGTGGCTTTTCTTTTGATTCTTTCAAACGATATGTGTCGGTCAGCAACTTTTCTGTTATTTGTGATTTGATTATAAACAATAAGTTCATTACTTTTGCGTATGAGCCGATATCAAAGTGTCGTGAGGATTTGGCTGTGTTTACAGTCAAAGATATGCAGATTTACGGTGAGTTTAATTTTGTTTATTGCAACGAGCGAATCGCGAAAGAGAAAATTAACTTGCTTTTTAGAGCATAAGAATATAAAATCTTCAAATTTTAATATAGGTTAGAAACGCCATAACATCGCTGGAATGTTATGGCGTTTTTTGTGTTGTTTCAACAAAGACAACCCCCAGTTATACTGGGGGAATAAAAGAGCTTAAGCGGAGAAAAAAGTAGACAAAATAAAAAGCCCTTGTTAAAGTTGAAGTGGTTTGCCGACCACACAACAACAAATAACAAGGGAGGTCTT
>JBGVLC010000030.1:0-24109 GCA_045124035.1 Ruminococcus sp. | reverse complement strand
TTATAAGCCAGCATCAGAAGATCCATACAAAATCGGTGAGACTTCTAACAAGACAGGTTACTGCTTAGTTCAGTTTAATCCAGATGGTACAAGTTGGTCATACAAGTACATCACAGTTAACAGAACAACAGCTCCTGTAGACCCAACAACTCCTGTTGTTCCAACAACACCTGTTGTTGATCCAACAGTTAATGATGGCACAATGACAGTTTACTTCCAGAACAACTGGAAGTGGGATGATATCCACGCATATTTCTGGGGCAGCGCAACACAGAACAGCGCAAAATGGCCTGGCGATGCAGTTAAGTTTGTAGCTAACGATGGTACATATGATGTTTACAGCATCACAGTTCCTACAGACATTTCAGGTATCATCTTCAACGGTACTAAAGACGATGGCACAGGTGCTATTGACCAGACTCCTGATATCAAGGATGCTAAAGATGGCAACTGCTACTATATGAAGTGGGAAGATGGCAACAAGGTAGGTTTCGAGGATATCTCAGTTATTCTCCCTGACTTAAAGCCAACAACACCACCAACACAGCCAGCTACAGATCCAGCTACAGAACCAGCAACAGATCCAGCAACTGAGCCTGCTACAAAGCCAGCTACTCAGGATCAGCCTACAGTAGCTCCAACACAGCCAGCTACAGATCCAGTAGACGAGAAGGTAACACCAGGTTACTACCTCGTAGGTAACCTTAATGGTGTAGACCTCTGGGGTGTAGATGCACTTACAGCAGACAGAAAGCTCAAGGAAAACAGCAACGTTGAAGGCGAGTACTTCCTCGATTGGACATTCGTTGGCGGAGACGAAATCAAGGTAGCTCACTTCGATGGTGAGAAGTTTGACAAGTGGTTCAACGATGGTGGTAAAAACTACGAAATCGGTGAAGGTTCAAACAAGGTTGGCGAAGGCACAATCTACTTCAGACCAGAAGGCAACGACGAATGGTCATACAACTACTTCACAGTACAGCCAAAGACAGTTATCGTTCCAACAACACCAGCAACAGAGCCAGCTACAGAGCCAGCAACAGATCCTGCAACAGAGCCTGCAACTGAGCCTGCAACTGAGCCTGCTACAGAGCCAGCAACAGACCCTGCAACTGAGCCTGCAACAGAGCCTGCAACAAAGCCAGCTACTCAGGATCAGCCAACAGTAGCTCCAACACAGCCAGCTACTGATCCAGTAGAAGTGGTAACACCAGGTTACTACCTCGTAGGTAACCTCGGCGGCGTTGACCTTTGGGGTGAAGCTGCGCTTACAGCAGACAGAAAGCTCAAGGAAAACAGCAACGTTGAAGGCGAGTACTTCCTCGACTGGACATTCGTTGGCGGAGACGAAATCAAGGTAGCTCACTTCGACGGTGAGAAGTTTGACAAGTGGTTCAACGATGGTGGTAAAAACTACGAAATCGGTGAAGGTTCAAACAAGGTTGGCGAAGGCACAATCTACTTCAGACCAGAAGGCAACGATGAGTGGTCATACAACTACTTCACAGTACAGCCAAAGACAGTTATCGTTCCAACAACACCAGCAACAGAGCCTGCTACAGATCCTGCAACTGAGCCAGCAACAGACCCAGCTACTGAGCCTGCTACAGACCCAGCTACAGAGCCAGCAACAGACCCTGCAACTGAACCAGCTACAGAACCTGCAACACAGCCTGTAAATGTAGTTTACTTTGTAAATTCAGGCAAGTGGTCAAAGGTTAATGCTTATGTATGGAATCCAAATGGTGCTGCATGGCCAGGTTCAGCAATGACAAAGACAGCTGAAAAGGCTCCTAATGGTGCTGAGGTTTACTCTATGACATTCACTCAGAGCCACGGCAACATCATCTTTAACAATGGTAGCTCACAGACTACAGACCTCACACTTGAAATGGGCAAGTACTATGATTTTGCTACATCAAAGTGGTATGCTAAGCTCAGCGATATTCCTTCAGCAGCTCCAACAGGTTACACAGTATACTGCGTAAATTCAAAGAGCTGGTCAAAGATTAACGCTTATGTGTGGAGTCCAAACGGTGCTAGCTGGCCAGGTTCAGCAATGACAAAGACAGCTGAAAAGTCACCTAAGGGCTATGATGTTTACTCATTTACATCAACTCAGAAGCACGGTAACCTTATCTTTAACAATGGTTCAGGTACACAGACTGCAGACCTCACATTCAACGCAGGTCAGTACTACGACCTTGCTACAAGTAAGTGGTACACAAGCCTCGCTGATATTAAATAATTCTGAGTTTATCTGAAATAAATTCAAACAAATTCAGGGACAGGTTTTTGCCTGTCCCTTTTGTTGTGTAAAAATGTGTTTACTACAATATATTGAGTAAAATTTACAAACTATTCTTTTTTTCTACATATTTTGTGCTATAATGTGCAGAAGGAGGGTGTATTATGAAATTTTATGATATTTCGAGGGATATATTAACGACCAAACCATATGAGGGAGATCCTGCGCCAAAGGTTACTATGCTTAGTAGTATAGAGGACGGTGACAGTTTTAATATGTCACAAGTGACAATGTGCACCCATAACGCAACCCATATCGATGCACCTAAGCATTTTGATGAGGATGGTGCAACAATAGGGGAGCTGAGACTCTCGTATTTCTACGGAAAATGCACTGTTGTCACCATCAATGGAGTTTTGACAGGAGAAGATATGGAACAGCTTCTGCCTCATTGTAAAAGGAGATTGATTATCCACGGCAATGGCGACGCGTATCTCACAAGCAGTGCTGCTCAGGTTATCGCTGAAAGTGGACTTGTGCTTATTGGTACTGATTCACAGAGCATAGCTGCTCCGTTTGATGAAATGAGAACTCATCTCGAGCTTGCCCGTGCGGGGGTTATTGTGCTTGAAAATCTCAACTTAAACGGAGTGAGAGACGGAGAATACACGCTGTGTGCTTTCCCGCTTAAACTGTCAACCCTTGAAGCTTCTCCTTGCAGGGCTGTTTTACTCGATGAGGGAAAAGGTCTTTGATTGCGGAATAAAATTTGAGGTATTTTTGTTTATGAAAAAAACACTTTCGGCACTCTTAACTTTGGTTTTTGTCTTATCAACTCTTGTACTTAGCGGATGTGCTACTCAGACAGCGAAGGTTGAATCGATACTGAGTGTTGATTCGGACTTTCAGGGAAAGCGTGAGATAACTGTGACTTATCCTGTTTCGGTGGATATTGACCCGTTGTCGCAGCTGCTTCTGGACTCAAGTTCCGTGAAAGATATTGATGGAGTCAGTTTTGAGTACAACGGAGTAACTCAGAATGGTTATGAGTTTGAGTTGGTTCTGGATTTCGATTCAAAAGACACTTATGTTTCACAGGTCAGCGAGCTTTTGTCCAGACAGGTCAGCGTTTTCTTGTCTCAGCCACAATCGGTTTTCTCGAGTGGAACAAGAATGGTTGAGGATTTCGATACTTCTGAGCTTGTGTCATTTATTACTCAAACTGCATCGCAAATAGACACTCTTGAAGATATAACCTACGATTACTCGGTGAATACAGTTAGTATCAATGGCTCAGTTTTTAACGCCGATTCAACCATTGATATATCACAGCGTGAGGGTCTGGCTGTTAAGTCAGTTCACATCGAAACCACAAACCTGAAAGATGGAACATTCGATAGAACTATAACCGTTTCGATTGATAACAAAACATATATAGATAACACACAGGAGATTGAAACCTACCTGTATTCTAACACTGACAGTTGTGCTCAGTATTGCGACTTCACAAGTTTAGGTGATATTTGGGAGTATAAGGTTATTTACAAAGGACTTGATTTGTCACAGCTGTATTCATACACTTCTATGATTTTGGGCAGTGAAACCGATGTTTACTACGGCGACAAAGATAATTCCAGCACTCCTTTGTCCGAGGGTCTTGTTTTTGAGGAAGTTCTGGACACATTCGGCTTTATGAATAAGGATGGTGAGGCTGTTGAGCTTATCTATGATTACGCCCTACCTGTCAAAACCACCTATGGTGACGGTTGCGTTTTCAGAAATGGTAAATGGCACACCGATGGCTCGTGGGAAAACGGAGTTTACAGCTTGAACGTCAACAGCGATACCCTTGACATCCGAATTCCTGATGGTATTCAGTATGCGATAAATGGTATAAACTTTGATTTAGAGATTTTAGGTGATGGCGAGTTTGTTAGAACTGCTGATTTCCTTTATTCAAAAACTCAGGGTGCTGATGGTATGCACTACGCTCAGAATTTCTTTGAATCAAAGGGTGCGTTGGTTGAAACTCTTGAAGATGACGAGAACCTGATTTGTCGAGTGATTTGTCAGGGTACGGCAGGCGAGATTACCGATGAACTTGTAGAATATTTCGGTAGCGGTAATTTTATCGCATACGAAGTGAACGAACGACCGCTTGCGTTTTGCGATAAGACAGAACTCAAGGATTACATCAACCTGTCCTATATGCTTAATTCCCAGAATGCTAATCGTTCGATTAAATATACAGCTCATTCTTCAAGTGATGAAAGTATAACAGAGCTTTATTGTGATGACAGCAAAGTCAACAAGAAGTCGGACGAATCTGATGTGCTCACAGTCGACGTAGTCGGCGGTCAGGGAACTTTGGCGTATAACGGCAAAATCCCAAACAAAGGGAATATCGCCCTTTATATAGGAATAGTTATTTTCTTTATTCTTATTGCTATAGCTGTTATAATATATATGGTATACAAAAAGAAAAAGCCTGCTGTGATAGAGGAGCTCAAAAGACTCACAGCTTTCAGCGAAACGTCAACAGAGAAACTCAGGGAAGAAATCAATAAGGATATCAATGAGAAAATCGAAGCACAACGCCTTGAAAAGTCGAGAGAAGAGTTATCACAGCTTGAAAAGTTGATTCTTGATGAGAAAGAGTCACAAAATTCAGATGAACCACAAGAGGATAATATATAATGTATAAGTTTATTGTTTTTGACCTGGACGGCACACTTGCTAACACTTTGTTCGATTTGGCGAACGCCGTGAATTATGCGCTGAGTGTTGAGGGCTTACCGACCCATCCGACTGAGAGATACAATCAGTTTGTCGGCAACGGGATCGATAACCTGATAAAGCAAGTGCTTCTTGAAAAAGGCGACGACGAAAATCTGCACAAAAAGGTCAAGTCGAATTTCAACATTTATTATAAAGCTCATTTATGCGATGACACTATAGCATATGATGGGATGCCTGAGCTGTTGAGTGAACTTCGACAGCTATCTGTCAAAACAGCTATTCATTCAAATAAACCACACGAGTATGTTCCGACTATCATAAGCAAGCTTTATAGTGAGCATAAGTTCGAGTTTGTTTTTGGCAACTGTGTGCAGTTTGAGCGAAAGCCTAGCCCACAGGCGGTTGAATTTATGATTGAAAAGCTCGCGGTTGATAAGTCTCAGGTGCTTTATGTTGGTGATAGCGATGTTGATGTTTTCACTGCCCACAACGCAGGGGTGAAAGTCTGCGGTGTTGCTTGGGGATTCAGAGGGGAAGAAGAACTCAAAAGTGCAGGAGCTGATTTTATAGCTCACAGCGCAGAAGAATTACTCGATATTATAAAGGAATAGTATGAACAGAAATTTTCAAAAAGAGCTTGATGCTCTTATCGAGAAAAACCAAAAAGAGAATATCAGACCGAAGCTTATGCTTCACGCGTGCTGTGCATGTTGTGCCAGTTATGTTCTGGAGTACCTAAGCGAGTATTTTGAGATTTACTTGCTATATTACAATCCGAATATCACAGAACAAAACGAGTACGAGTATCGAAAAAGTGAGCTTGGTCGATTGGTAGCTGAGATGTCTCTTTGTGATAAAGTGAAGATTGTTGATTGTGAGTATGAACCTGATATGTACCTCGAGAAGATCAAGGGGCTTGAAAATGAGCCTGAACGAGGCTCACGCTGTACTGAGTGCTTTTTGATGCGACTCGAAAAAACAGCGCAGTACGCTAAGAAACTTTCGTGTGATTATTTTGCAACAACACTCACTATCAGTCCGCTGAAAAATTCTTCTATTATAAATAGTATAGGAGAATCGGTTGAAAAAGTTCTGGGTGTAAAATACCTTGTGTCGGATTTCAAAAAGAAAAACGGCTACAAACGTTCACTTGAGCTAAGTGCTCAGTATAACCTCTACCGACAAAACTACTGTGGTTGTGTTTTTTCAAAACGATAATGATATGGACCCCTTTGAAGAAAGCTCTTCAAATGGTCTTTTTTTGCCTTTAATACCATATTATGTCTGAAATTTTCCTTTTGCTTGATAAAAAATACAATATGTTGTAAAATCTATGTAGATATTGATTATAGGAGGGGTAAAATGAGAGTCGACGGAAAGAAGGTCAGGAACGCTGATCCGATGTACAAAGTTGCGGCGCACATTATGAGCAAGCGTTCTGATTCGATGAATATGATAACGCTTGATATTCCGGTTGACCCGATCAATAACTATCTGAACGAAAAACGCAAAGAGGGGAAAACATACAGCCATCTTGCTGTGTTTATAACAGCTCTGGTTCATACGATAGCCGAGTATCCTGCTCTCAACCGTTTTGTGGTCAACAAAACTATATATGATAGAAACGAACTTGCGGTCGGTATGGTTGTGCTCAAAGGTGGCAGGATTGATGCTCACGGCACTATGAATAAAATCTACTTCAAGCCTGGCTACAATATCGACGATGTCGAAAATGCCATTCAAAAATATATTGAGGACAACCGCAAAGAGGATAACGAAAACGGCACCGATAAGATTATCAGAGTACTCACATCCATTCCGGGACTTCTGAGAGTTGGAGTGAGTGTTTTCAAGGTGCTCGACAAATTCGGACTTCTTCCGAAAGCTATCATCGATATGAGCCCGTTCCATATCAGCGCTGTTGTGACAAATCTTGCGAGCATCCGCACTAACCACATATATCACCACATTTACGATTTTGGTACAACAAGTCTCGCTCTTGCTATGGGCAATCTCAGAGAAGTGCCAAAGCGCAAGAAAGGTGAAATCGTTTTTGAACGCTGTATGCCGATTGGTCTTGTGATGGATGAGCGAATCGCATCCGGAGCCTACTTTGCTATGGCTTTTCGAAAGTTCAGGAAGTTGCTTGAAAACCCAACCCTGCTGGAAACAGCTCCAAATGTAGAAAAAGAAATTATCTGATTTATTTAGTTTCTATATAATTCGTGCATAAATAGGGGGATTTTGCTGTAAATTTTGTCAGTTTTGTAGCAAAGCTGTAAATATATATGTAAAACCCTAGGTTTTATGCGGAAAAACCTTGTAATTATTTGTAATCTGCTCAAAAAAAGCCTATTAAAAAGACAATAATTTGATATATTTATTGTTGACATTTGGTTACGAGTGGGTTACAATATGAGGGCATAGATTATATATTCAAGTAGTTTGGGTAAAACTGCGACATAATAATTACAAGTCGTAAACATTTTGCGGTTTTTGTAACATATTTGTTGGTAGTAAACGCGGATTACTTGACTTATAATTAAGTTGCTTATCAAAGCATTAAAATTAAGGAGGAAATTAAAATGCTTAAGACAAACAAGTTCGTTAGTCTGCTTCTTGCTATTGTTTTAGTAGTTAGCATGTGCACAGTTGCTATCACTTCAACATCAGCTCTTGCAGATGGCGAGATCCATGTTGTTGCTGGTGCTGATGGCCTTTGCGGTTCAGCTTGGGATCCAGCAGATACTAACAACCAGATGACATGGGTTGAGGACAAGGGCATCTACGAGAAGGTTTTCACTGACGTAGCTGCTGGTACTTATGAATTCAAAGTAACAACTAACTATGGTTGGGACAATGGTGACTTCAACCTCGAAGGCGACGCTATGTACGGCGGCGCTAACGCTAAAGTTACTGTTGATGTTGACGGTTCTACAGTAATCGTTGGCTTCGATGGCACAAAGGCACTCGTTGAAGTTAAGCCTGGTGAGCCAGTTGTTGCAGCTAACGAGATCATCGTTAACGGCGAGGCTACACCTGTTAACGTAGGTGACGTATGGTCATACTACTTCTACCTCAACGCTGCTGATGTTGCTGCTGAGGGTTGCCTCACATCACTCGAGGGTTCAACATTCTATGATGAGTCAAAGCTCAAGGTAACAAACTATGTTATGGACAGCAACAGACTCTACACAGATATGTTCCCAACAACAGCTAGCATTGTTGTTCCTAACACAAAGACAAACGAAGTTACTTACAACTTCGTAGCTCTCAACGGTGTTCCATTTGACAACGACGAGCGCGTACTCGTTAAGATCGACTTCGAAGTTATCGCTGAAGGTTCATCAGAGATCGATACAAAGATCATCAACGCTGAAGACCTCGCTGGTACAAAGCTCATCGAAGATGGCGTATTCGCAGGCGACGCTTGGAAAGAGACAGAGAAGCTCGTTTGCAAGTCAGCTGCTCCAACAGAGCCAGTTACAGAGCCTGTTACAGAGCCAGTTACTCCATCAGAGCTCCCAACAGATCCAGTTGAGACAGAGCCTGTTGAGACAGAGCCTGTTACAGATCCAGTTGTTGAGCCAACAACACCTGCTGAGCCAGAAGGCCTCTTCGTTAAGGCTGACGGCGTTCTCTACGAAGTAGAGCAGGGCGAGACATACACATACACATACTACCTCAACGTTCCAAACGCTAAGATCGGTTCATTCGATGCTACAACATACTATGATGTTGAAGGCCTCGAGGTTTGCCCAACAGTTGACGAGTGGGGCGATCCAGACACAGCTGCTATGTTCCCAGTATTCGGCGCTGCTACAATCAACAACTTCGGCGTTGCTGGTAAGATTCTCTTCAACTACTCTTCAACAGGTGGCGTTAGATTCCCTTATGAAGATTCAGTTGCAATGACAGTTGACTTCAAGGTAACTGCTGAGACAGGTATCTACGAGATCAACACAATCATCGCTGTAATGGCTGATACAAACCTCAACAAGTACGTATTCGACTGTGAGACTCTCAACGATGCTTTCACAGACAAGGAAGTACTTGATGCTCCAGTTTATGTTCCATCAACACCAACAGAGCCAGTTGAGACAGAGCCAGTTACAGAGCCAGTTACAGAGCCAGTTACAGATCCAGTTCAGCCAGAGAACTTCTACGTTGCTGCTGGTGACGCTACACTCTTCGGTTCAAACTGGGATCCAGCTGACAGAACAAACGAACTCCTCTTCAACGCTGACAAGGGCGTTTGGGAGAAGGTTTACGAGGACGTTGCTGCTGGCACATACCAGTTCAAGGTAACAACAAACGGTGCTTGGGATATCGGCGACTACAACCTCGAAGGCGATGCTAAGTTCGGCGGTCCTAACGCTGTTGCTGAAGTACTCTATGATGGCGCTACAGTTACAATCGGCTTCGACGGCACAAAGGCTCTCCTCGACATCGCTTATGCTGATGTACCAACAGAGCCAGTTACAGAGCCAGTAACAGAGCCAGTTACAGAGCCAACACCAGCTCACAACCTCTTCGTAAGAGCTGACGGCGTTCTCTACAAGGTAGAGCAGGGTCAGACTTACAGATACACATACTACCTCAATGTTCCAGGTGCTAAGGTTGGTTCATTCGATGCTACAACATACTATGATGCTGAAGGTCTTGAGATTTGCCCAATGGTTGACGAGTGGGGCGATCCAGACACAGCTGCTATGTTCCCAATCTTCGGTGCTGCTACAATCAACAACATGAACATCAAGGGTCAGGTACTCTTCAACTATTCTTCAACAGGCGGCGTAAGATTCCCTGCAGAAGATTCAGTTGCATTCACAGTTGACTTCAAGGTAACTGCTGAGGAAGGCGTTTACGACATCAACACAATGATCACAGTTATGGCTGACGCTACACTCAACAAGTACGTATTCGACGGCGTTGTTCTCAACGATGCATTCACAGAGAGAGAAGTTCTCGATGCTGAAGTATACGAAGGCGAGCTCCCAACAGAGCCAGTAACAGAGCCAGTTACAGAGCCAGTAACAGAGCCAGTTACAGAGCCAGTTACAGAGCCAGTTACAGAGCCAGTTACAGAGCCAGTTACACAGCCAATCCCAACACAGCCAATCCCAACAGAGCCAGTAACAGAGCCATCAACAGAGCCAGTTACAGAGCCAGTTACAGAGCCAGTTGAGGATGAGACAACAGCTGACGACGACAAGAAGCCAGCTACAACTGATCAGTCTTCAACAAACGATCAGAAACAGCCTACAAACAAGGCTCCAATCAAGACAGGTTCAACAACAACAGCTATCGCATTCCTTACAGTTCTCGTAATGGCTGCAGGCGTTGTAATGATCGCTAGAAAGAGAAAGTTTGACTAATTTCTAGTCACCTGATTTCTTAGATTAATATTCGAACCCCCTTCATTTCGAAGGGGGTTTGTTTTTTTATTTTCGTGTTTACATTTAATATAAGACTTATAGAAGGAAAATTACAATTCCGGGTGTATTGTGATTAAATCAGCGTATTATTTTGAACTAAACTCGTAATCGGTGAATTTCGAGGGTGCTAAAGTATACTCTTGAATTGTGACCGATGACCTCAGTTGCAACTAAAATGTTGCTATCAAAAAATATTTCACATAAACATCACATCTTTCAATAATATGTTCATAAAAAGTTTATTGAAAAATATATCATTATGGTATATAATGTATTCAAGTTATATTGGAAAGGATGTTAAGTATGAAAAAATTCTTAGCTATACTTATGACATTAGCTGTGTTAATGTCACTCGCGGTTGCTCCGGCATCAGCGCTCGAGGCTGCAGAGACTGCGATTTCTGTCAATAAAGGTGACGAGGTTACATACACCCTCAAGGTCACAACTCCTGAGAAAGTTGTTGGCTGTGACTTTTCTGTTTACTACGATTCATCAGTACTCAGACTTAAGAAGTACGCTGACTTCACTGGCAACTTCGACAAAGGTGAACAGCAGGCTATCATCAACCCTAACCTCAAGGATGAAGTAAGAGGTAACTGGTCAATCCTCAGCGGTGTTCGTTTTGATAATGCTGCTATCACAACTGTTGTTTTTGAAGCAACATCTAAGGCTGATACTAACCTTTCTTACTATGTAAGATATATGTATCCTGATTCACTCGAGCAGTTTGAGGAATATACATTCACTTGTGATGTTAAGGTTAACAACAAAACTGTTATTGACAACGAAGCTCCAGAGCTTAACGTTGATGAGCCACAGGGCGACGGCTTATTCATTAACTCAGTAACAGGCGACGGTAAAGACGCTGATGTAAACACAGCAGTTGACGTTCCTGTTAACAATCCTGGCGACAACGGTGGCGAGCTCAACGAAGACGTTGTCGATAATAATGTAAATAATGTTGATAACAATGTTGACAACAATGCCGATAATGACAACAAGGATGACAAGAAAGACGATAAGAAGGAAGAGACTAAGAAAGCTGACGATAAAGCAGAAGAGACAGAAGAAGCTACAATCGGCGGTGCTGATGCTCCGACTTCCGTAGTAGTTGACACTCCTGCTGATACAGAAGATGAAGGCTCGATCTTTACATCTGTATGGTTCTGGGCAATTATCGTTATTGTGATCGGTGGCGGTGCTGGTGCATTTGTATTCTATAAGAAGAACAAGAACGCTGACGCTCCTGCTACTGAAGAAAAGTCAGAAACTGAGGAAAAGTCAGAAGTAGTTGAAGAGACTAAATCAGACGAAGAATAATTTATGACAAAAAGGGCGGTCGTTCGACTGCCCTTTATCTTTTTATCTATGTATTGCCAAATTATGTTTCTTGTTGTATAATCAAGGTAATATATAACGGAGGTTATTAATATGAAGAGAATTTTTTGTTTAGCATTATGTATTCTTGTGCTTATGATGTCAGCTTTCTGTTTTTCAGCATCCGCTGAGGAAACAACATCAACAGATTGCATCTACTTTCAGGTTCCAACAGCTACAAATGTAGCGTGGAAGAACTTCTCAATGGTTTTCTGTCATATCTGGCAGGAAGGCGATGAGGGCGGCGATTTCTACGCTTGGCAGGCTAAGGATGAGCGCTGTACTGACCTTGGCAACGGCTACTGGAGCTATGACATTTCAGGTCTCGAATTCAAAGAAGACGGTAAGTATTCTGTTATCTTCTCAAATGAGAATGGTATGCAGACATACAACCTGACTATCACATCTGATTGTAAGGGCGATATTGTTTACTGTGATGGCGAAACAAGCACAAACCCAGTTGACTCAGAGAAGCAGTGTACAATAGCTCGTTGGATGGAGAACAACGACAAAGTTCATCCATGCGCAGTTTTCAGCTCTGACGGTTCTCTCATCGACCCTGACGGTATTTTTGCAACAGATGTTGATTTGTCATGGGGTAGTGCTGAGGGCGTGTCAATCGCTATGCCAAAGGTTGAGATTCCAACAGAAGCTCCTACTGAAGCACCAACTGAGGCAGAAGCCGACACTCAGAGCGGTAGCGTTAACTTTGCTATCTGGTTCATCATCGGTGGTGCAGTTCTTCTCGCTGTTATCGCAGTTGTTGTAGTGCTTATTATTCGTAAAAAGTAATATAAATTTTTAGCGTTACAGAATTGTTGCATTTTGTGCAAAAGAGACCATAAATGAGTGTAAAATTTGTGAATTTTTTTACAAAGATTTAATGGTTTATTATTGAAATATTTGACTATTTCAATTATAATAATAGTGCTAAAGTGTTTAATCTTTAGGGTTATGCAATTCAAAATTATTTGGAGGAGATTATTATGTTCAAAAAAATTATGAGCTTTATGCTCGCAGTTATGATGATCATGAGCGTTGCTGCTATCGCAACATCTGCTGCTCAGGTTGAGATCGCTGACAACAGCGCTGACGCTATCGCTGAAGTTGCTGCTGACGGTGCTGCTGACACAGGCGCAGATGCTGGTGCTGATACAGGCGCTGCAAACGTACTCAACTTCGATGCTAACACATCAGGTTGGAACAACTACAAGAAGATTTTCTGCCACCTCTGGGCTTACGGCGGAGATTCATTCTTCCCATGGCAGGCTAAGGCTGAGGGTTGTACAGATAAGGACGGCGACGGCGTTTGGACTTATGACTTAGACGCTAAGGGCGCTGTTCTCGAGCCAGGCCAACTTTATGCTGTTATCTTCTCAAACGAGAACGGTATGCAGACATACAACCTCCTTATGGATTCATCTTGCATCGGCGACACAGCTTTCTGTGACGGCACAATGTATGAGAACCCAGAGGATAGCTCAAAGACAGCTCAGGCTGCTTTCTGGCAGGGTCAGGACCCAGCTACATTTGGTCCTGAGATGTGCGTAACATCTATCGGTAACGTTGTTGGTACTTGCGTACCTTTCACAACATCAGCTCAGGCTATGTTCGAGGACTTCCTCGTTAACAAGATTGAGAACGCTAGAACATACGCTGGCAAAGACGACCAGACTCTTCTCGATGACACAGCTAAGGCTCTCGGTCTCAAGCAGGAGAACGTAACTGAGGCTCTCGAGGTTACTGGCGTTTCAGCTGATTGGTCAGCAGACAAGTCAACACTCGAAAAGGGTAAGAACGATGACGCTAACAAGACTCCAGGTGGAGAAGAAGTTGGCGGCGGTAACGGCGGTAACGGCGGCAACGGCGGTTCTGATAATAAGGACGAAAGCGGTAACGGCGGTTCAGGTTCAACTGGCGGTTCAGGTTCAACAACTGGCGGTTCTTCATCAAACAAGACTGGTTCTGGTTCAACAACTAAGACAGGTCAGGAGACAACAGTTCTCTTCGTTATGCTCGCTATCATGATGGCAGCTGCTGGTGTAGTTGTTATTTCTAGAAAAAGAGAAAACGCATAATCTTACTTTTGAAGATTAACACATAAGTTAAGGCTCCGAGGAAACTCGGAGCCTTTTTGTTGAGTACTGTTGTGTGGCTGATAACGATTTACTTTAAGCTGAATTCTTAATTAGTAAGTGTGTTCGCAGATCTTTTCTATTTTCTCACGAAGAATAATAAAGTCTTTCAGTGCGTCTTCCATCTGATTAGGGTTTCTCAAAATCGCTGCAGGATGATACATTGCCATAATGTGCATACCATTCTTCTCGAACCACACTCCGTGTTCTTTGGTGATTTTGAGGTCAGGTTTGATGATTTTCATTCCTGCGATTCTGCCTAAGCACACGATGATTTTTGGTCTGATTAATCTTGTTTGTGCTCTGAGCCAATCCATACACTCGATTTGTTCATCCTGAAAAGGGTCTCGATTCTTTGGCGGACGGCACTTGACTATATTCGCAATATAGACGTTCTTATTTCTGTCCAAATCAATAGCGAAAAGCAGTTTGTCCAGTAGCTTTCCTGCTCTGCCGACAAACGGCTCGCCCTGTATATCCTCGTTCTCTCCCGGACCTTCTCCGATGAACATTACCTCAGCATTTTCATTTCCGACACCGAAGACAACATTGGTTCTTGTTCTGCACAAATCACATTTTTCGCATTTAATACATTCATTTCTCAGTTTTTCCCAATTTGTATTCAAAAATATCACCTCAGTTTGCAAAATAAGTTGAAATTTCTGTATATTTGATGTATCATATAAATGATAATTATTTAAAGGTGGTTTCATTATGAAAATTATGGTTGAAACTTCTGCTCGTCACATCCATGTTACAGCAGAAACATTTGCTACACTTTTTGGTGAGGGCGCTACTCTCACTAACAAAAAGGACCTCTCACAGCCAGGTCAGTTCGCTTGTGCTGAGAAGGTTAAGGTTGTTGGCCCTAAGGGTGAGCTCACAATGTCTATTTTAGGTCCATTCAGAGGTGCAGATCAGGTTGAGATCGCTCTCACAGACGCTAGAAAACTCGGTGTTGTTGCTCCTGTCAGAGAGTCTGGCGATATCGCTAACACTCCTGGTTGCAAGCTCGTTGGTCCTTGTGGTGAAGTTGAAATCGAGTGCGGTATCATCGCTGCTAAACGTCACATTCACCTTACTCCTGACGCTGCTGCTGAGTTTGGCGTACAGGATAAGCAGATCGTATCTGTTGAGGTTGGCGCTGAGGGTAGAAAGCTCGTTTTCGGCGATGTAGTTTGCCGTGTTCACGAGAGCTTCGCTCCTGCTATGCATATCGATACTGATGAGTCAAATGCGGCTGGTATCGTTGGCACAGTTGATGGCGAGATTATCGCATAAGAGTTTAATAATCAAACAGTAAACGGAGAAGTTTTTCACTTCTCCGTTTTTTCTTTTGCTTATTTTGTGATGGTTGTTGTGTTGTTTAAATCCGGATTTGTTGTCATACCATCATCGTTGTAAAGATCGTATGATGTTCCGTTGCCGTAAAGCTTGATGGTGTTGTAGTTGAGATTTTCAACATTTTCTGCACGGTTGCAAAGAGGAACGCAGTGTCCGTTTTTCACAAAGAATACAACTTCATTGAGAGCAACGTCAATATAATGATGACCTTTCTCCATTTCACTTTCAGTGATTGAGCCATCAGCGTTCAGTCTTAGCTGTGTCATATCTTCAGGCAGGTAGACATATCTGCCATTTGCATTCTGAGTATAAACAGGCGCAATCATAAGGCTGTCGCCAACCATAAGCTGGTCCTCAATGTTTCTTGCAACTTCATCGCTTTCGTAGTCGAATGAAAGCGGTCTGATGTACATATCGTTTGAAAGTACTGCCTTCATATATTCGCTGTAGATGTATGGAAGAAGTCTGTATCTCAGGTCAACAAGGTTTTTGAAATCCTCAGGTTTCTCGAAAGCAAAGCACTCCTGATCCTTTGTGCCACACGCTGAGTGGTTTCTGAAAAGCGGAGTGAAGATAGAGAGTGAGAGCCAACGCAAGAGCAAATCGCGTGTACAGTTGCCGTTGAAACCACCCATATCGCAACCTGAGTATACAAAGCCACACATATTGAGAGATGGCATTTGCTTTAAGCACAAGAGAATATGTGACCACCAAGAGTGGTTATCGCCTGTCCAAATACCGCCGTAACGATGAGCACCGATGTATGAAGCTCTGGAGAACATAAGCACTCGCTTGTCAGGAACATTACGTTTGAAGCTCTCGGATGCTGACTTTGTCATAAAGTAGCCGTAGAGGTTGTGGATATCGTTGTGCTTGATTTTCTTACCATTGTAGTTATGATAGAAGTTGTTGTAGTCAAACTGTGAGTTCGAAAGCTTTGAGAAAGAGTCGCGACAGTCAAAGTATGTGTTAGCATCTAGCGATACTTCCTTGTAGCTGTCAACCTGAGCAAAAGCTTTCTCGAGACCTTTTTCAGAGTAGAAAATCGCAGGTTCGTTCATATCATTCCAGAAGCCTTCGATGCCCATATCTGTGAGCATTTTGTACTTATCACCGAACCACTCGCCGACTTCTTCGTTCATAAAGTCAGGGAAAACTGCCTTACCCGGCCACACACCAACGATGTAGTCCTCACCATCGTCACCTTTGCAGAAGTAGTTGTTCTTCACGCCTTCTTCATATACATCATAGCCGTCTTCAACTTTGACAGCGGCATCAATGATAGGGACAAGGCGAACACCCTTTTTCTTCATATATGAAACAAAATTCTCAAAGTCAGGGAAACGTTCATCGTTTATTGTGAAATCTTTGTAGCGCTCCATATAGTCGATGTCAAGGAAGATAGCATCAAGAGGAATGTCTGCTTCTTTGTATGAATCAGCGATACGCTCAACATCGTCTTTTGTGAAGTAGCTCCAGCGACTTTGCATAAAGCCCAAAGACCACTTTGGCGCGATGTAGCTCATACCGATGATTTCGCGGAAGTTTTTCACGATATCGCGAAGACTTTCTCCCTCGATGAAGTAGATATCGATATCGTCGTTTTCAACGCTAACCTTGAATTCATTTTGTTTTGTATAACCAATGTCAAATGTGATTCTTGTTGGGTAATCAAAGAAAACGCCAAATCTGTCCCCACCGTTTGCTTTATCATCAACTATAAGGAAGTTGTGAGCACCATAAAGTGAACGCTTGTCTTCAGTGTGGCAAGGGTCATCACTGCAGTAACCCTCGTAAATCCAACCGCGCTTGTTGATGCCTCTGACAGCTTCTCCAAGACCATAAACGCTTGCGGTGTCGCTCATTATATAAGTAAAGTCTGTGTCACATTTTGAAAAATATGGCATTTCACCATTTTTACATTCAATGTTTTTGACTACGGCATAGGTAGTAATCGGGTTGTTGAATCTGAATTTTTTGACCATAAATCATCACCGTGTATTGAAATTTAATGAAAAAATCATTATAATAGTAGTATAACATTATTTCTGTTACATAACAATAGGGAAAGTTGGAGATTATTATGAGTAATAAAGTTATTTTGACAGCCGACAGAACTTGTGACCTTACAAAGGAACTCATCGAGAGATATGACGTTCACGATGTTCCTCTTCACATCAACCTCGGCAATAATACTTATGACGATTGGGAGACTATCACTCCTGAAGAAATATATGACCATTTCTACAAGACTAAGGAATTACCTAAGACAGCTGCTATGAGTGTTGGTGAATATACTGACTTCTTCACACAGTTTGTTGAGCAGGGATATGATGTTCTTCATATTTCACTTGGTGCGAGTCTTTCTGTAACTCACCAGTCAAGTGTGCTTGCGGCTACTGAGTTTGATGGTAAGGTTCAGGTTGTTGACTCTTGCAATTTAAGTACCGGTTCAGGTCTTATTGTTATCAAAGCTGCTGAGTTTTTAGCACAGGGTATGAGTGCTGTTGAAGCTAAGGAAGCTGTTGAAAAGCTCGTTCATAAGAGCCACGCAAGCTTTGTTATCGACAAACTCGACTTCCTTCAGGCAGGTGGCAGATGTTCTGCGATTGAAGCTTTCGGTGCTAACCTTTTGGGTCTCAAGCCTTGTATTGAGGTTTCGACACAGGAAAACGGCAAGATGGGTGTTAACAAGAAATACAGAGGTAAGTTCAACAAGGTTTGTATTGACTATCTCAATGATATCCTCACAAAGTACGGTGAGGTAGATAAAGCCCGTGCTTTCGTTACTCACGCAGGCTGTGACGAAGAACTCGTAGAGTCTGTGAAAAACGCACTTATTGAAAAGAATATTTTTGATGAAGTTTTCGTAAGTAGAGCTTCTTGTACTATTTCTTCACATTGTGGCCCTAACACATTAGGCGTACTCTTTATGACAAAATAAATAGCAAAAATCAAGCGACGGTAGTTTTTTACCGTCGCTTTTAATATTGGTTATATTTCGTTTAAGGAATTTAAAACAACATCCACCGCTTCGTATGATATGTTGCAATCTAAATCAAAAACAGGGGTTGTGCTGACGAGTTTTTCAGTCATAGACAGCAGGTTATCCATACTCGCTTTGTCATCAGGAAGGACAGTCTGGGATAAAATTTTTGTAATAGAAGAAATCGGGTCGCACTGACTAACTTTGTTATTCTCAGCCTGATGCAGATAGTAGATAGCTTTTATCGGAGCTTTGATATTGTTTGAGAGTGAGTGCTTTCCGTTCCATGGTGTGCCGTAGATGTAGAAAACATCATCGATAAGTCGAACGATAGGCTTGTCATCGTTAATCATCTCGACTTGGTTGTTAAGCTTTTCACGCCAAAGGCGAGAGTGCGTTGATTTTCCTGTACCACTTTTTGCGGTGAAAACTATCGCCTCGTCCTTATATTTCAGGCACGAACAATGCAGAAAAAATCCGTTGTAATCCCTGACGATTCTTTTGCAGATTACACGCAAAATAGCGGTCAGCTCGTAGTACTGTTGTGGAACTTTTTCGACAGCGATTTTTTCTTCTTCTATTATCATCTGTGGAGTAACAATGACAGAGAAATCGATGTTTTGTTCGTCTGTCAGGTAGTCGCGCATATATTTTTTTGTGAATTCTCTGTGGTTTTCGATGCCGATATTCAGATCGGCGATTTTGTAAATATCCATAGCTACCTCGTTCTTTTCTACAGATATTCTACAGTATTTTCTTTAGTTTTTCAACTGTTATTTGAATATGCATAGAATGTGTGATATACTAAAACAAGAAAAGTTTAGGGGAATAATTATGAACGAGATGTTTTCACGAACACAAATGTTAATAGGAGAGCCAGCGCTTTCAAAACTTAACAAATCCCACGTTATCGTTTTTGGTGTTGGTGGAGTAGGCGGTTATGTTGTTGAGGCACTTGTGCGTAGCAACATAGGAGAGATTACTGTTGTGGACAACGATGATGTATCAATTTCTAATATCAACCGCCAGATTATCGCAACGATTGATACGGTTGGCAGAAAAAAAGTTGATGTTATAAAAGAACGCATTATGAGAATCAATCCTCAGTGTAAGGTTAACGCCTTCGATACATTCTTCCTGCCTGAAAATTCAGCTGAGTTTGATTTTACTCAGTATGACTATATAGTTGATGCAGTTGATACAGTAAGCGCAAAACTTGAGCTAGCTAAAATCGCTCAGGAAAAGAACATTCCGATTATCTCATCAATGGGTACAGGGAATAAGCTTCATCCTGAAATGCTCGAAATCTCAGATATTTATAAAACAAGCGTTTGTCCGCTTGCTCGCGCAATGCGTAATCTCTGCAAAAAAAATCGTATCAGGAAGCTCAAGGTTGTATATTCAAAGGAAGAACCGACGAGAGCCGAGGAAACTGTGTTGGAAGGAAACAAAGCGATTCCTGCAAGCTGTGCCTTTGTGCCACCTGCGGCAGGATTGATAATTGCATCAGCAGTTGTTAATGATTTGATCAAATAAAATTCCAGGAACTTCGATAGCTTCGGAGTTCCATTTTTTATGTGGTTTTTAATTCCCCAAAAACAAATTACTAAACTGTAAACTGAAAATCGACAAATTCCACTTGACCATACTATATATAGTTGCTATACTAGAAATGCTCAACAATATATAGTAACATTAAAGAATTAACAGAAACCAAGATATTCAAGGAAGGGATGAGGATAATGAAGATAATCAAGCGCAACGGTAGCGAAGCTGAGTTCAATATTGAGAAGATTATCGCCGCTATTACGAAGGCGGATGAAGCAAACGACAACGGCAGAGAGTTGACCGATGAGCAAATCAGAAATATAGCTGTAACAATCAAGAACACCGGTGAGTGTATTTCAAGAGCTCTTTCTGTCGAAGAGATTCAGGAGCTTGTTGAGCTCGAAATTATGAAGTGTGGTGCATATGAAACCGCAAAAAGATATATCCGATATCGCTACACGCGTAACCTCGCACGTGTTGCTAACACTACAGATAACCAGATTCTGACACTTATCGAGTGTAACAATGAAGAAGCTAAACAGGAAAATTCCAACAAAAACCCAACAGTCAATTCTGTTCAGCGTGACTATATGGCAGGTGAAGTGAGCAAAGATATCACTATGCGAATTTTACTGCCACAGGATATCGTGAAAGCTCACGAGGATGGTATTATTCACTTCCACGATACCGATTATTATGCTCAGCATATGCACAACTGTGACCTTGTTAACCTTGATGATATGCTCCAAAATGGTACGGTCATCAGCGGAACAATGATTGAAAAGCCTCATAGCTTTTCAACAGCGTGCAATATTGCGACTCAGATTATCGCACAGGTTGCATCTAACCAGTACGGTGGACAGAGTATTTCGCTGACTCACCTTGCACCTTTTGTTGATGTCAGCCGTCAGAAAATCACAAGACAGGTGAGAGAAGAGTACGCCTATATCGGTGTTGACGTCAGCGAAGAAAAGATTCATCAGGTAGTCGAGAAGAGACTCAGAGAAGAAATCAACCGTGGTGTGCAGACCATCCAGTATCAGGTTGTAACACTGCTTACAACCAACGGTCAGGCTCCGTTTGTTACTGTGTTTATGTATTTAAACGAAGCGAAGGACGAACGCGAAAAAGCTGACCTCGCTCTTATTATTGAGGAAGTTTTGCAGCAGCGTTACCAGGGTGTTAAAAATGAAAAAGGTGTTTATGTAACTCCAGCATTCCCGAAACTTATTTATGTTCTTGAGGAGGACAATATTACTCCTGACTCAAAGTATTGGTACCTTACAGAGCTTGCGGCTAAGTGTACAGCAAAGAGACTTGTACCTGACTATATTTCCGAGAAGATTATGAAAGAACTCAAAGAGGGAAATTGTTTCCCTGTTATGGGTTGTAGATCAGCACTTACTCCGTGGAAGAACGAAAAAGGCGAGTATCAGTTCTACGGCAGATTCAATCAGGGCGTAGTTACTTTGAACCTCGTTGATATCGCTCTTTCAAGCGGTAAGGATATAAATAAGTTCTGGAAGATTTTTGATGAGCGACTCGAGTTGTGTTATCGAGCGCTTATGTGTCGTCACAACCGACTCAAAGGTACGCTTTCCGATGCGGCACCGATTTTGTGGCAGGACGGAGCTATTGCACGACTCAAAAAGGGCGAGCCTATCGACAAGCTTCTCTACGGCGGATATTCAACTATCTCGCTTGGTTATGCCGGCCTTTGTGAGTGCGTGAGATATATGACAGGCAAGTCGCACACCGACCCTAGCGTCACCGACTTTGCTATTGATATTATGAAATATATGAACAAGGCGTGCAACAAGTGGAAAGAAGAAACCACCATCGGTTTTGGTATCTATGGTACACCGCTTGAGAGCACAACATACAAATTTGCAAAATGTTTGCAAAAGCGTTTTGGTGTTATCAAAGGAGTTACAGACAAAGCGTATATCACCAACAGCTATCATGTTCATGTAACTGAGGAAATCGATGCTTTTGATAAGCTTATGTTTGAATCGAAATTCCAGGCTCTTTCAACAGGCGGTGCAATCAGCTATGTAGAAGTGCCGAATATGCAACAGAACATCGATGCAGTTCTCCAGATTATCCGTTTTATCTATGATAATATTATGTATGCGGAGCTCAACACAAAGAGTGACTACTGTCAGAAATGTGGCTTTGATGGTGAAATTCGAATTGTCAATGATGATGGCAAGCTGATTTGGGAGTGTCCTAACTGCCAGAATCGTGATCAGGATACTATGAATGTTGCACGACGTACCTGCGGATATATCGGTACACAGTACTGGAATCAGGGTAGAACCCAGGAAATTCAGGAAAGAGTGTTACACATCTGATGAACTATGCAACCATAAAAAAACACGACATTGCAAATGGAGTCGGGGTCAGGGTTTCGCTTTTTGTGTCAGGATGTACCCATCACTGCAAGAACTGTTTCAATAAAGAAACATGGGATTTTGACTATGGTGAAGTGTACACAAAGGAAACCGAAAACCTGATTTTAGAATACCTCGGCCCTGATTTTGTCAACGGTTTGTCGCTACTCGGCGGAGAACCGTTTGAGCCTACCAATCAGAAAGAGCTCGTTTCACTACTGAGAAAGGTGAAAGAGAAGTATCCTCAAAAAGATGTCTGGTGTTACACGGGTTACCTTTTTGATAAGGAGCTGCTGGGTGACAGCCGAGCACGATGTGAATATACTGACGAAATGCTTTCATATATTGATGTTTTAGTTGATGGCAGGTTCGTAGAAGAGAAAAAAGATATCACGCTTCAGTTTCGTGGGAGTTCAAATCAACGCGTGATTGATGTGAAAAAATCACTCTCACAAAATGGTGTTATTCTGTGGGATAAACTGATGAAATAAAGCATACCGCAAATTTGGTTTTGTTGACAAAATTCCATTTTTGCGGTATCATTTTTTCGTTTGGAGGAATGGAAAATGTCAATGATTTTTGAAAGGAAATTACCAATTCCAAAGGAAGTGAAAGAAGCCTATCCGTTGTCAAAAGAAGCGGTAGAGCGAAAAGCTTTGATTGATACGAATGTTGCGAAAATTTTCACAGGAGAGTCAGACAAACTGGTACTTGTTATCGGACCTTGCTCTGCTGATAGAGAAGATGCAGTGCTCGATTATGTTGGAAGACTCAAAAAGCTTCAGGAAAAGGTCAGCGACAAGCTCATACTTATCCCTAGAGTCTATACAAACAAGCCTCGCACCAACGGTAGCGGTTACAAGGGTATGCTTCATCAGCCCGATCCTAACGCTGAAACCGATACATTCAAAGGCATCTTGGCTATTCGTGAGCTTCATTCAAGGGTGCTCACTGATTATGCTATGTCTACTGCTGATGAGATGCTTTATCCTGCTAACTATCGCTATCTTGATGATCTTATGTCATATGTAGCTGTTGGTGCTCGTTCAGTTGAGAATCAGGAGCATCGATTGGTTGCTAGCGGTATCACCGTTCCTGTTGGCATGAAAAATCCAACCAGCGGAGACTATTCTGTTATGCTCAATTCGATTGAGGCTGCTCAGCACAGCCACACCTTCGTTTTTAGAGGCTGGCAGGTCAAGACTACGGGAAATCCTCTTTCGCATGCTATTTTGCGAGGTTATGTGAATAAGCACGGCAAAATGATGCCTAACTACCACTACGAGGACTTAGAATTGCTTTATGAGATGTACAGCGCTCGAGGACTTGAAAATATTGCTTTGGTTGTTGATGCTAACCATAGTAATTCTGCGAAGAACCCGTTTGAACAGTCGAGAATCTGTAAAGAGGTTCTTCACTCAGCCAGACACAATGCCGATATCAAATCAATGGTGAAAGGTTTTATGATAGAAAGTTACCTTGAGGATGGTAACCAGTCAGTTGATGGTGGAGTATACGGCAAGAGCATCACCGATCCGTGCATCGGTTGGGAAAAGACAGAAAAGCTCGTACTGGATATTGCTGATTTAGCTTAAAAGATATAAAAATAACGCCCTGTTCGGTTTATGCACAGGTCCGTAAAAAACGGACAATAGAAAAAAGCCACCCCCTATGGTAGAATTAAAGAAACTACCATAGAGGGTTTTTGTATGCCAAGAGAATATAAACATATAAAACAATTCGAACAAGAAATATTAGATTTAAAAGAACATGGATGTTCCAATAGAGAAATAGGCGAAAAATTAGGATACACCCAAAAACAAGTACACGATTGCATAACAAGATACAATAGAAACAAAAAGAAACTTGAGTCGGGAGTAACTATCAAACCCAAAGGCAGA
>JBGVLC010000029.1:0-3762 GCA_045124035.1 Ruminococcus sp. | reverse complement strand
TAGGCAAAAAGAAACCCCTTAAGGGGTAGCCTGAGATAGTAATGCGGTCGGCAAACTATTCAGTACCCCTTGAGGGGATATGCTTGTAAAATGCCCTTATAGGGCTTACTCAAGCCTCCGGCTTAGCCGGAGGTTCTGACTAACTTATTTTATTTAGCAACCACAGTTGTTAGAACATCCGCAGTCGTTACCGTTGTTACCGCAGCAAGACCACAAAATAACGAGAAGAATAACAATCCAGCAACAGTTATTGCCGCCGAAGAAACCGTTAGAACACATGTGTTTTCCTCCTTTCTGTGTTACACTATATACTATTGCGAAATGCCGATTGTGTTACAAAAGGTTTGCGAAAACTTTCAAAAAGTGGTATAATACTAAGGACTTGTTTTGAAAGGATTTTGAAATATGGATTATGCTTTAAGTTTAGCCCAACATTTTAATATCAAAGAAGAGTATATGAAAAATGTCATTGAACTTCTTGATGAGGGCAATACCATACCATTTATTGCGCGATACAGAAAGGAAGCTCATGGCAGTATGGATGACCAGCTCATCCGTGAGGTGTCTGACCGCCTTGACTATCTTCGAAACTTAGATAAGAGAAAACAGGAAGTCAAGGACCTCATCGAAGCTCAGGGAAAACTCACTGACGAGATTGTTTTAGCACTTGATAAAGCTACTATATTATCCGAGGTTGAAGACATCTATCGTCCATACAAACCTAAGCGTAAAACCCGCGCATCTGTTGCTAAGGAAAAGGGACTTGAGCCACTCGCACTTTATATTTTTGCTCAGGATGACAGCAAAGCCGATCCTCTTGCTCTCGCACAGGATTATGTTGATGAAGAAAAAGGTGTGAAAACTGCAGAAGATGCTTTGCAGGGTGCGCTTGATATTATTGCTGAAATGGTATCTGATACTGCTGAAATCAGAAAGAGAGTTCGTAATCTTTGCTTTCACAATGCAACTGTCACATCTAAGGCTGTTGATGAAAATGTTGAGAGCGTATATAACCTCTACTATGAATTTGAGGAAGCAGTTTCCAAAATCGCTTCCCATAGGGTTTTAGCGATTGACCGAGGTGAGAAAGAAGACTTCCTGAAAGTCAGCATCAAACTTGATGATGAAAAACCGCTTGCATCAATCGCTCGTGTTATGGTCAAGGGAACTTCAATGTGTAGCGACGCCGTTTATGAGGCGTGCAAAGATGCGTACTCACGCCTTATCTTCCCATCAGTTGAGCGTGAAATCAGAAAAGAGCTAACAGAAATTGCCCAGACAGGAGCTATCAAAGTTTTTGCAACTAACCTTCGTCAGCTCCTTATGCAACCTCCTGTTAAGGGTAGGGTGGCTATGGGTCTTGACCCTGGTTATCGTACAGGTTGTAAGGTGGCTGTTGTTGACCCTACAGGTAAAGTGCTCGACACCTCTATCATTTATCCAACTCATTCACAGACTAAGGTTGATGAATCCAAACGCGTTATCAAGAATCTCATCAAAAAGCATAAGGTTGAGATTATCGCTATCGGTAACGGTACAGCATCCAAGGAAACTGAGATGTTTACTGCATCTGTGATTTCTGAAATTCCTGAGAAAGTTTCGTATATGGTTGTAAGTGAGGCTGGTGCTTCGGTGTATTCAGCGTCAAAACTTGCAGCTAAGGAATTTCCTCAGTTCGACCTGACACTTCGTAGTGCGATTTCTATCGCCAGACGACTTCAGGACCCACTCGCTGAGCTTGTTAAAATCGAGCCAAAAGCTATCGGTGTTGGTCAGTATCAGCACGATATGCCACAAAAACAGCTTGAGGGTGCGCTTGATGGTATCGTTGAAGAGTGTGTTAATAACGTTGGTGCCGATTTGAACACAGCTTCGGCGTCATTGCTCAAGAGAGTTGCCGGATTGTCTTCAACTGTTTGTGAGAACATCGTTACATACAGAGAAGAGAATGGTCAGTTTAATTCCAGAGCAGAATTAAAGAAGGTTCCTAAACTGGGACCAAAAGCCTACGAACAGTGTGCAGGCTTCCTTCGTGTTACTGAAAGCCGAAATCCTCTTGATAGCACAGGTGTTCATCCTGAAAGCTACGATGTTGCAAAAAAACTCATCGAACTTTGTGGCAGCAAGTCAGCTGATATCAAAAACGGAGGTATCGCTGATATAGAAGTTAAAGTAAAAGAGCTTGGTGGCGTTGAGAAGATTGCTGGAACACTCGAAGTTGGTGTACCTACACTCGAGGATATCGTAAAAGAACTCTCGAAACCTGGTCGTGACCCTCGTGAAGAGTTACCGCCACCACTTCTCAGAACTGACGTGCTTTCGATGGAAGACCTCAAAGAGGGAATGGTCCTCACAGGTACAGTCAGAAATGTTATCGACTTTGGTGCATTTGTTGATATCGGTGTCCATCAGGATGGACTTGTTCACATCAGCCGCATTTGTAACAAATTCATCAAGCATCCTAGCGAGGTGCTAAAAGTCGGTGATATTGTCAAGGTTATGGTTCTTTCTGTTGATGTTGATAAAAAGCGCATAAGTCTGACAATGCGTGATATAAAAGAAGATTAAGTGTTTTTGGGGCTACTTTGGTAGCCCCTTTGCTTTTTTACACAAAATAGTTCGAGTTGATTTGTGAGTTCTTACTAAATAAGTTTTGTTTGTGATTTCATTAACCAAAAACAGGTTTCCTTATTTGTGCATTATTGCTAAAACAATGAAGTTTTTTTCTACCTGAAATGCGGTACAAATTGCTTTCAGGTCATTGAATAATAAAAGTCAAAGGAGTATAATGATTACAATAGTGTAATATTGTCATTTTGGGACAATGCACAAATAAGAAATGGAGGAATTCTTATGAGACAGTTCAAGAGAATCATCAGCTTGGTAATTGCGATGACTATGCTTTTTTCTATGATCAGCGTAGGCGTCTTCACTACCTCTGCTGAGGTTGTAACCTACATGCTTGGCGATGTAGATTTCAACGGAAGAGTTAACGTTTTTGACGCTTCTTATGTTCAGAAATCTATCGCAGGTTATACAGGTTACGAAATCGAAGCTGACACAGTTAAATTTGCGGCTGCTAACGTAGACGGAAACACCAAAATTAATATTTTTGACGTTTCTTCTATTCAGAAGCATATCGCAGGTTATGAGTCAGTAGTACACATGGGTATTGGTAAGACCTACACATTTGGTGAGGAAGACCCAACAATCCCAACACAACCAATCGAGACAGAGCCAGTTGTAACAGAGCCAGTTGTAACAGAGCCAGTTGTAACAGAGCCGGTTGTAACAGAGCCAGTTGTAACAGAGCCAGTTGCAACAGAGCCAGTTGAGACAGAGCCAGTTGAGACAGAGCCAGTTGCGACAGAGCCAGTTGAGACAGAACCAGTTGCAACAGAGCCAGTTGCGACAGAGCCTGTAACAGATGAGCCAACTATCCCTGAGCCAACAGAAGAAGAGCTCACAGAAGGTTACTACATGGTTGGTATCTTTGATGGTGTTGACTGCTATTCAGTAGAAGCACTTTCAAACGACAGAAAGTTAAGTCCTAACCCTGATGTTGCCGGCGAATACATCCTTTATTGGACATTCGTTGGCGGTGATGAGCTCAAGGTTGCCCACTACAACGGCACAGAGTTTGATGCTCTTTATAAGCCAGCATCAGAAGATCCATACAAAATCGGTGAGACTTCTAACAAGACAGGTTACTGCTTAGTTCAGTTTAATCCAGATGGTACAAGTTGGTCATACAAGTACATC
>JBGVLC010000028.1:0-120976 GCA_045124035.1 Ruminococcus sp. | reverse complement strand
GGATCTGAAATGAATTTCCATCCTCATATCCACGTGATTCTTCTTGGTGGTGGATTAACTGAGAAAAAACAGTGGAAAGATAAAGGCAGTGAATTCTTTCTTCCAGTAAAAGTTCTTTCGAAAGTATTCCGTGGAAAATACATGGAAGAATTAAAATCCTTATGGGAGCAAGATAAACTGCAGTTTCATGGAACCAGTGAAACATATCGTAACCACTATAACTTCAAAGAATTACTGGATGTCTGTTATAAAAAAGATTGGATTCCTCATTGTAAAAAGACTTTTAACGGTGCAAACTCTGTTATTAATTATCTTGGTAAGTATACGCACAGAATTGCTATCAGTAATCATCGTATCATTCGTATGGATGACACCACTGTTACCTTCTTTGTAAAAGATTACCGGGATGAAGGCAAATGGAAAGAACTAACTCTTTCAGGAATTGAATTTATCAGAAGATTTCTTATGCATGTGCCACCAAGACGTTTTGTCAGAATCAGGCATTACGGTCTACTCTGTACTCGCAGCAAATCCAAACATCTGACCTTATGTAGAAATCTGTTAGGATGCAAACAGTATCTTTCGAGACTGCGTTCTATGGAAACACCTCAGATTTTAGAAACTCTGTATGGAATAAAGATCTTTGTTTGTACATGCTGTGGTGGCAAGCTTGGGAAATCACAGTTAAAAACGCCTTTGCGGCTTTAAAATACTCATTCCTATACCGTTAAAACAACCTCGAGATCGAGGTCTTTTTGTCGTGCCTTCAACTGTACGATTCATAGTAAGTTACAGAAATCTCGTTGCTTTTTTCAATGAATCTTAATTGGGAAGGAAATGATTGAAAATCCATAGAATTCCTTCAAAACGGACGCAACTTTGTTCACTATAGAAAAATCGAAATTGGTGCAAACGACAGGGCAGTTTATAAAAAGTAAACTGCTTTATCGTTCACACCAACTTCGATTGGTTTCTAATCAATTTGTAGAGGTTATATTGTGATAAGAGCAGTCAAGGAAAATGATTTATCTGCTGTTATGCAGATATGGCTTGATATAAACATTAAAGCACATAGTTTCATATCAAAGCACTATTGGATGGATAATTATGATATGGTAAAAAAGATTCTTCCACAAGCAGAAATATATGTGTATGAAAACAATGGCACAAAAGAAATAGAAGGCTTTATTGGATTGACAGATAATTATATTGCGGGATTATTCGTAAAAGAAGATATGCAGTCGAAAGGCATTGGGAAACAACTATTGAATTATGTAAAAGGCATTAAATCCAATATGTATTTGAGCGTTTATAATAAGAATATCCGTGCAATTCAATTTTATCAGAGAGAACAATTTGTAGTTCAATCAGAAAACACGGATGATAATACCAACGAAAAAGAGTTGGTTATGGCTTGGAGCCGATAGACAAATTCCAATTTGTCGAGCTGAAACAAAAATTCAGTCGTTTAACGATACCCCTATAATTTAACGATAGGTTTGGGGATTTTACCGGCAAAAACATAAAACTTCATATTTTTACACAACAAAAAAGCGTTGCGGGAGAGGGACACGATACATTTATGTCCTCAAACTGCAACGCTTGTTTTTTTATTCCTGCTTATTTACTTATCTTTTCGCTACAAAATAACGATAAAACGACGAAACCTCTATTGACACGATTGTATCAATAGAGGTATCTGATTTGGTTGCGGAGGCCGGATTTGAACCGACGACCTTCGGGTTATGAGCCCGACGAGCTACCGAGCTGCTCCACTCCGCGATATGTGGCGCTTCATTCAGCTTTATTATATTACCACTAAACTTCTCGTTTGTCAAGTGTTTGTGAAAAGTTGTGAAAAAAGCCTTTTGAAATCAATGTGTTATATAACTATTATATTGCAATTTTTGGCTTTTATGCTATAATTACAGAGTATATAAAAATTTTTATTGAGGAGTGACGATTATGTGTGAGAAAAAGCCATTTTACATCACAACACCTATTTACTATCCGTCAGGAAATCCACATATAGGCCACTGCTATACAACAGTAGCCTGCGATTCTATCGCTCGATATAAGCGAATGCAGGGCTACGACGTAATGTTTTTGACAGGTACCGATGAGCACGGTCAGAAGATTGAGGAAAAAGCTAAGGCTAAAGGCATTACTCCTAAGGCTTATGTTGATGAAATCGTTGAGATTTTCAAGAAGCTGTGGGATTACATGAACATCAACTATGACAGATATATCCGTACAACTGACGATTATCATATCGAAACTGTTCAGACTATCTTCAAGGCGCTTTATGATAAGGGCTATATTTACAAAGGTGAGTATAGCGGAAAGTACTGCACTCCTTGCGAAAGCTTCTGGACTGACAGCCAGCTTGTTGACGGCAAATGTCCTGAATGTGGCAGAGAAGTTATCGAAGCAAAGGAAGAAGCTTACTTCTTCAGAATGTCAGATTTTGCAGACAGAATCGAAAAGCTCTTAACACAGACGGATTTCTTACAGCCTAAGACTCGTGCAGTTGAGCTTGTAAATAACTTCATCAAGCCTGGTTTAGAAGATTTGTGCGTGTCTAGAACAAGCTTTACATGGGGCGTGCCTGTTACATTTGATGAGAAGCACGTTGTATATGTATGGATTGATGCGCTTTCAAACTACATTTCTGCGCTCGGTTATGAAAACTCTGCTTTTGATGAGTTCAACAAATACTGGCCTGCTGATACACATATGGTAGCTAAGGACATTATGCGTTTCCATGCTATCATCTGGCCAGCTATGCTTATGGCGCTCGATTTGCCATTACCAAAGCACCTTGCTGTTCACGGTTGGATTACCTTTAACGGTCAAAAGATGAGTAAGTCACTTGGTAACGTTGTTGACCCATTTGTTCTTGGCGAGCGTTACGGTGCTGATGCTATCCGTTACCATATCCTTCGTGAGATGGCTCTCGGCGCAGACAGCTCTTTTAGTAACGAGATTATGATCAATCGTATCAACTCAGATTTAGCGAACGGTCTTGGCAACCTCGTTTCCCGTACTGTTGCTATGATTGATAAGTACTTCGGCGGCACTCTGCCTGTAGAGCGTGAAGCTGGCGAGTTTGACGACGACTTGATTAACACAGGTCTTGCGCTTAAGAACAGCGTTGACGAGTATATTGAGAAAACTCAGATAAATAATGCACTTGCTGAGATTTTCAAGCTCGTTTCCCGTGCTAATAAATATATCGACGAAACTACCCCTTGGGTTCTCGGAAAAGACGAGTCAAAGAAAGCAAGACTTGCAACTGTTCTCTACAACCTTCTCGAGAGCATCCGTATTGCATCAACTCTGCTTTCTGCATTTATGCCAACTACTATGCCAAAGGTATTTGAGCAGATTGGCGCAACTGATTTTGCAACTTATGAAAACGCTGACAAGTGGAATGTACTCCCACTTGATACAAAGGTTACTCGTGGTGAAGTTCTCTTCCCAAGAATAGATGTAGACAAGGAAATCGAGGAGCTCAACGCTATTATTGAGAAAAATGTAGCGAAAGCTCAGGCGCAAGAGAATAAGTCTTCTAATAAAATCGAAGGTCTTGCTCAGATTGGCATTGATGATTTCTGCAAGGTAGAACTGCGCGTTGCTCAGGTTAAGGCTTGCGAAAAAGTCAAGAAGAGTAAGAAACTCTTGAAGCTCACTCTGCTTGATGGCGAGGGCGAGCGCACTGTAGCTTCTGGTATTGCGGAGCACTATGCACCTGAGGAGATGGTAGGCAAAAAGGTTATCTTAGTAGCTAACCTCAAGCCGGTCACACTTTGTAAGGTTGAAAGTCACGGTATGATTTTGGCGGCATCATCAGGCGATGATGTTAAGGTTGTCTTTGTTGATGACTCAGTTGAAGTTGGCAGCCGTATAAGTTAATAAAAGTGGAATGGGGGACGGTATGCCGTCTCCCGTTTTGTATATAGGAGAATTTATGGAAAATATATTTGATGCACACGCGCACTATGATGACGATTGGTTCGATGAAGACAGGTGTGAGCTTCTCTCTTCAATGCCGTCAAAAGGGGTGTGCGGTATTGTCAACGCATCAGTTGATTTGAAAACTGCGAGAATTGCTCAGAGTTTTGCTGAGAAATACGATTATATGTATTTTACCGTCGGATTTCATCCTGAGAATCTCGATGATATGCCGGACGATTATCTTGAACAAATCAAAGAGATGCTCAAGCACGAAAAGGCGGTAGCTCTCGGTGAAATCGGACTTGACTATCACTGGGATATTGAAAAGGAGCTTCAACACAGAGTGTTTGAAGAACAGCTCAAGCTTGCAAAAGAACTCAGCGTCCCTGTTGTTATCCACGACAGAGAAGCTCACGGAGATATTATGGAGTACTTAAGAAAATATCAGCCAAAGGGCCTGTTGCACTGCTTTTCGGGTAGTGTTGAGATGCTCAAGGAAGTGCTGAAACTCGGAATGAGCATCTCGCTCGGCGGAACTGTCACATTCAAAAATGCGAGAGTTCCTGTTGAGGTAGCTGAGTTTGTCCCGCTTGATAGGTTGCTTCTCGAGACTGACGCACCATATCTATCGCCTGTACCATTCAGAGGTAAGCGCAACGACTCGTCAAATATCCTCTACACAGCGACAAGAATCGCCGAGATAAAGGGGATAGGAGTGCAGGAATTGCTGGACATCACATCTGAGAATGCACGCAAACTTTATGGAATTGAAGCTTGAGATGTTGACTTTTCAACATCTGCAATTTATAATTGTAATGTAATTTTTAATACACAAAAGGAGTGGAAAAATGAACGAGAAGTACAATGCGTTGTTCACACCGTGGAAAATCGGTAACGTTGAAATCAAAAACCGTATCGTTATGTGCCCGATGGGCGGTACATCGCTTTTTGGTTGGTTTGAGCTGACAGGCTGCCATTTCGACAAGGAAGCCGCAAAGCTTTTCTTAGAGAGAGCGAACAACAACGTAGGACTTATTATTCCTGGTATCGCACCGCTTAGGGATACTTTCTGGGGCAAGTGGCTCTGGCAGAACCCTAAGATGTTCGAAGACCTCAAGGAGTTTATGGACGAGATTCACAAAACAGGAGCTAAGCTGTTTATACAGCTTACTGCGGGTATGGGTCGCTCATGGGCGATTACTGAGCTTGTAGCGCCACTGCATAAGAATAAATTTACAAGAGCACTTGTGAAGCCGATTATCGACACATCACACGAGCTTGCGTCTCCGTCTCCTCAGCCATCTCGTTGGGCTCACGATATCATTTGTCCTGAGATGACAATTGAGCAGATTCACGAAATCATCGAAGCTTTTGCAAAAACAGCCAAGCTGTGCAAAGAAGCTGGTGTTGACGGCGTTGAAGTTCACGCTGTGCACGAAGGCTACTTGCTTGATCAGTTCTCAATGGAATTTTTCAACAAGCGTACTGATGAATACGGCGGAAGTTTCGAGAACCGTTACCGCTTTGCGACTGAAGTTGTCAAGGCTATCAAGGAAGCTTGTGGTAATGACTATCCTGTATCTTTGCGTTATTCTGTTGAGTCAAAGCTCAAAGGTTTCTGTAAGGGTGCTATGCCAGGGGAGGAATATAAAGAAGTCGGCAGAGATATGGAAGAAAGTGAAAAAGCTGCAAAGTATCTGCAGGATGCAGGCTACGATATGCTCAATGCGGATAACGGCACATATGATAGCTGGTACTGGGCACATCCGCCTATGTATATGCCACAAAACTGCAACCTCGACAGCGTTTCACATATCAAGAAGTTCGTTGATATTCCTGTTGTTTGTGCAGGTAGAATGGAAATGGATGAGGGTGCCAAGGCAGTTGAAGAAGGCAAAATCGACGCTGTCGGCGTTGCTCGTCAGTTCCTCGTTGACCCTGCTTGGGTTACAAAGCTGATTGAAGACAGAGTGCAGGATATCAAGCCTTGTATCTGTTGCCACGCAGGATGCTTCAACTTCTCATCATCTAAAGGACACGCAAACACTCAGGACCTCACCGATACTATGGGACTGTCCCGATGTGCGCTCAATCCTGAGACTATGCAGTCTAAGAAGTACTTCATCAAGCCTGCTAAAAAGGCTAAGAAAATCGCTGTTATCGGTGGTGGTATCGGCGGTATGGAAGTAGCTATCCTGAGTGCAAAACGCGGTCACAAGGTTACATTGTATGAAAAGTCAAATGTGCTCGGCGGCGTATTCATCGCGGCAGCAGCTCCATCGTTCAAAGAAAAAGATAAAGACCTCATCGCTTGGTACAGACGTGAGATTACACGCTACGATATCGATGTAAAACTCAATACCGAAGTTAAGGATATCAAATCGCTTGACGCTGATGAAATCGTTGTAGCAACAGGTGCAAAGCCTAACCGTATTCCTGTGAAGGGCTTTGACAAAGCTATCGAAGCGGTTGACTACTTGCTCGGCAAAAAGGAAGTTAAAGAGAATGTTGTTGTTATCGGTGGCGGTCTGACAGGATGCGAGATTGCGTATGACCTGTACTTGCAGGGCAAAAAGCCTACTATCGTTGAAATGCTCGATGACCTCATCACAACCAAAGGTGTTTGTTTAGCTAATACAAGCTATCTGCGCGATTTCTTTGAGACAAACAAAGTTCCTGTTCTGCTTGAAACAAGTGTCAGCGCTATCAAAGATGATTGTGTAGTAGTTAAGGATAAAGACGGCAATAAGAGCGAAGTCAAAGCAGACAGCGTTATCCTGTCGGTTGGTTACACTCCTGATCCACTCGCTACAAAGGGTGTTCACGTTGTCGGAGACTGCAAAAAGGTCGGCAACCTGCGTACTGTTATCTGGCAGGCGTGGGATGTTGCTATGAAACTCTAAAGGAGAAGCAAAATGATTTTAACTGAGAAACAACAAGCTATGCTAAACGGCGCTCAGGGCGAAACTATGGCAAAGGTTATGAAAACCCTTGTTATGTACGGTGAAGCCTTTGGTGCTGAAAAAATGATAGATGTCACAAGTGAGTACAACCACCTTGTAACCTCATTTGGTCTCAAGATGATTACTCCTGTTTATGATTTGATGAATCAGCTTATCGAGGCAGGCGCTGTGTCAAAACAGAAGTTTTCTGTTGACCCACGCCCTATCGACAAGAATGTTCCTGCAAACTTCTTGCAGAACCTCATTTTCAACAAGTTTATGTATTCAAAGCAGGACTTCTACGAAGGTCAGCTCAAGGAGCTTGGCCTTATGGAAAAGGACGCGTTCACTTGCACTTGCTATATGGATGAAGTGAAGAATAAGCCTAAAAAAGGCGATATCCTTTCTTGGGCAGAAAGCTCAGCCGTAGTATATGCGAACTCTGTTTTGGGTGCTCGATGCAACCGTAACTCAGGTATTATGGATATTATGGGCTCAATCGCAGGTTGCGTTCCATACTTCGGACTTCTTACTGACGAGGGCAGAAAAGCTTCATGGGTAGTTAAGATTGAAACTTCAAAGAATCCTGAGGCACAGCTGCTCGGTTCAGCTATCGGTATGAAAGTTATGGAAGATGTTCCATATGTTGTTGGTCTTGATAAGTGGATTGGCGATGAGCTCACAGACTCAGCTTGCACATACCTGAAAGACTTTGGTGCGGCTACAGCTTCTAACGGTGCTGTCGGTCTTTATCACATCGACAACCTCACACCTGAAGCAAAAGAGCAGGGCAAATCACTTGTGCTTGAGAATGCAAAAGAGTACATCATCACAGACGAAGAGCTCGAGAGAGTTAAGAACAACTATCCTGTTATCTGGAAAGATAAGAACGCAAAACCTAAGCTTTGCTTTATGGGTTGCCCTCATATGAGCTTACAGCAGCTCAAAGATTGGACAGACAAAGTGGAGAGTGCTCTCAAACAGTACGGCAACAAAAAGGTTGTTATCCCAACTGTTTTCACAGCAGCTCCAAAGGTGCTTGAGCAGTTCAACAAGACAGAATACGCAGAGCGCTTGAAGAAAACAGGCGTTATAACATCATACATCTGTCCGCTTATGTATATGAATAACCCACTTTGTGCGAAGATGCCTGTTATCACATCTTCTAACAAGCTTAGAACATACACGACATCCCGTTACTATACAGACGACGAGATTTTAGTACAGATCACAAAGGGAGGTAACTGATATGAGAGAATTCAAAGGCAGAGTAGTAACTCCCGGTACTTGTAGCGCAAAAGCTGTTGTGACAAAAGCAGGTTTCAATACCCTCGCGTCACTCCAGAAAGCGCTCCAGTTTGGCGACAAAACCGCCACATGTAACGACCAGAACAACCCTGATATCTATGGTGAGCCTTTGTGTGGCAACGCACTTGTACTTCCACAGACTATCGGCTCAACAACAGGCGGTATGGTGCTCTATTGCGCTTGTGCTATGAAGCGTCAGCCAGCTTGTATGCTGTTTTCTAACCACATTGATTCGCTCGCAGCGGCAGGTGCTATCCTTGCTGATGTGTGGCTCCCGGATATCACAATGCCTGTTATCGACAACCTCGGTGAAGAGTTCCTCAACTACGTCAAAACAGGTATGCAGATAACTATCAAAGAAGACGGCGTAGTAGTCGTTGAATAAAACTTTATAGAAACAAGAAACCCGACCATTTATTGGTCGGGTTTTGCTTTATCTATACGGTTTATCGTTATCTGTCAGACCGACAAGATAGTCTATGCTCGTTTCATAGTACTTTGCGAGTTTGATGAGAACCTCAATCGGAATATTGAGATTGCCAATTTCATAGTCAGAATATGTTGTTTGGTGTATCTGAAGATATTCAGCTATCTGTCTTTGTGGAATATCTCTGTCTTCTCTCAAATCTCGGATTCTCTTGAACAACATAATCACCTCTATAGCAATTATGCCCTAAGGGGATATCCCTTATTGACTTTTAAGGGATATTCCCTTAAAATGTGAGTGGTGATATGATGAATAGCTGTACATTTATAGGTCACAGAGAATGTTTGCAAGATATAAGAGCAGTATTATATGAAACGATAGAAACGCTAATAACAGAAGAAAATATCAGAACATTTTATGTAGGTACACATGGTCAATTTGATAGAATAGTGTATTCTGTTTTATCTGATATTGAGTGCAAACATGACATAAATGTAGTTGTGGTTTTAGCTTATTTGAATTCTAAAGCCAATGTGTATTATGATTTGGAAAAGACTGAATATCCTAGTGAACTTGATGGAGTTCCGATGAAGTATGCAATAAGAAAGCGTAACGAGTATATGCTCAGACGTTCCCGATTTTTAGTTTGCTATTTGAATAACCCATATACAAATACATACAAATTTGTCGAAACAGCAAAGCGACTAGGAATGGAAATAATAAATCTTGGAACCTTAAGAATATAATCTTACCTTTAACAAGAAACCCGACCATTTATTGGTCGGGTTTTTCTATGTCGTTATAAGTTTATATCAAGCTCAACAGGACAGTGGTCAGAGCCGAAGATGTTACAGTGGATTTTTGCGTCGCTTATTTTATCGTTTAAGCGCTCAGAGCAAATGAAGTAGTCAATTCTCCATCCTGCGTTCTTTTGTCTTGCCTGAAAACGATATGACCACCACGAGTAAATTTGCTCCATATCAGGATAAAGATAGCGGAAAGTATCGGTGAAGCCTGACTCCAAAACCGCTGTCATCTTGTTTCGCTCGTCATCGGTGAATCCCGGATTCTTGCGGTTAGTTTTTGGGTTTTTCAGGTCGATTTCCTTGTGGGCTACATTGAGGTCGCCACAGTAAATGACAGGCTTTTTTTCATCAAGTTTTTTGATGTGTGAAAGAAAATCATCTTCCCACTTCATTCTGTAATCGAGTCGTTTGAGTCCGTCCTGAGAGTTCGGGGTGTACACAGTTACAAAGTAGAAGTCATCAAACTCGAGAGTGATAACTCTGCCCTCATGGTCGTGCTCTTCAATACCTAATCCGTAAGAAACAGAAATCGGTTCAGTTTTTGAAAAGATAGCTGTGCCCGAATATCCCTTTTTCTCTGCATAGTTCCAGTAACCAAAATAACCTTCAGGCGCAAAATCAATCTGACCTTCCTGAAGTTTTGTTTCCTGCAAGCAGAAGATATCTGCATCAAGCTCGTTAAAATTATCCATAAAGCCTTTTTGCATAATAGCTCTAAGTCCATTGACATTCCAGGATATAAATCTCATACTAACCTCTTATTGAAAAATTTCTTTCAGATTATCGACGATTTTTTCAAAGTGCATACTGTGGCTCGCTTTGACAAGAACAGTATCGCCCTCGTTAATAATATCCCCTATATTCTTGATACATTCATCCACAGTTTCAAAATAGTAGCCGTTTTTGTCAGCACCCTCGAATAGGTGTCGCGCAAGCTGTCCTACAGCGATAACTATGTCGATATCTTTTTTGATTATGTATGTACCGGTTTCAAAGTGGAGTATGTTTTCGTTAACTCCGAGCTCTTTCATATCGCCGATAACAGCAACTTTTGTACCGCTGAACTTAGCGAGCGTGTCAATTGATGCACGTACAGAAGTAGGGTTAGCGTTGTAGCAGTCATCGATGATAGTGAGCGTTTTGTTGCGGATGATGTTACTGCGTGAACCAACAGTTTTGTAAGACTCAACACCGCATTTAATTTCGTGTGGAGTCATACCAAGAGTTTCACCGATAGCTGCAGCACACAGCGCGTTTGCAACCATATGGCTCTCGATTGACGGAACAGTAGCTTCAACCACACCATTCTTGAGATAAAGCTTGCACTGTATACCTTTGTCTAAATCGGTGTTGATAATCTCAGCTTTGTATTCGTTGTGGTCACCAAAGCCGTAGAATGTGGTTTTGATTCCGTTGTGCTCTTTTACTGTGATGAGCTTGTCATCATCACCACAGAAGAACATCTTTCCATTATCGCTGAGGTACTGAAGCATTTCAGTTTTAGCTTTGAGGACACCATCGCGGTCGATGAGGTTCTCAAGGTGACACGAACCGATGTTTGTGATGACCGACATATCAGGTTTCACCATTTTTGAGAGTCTTGTCATTTCCGAAAAGTCTGAAATTCCCATTTCGATAACAGCGATTTCGTGGTCTTCTTCGAGTTTGAAAAGTGTAAGAGGAACACCAAGCTCGTTGTTGAAGTTGCCCATCGTTTTGTGAACATTGAATTTCTGCGACAAAACAGCAAAAATCATCTCTTTTGTCGAGGTTTTTCCGACCGAGCCTGTGATGCCGATGAAAGGGATAGTGAAAAGCGAACGATAGTATTCCGCAATTTGTTTCAAGGCAACGAGGGTTGAGTCTACCAGAATGTAGTTGCATTCACATTGTGGCTTTTCTTCAACCAAAGCGCAAACAGCACCTGATTCGATAGTCTGAGCAATAAACTTGTGACCGTCAACTCGTTCGCCCTTGATAGCTGCAAAGAGAGAACCATTTTCTACCTGTCTGCTGTCTGTGACGATAGAAGTTACCGTGATGTTGCCGTCACCACAAAGCTCTCCACAGCACGAATTCGCAATTTCTTTGAGTGTAATAGGTTTCATAATATCACCAAAAATAAATGAATATCAAAATGTAGGGGCGACTATTAGTCGTCCGTGCGCAAAGCACCGAAAGAATAAAATTGTAGGGGAGGGGTTCTATTCCCTCCCTAAAATTTAGTTATATTTCAACAGCGAAAGCTCAACGATTTTTTCGCAAAGCTCAGCAAAGTCGATACCATCAGCCTTAGCTTCCTGTGGGAGCAGACTCATAGGTGTCATACCAGGAAGGGTGTTAGCCTCTAAACAGTAGATTCTGCCGTCGTTTTCATCGAGCAGAAAGTCGATTCTTGCATAGCTCTCTAAGTGTAACTCATCAAAAGCGTGTACAGCTTCATCCTGCAAAAGCTTTGTAGTATCTTCATCAAGTACGGCTGGACAGATTTCTTCTGTGTTACCTGCCTGATACTTGTTGACATAGTCATAGAAGCCTGTTTTTGGAATAATTTCAATGATAGGAAGAGCCTTATCGCCGAGCACACCAATAGAAAACTCTCTGCCCTTTATGTACTGTTCAACGAGCACCTGACCCTCATATTTGAAAGCGTCAATCATAGCCTGCTCAAAATCGTCTTTACTCTGTACAATAGAAACACCAACGGAGCTTCCTGCTGAGCAAGGTTTAACTACGCAAGGGAAGTCTACCCAGTTGTCGAGGCTGTCGTTCTTCTTAAAAAGCTTTGACATTGGAGTAGGGACGTTACCGCTGAGGAAAACTGACTTTGTGATGCCCTTATCCATAGCAATAGCAGAACCTAAGTATCCTGCGCCTGTGTATTTGATGCCGAGCATATCAAGTGCCGCCTGAAGCTGTCCGTTCTCGCCGACACCACCGTGAAGAGCGAGGAAACAGATGTCAGCATATCTGCAGATGTCAATAACATTTTCGCCGAAAATAGAATCGGACTTATCCTTGCGTTGTGCCTTGATTTTCTCTAAATCAGGGATTTCAGTAGAAACGCCTGTGATGGATTTTGTGAAATCATAACCTTCTTCAAAAAGATTCTCAATAGAGTCAATCTTCTCCTCGATGCCCATGAAAACATCGAGCAAAACAACTTTGTGACCTTTTCCTTTGAGCGCTTTTGCAACCTGTGAGCCTGATGTGATAGAAACATCGCGCTCTGTGCTCAGTCCGCCTGCAAGTACAACAATATTCATATATATTACCTCTTATTCTCCGATGATTTTGATGAGAGCGTGCTTGTTTCTTTTTCCGTCAAGCTCATAGTAAAAAATCTGCTCCCATGTTCCAAAGTCGAGTCTGCCGTCTGTTATAGCACAAACGACCTCTCGGCCCATAATAGTGCGTTTTAAGTGAGCGTCAGCGTTGTCCTCAAAGCCGTTGTGAGCATACTGGCTGTATGGCTTTTCAGGTGCGAGCTTTTCAAGCCAACGTTCGTAATCCCCGTGTAGTCCTGATTCATCGTCATTGATGAAAACGGACGCTGTGATATTCATAGCGTTAACTAGCACCAAACCTTCCATTATTCCGCTTTCGGTGATAGCGCGCTGAACATCGTTTGTGATGTTGATGATTTTTCTGCGCTGTGGGACGTTGAACCACAGCTCTTTTCTGTAGCTTTTCATAGTTACCTCTTAAAACATAAAGGAGTCATAGCCCCAGTATTCACATTCTTCAAATTTGACATAAACGCGGTTTGTCGGGATAGAAAGCTCCTGTGATGCGATATCACACAAAGCTGATGTCAACGCCTCATACTTTTCCTTTGTGGATTTTCCGAGTAACTTTACTTCGAAGAAAGCTGAGTCTTCATCGTTGTTGCCCCTGAAATACAGTTTGCAGTCACTTTGAATCTGAACCATAAGATAGGCTTCACTTTTTCCGATAAGGGTGATGGCTTCTCCGAGTCTTTTTTTGATACTGAGCTCCTGCTGTGAAGATACAGGGGTCGAAAATCTAGCGTCGATAAATGGCATATTTATCCCTCCATAACATATATGGTTCTATTATAATACCTTATGCACTTTTTATCAAGCAAAAAAGTACCGCTAACCGAAATGGTCAGCGGTACATGGGGATTTATGAAGTTTGCAGAGGGGACTGCAAGACTGTTTTATGCTGGAGGAGGGAGTATATAGTCGAACTCGAAGTATTCTTGTACCTGCCATCCGAGTTCGTTTTCAACTGTGACAACCAGTGTATAGGAGTTCCACGGTGTCAAACGATTTGAAACTGTGAAGCTGTTGCTGTCAGCGAAATCTCGTGTTTCAACGAGAATGCCGAGAGAGTCATCACCGTCTGTTGCATAGGTCTTGTCATAAAGCTCGAATTTGTACTTATACGGGCCATATCCGTCTTCAACACAAGCTACGAATGTAGGATAAGCATCATAGAAACCTTTGTGATATACATTGCTGATTACTATCCAGCCCGTTTCAACAGGGTCACCTACTGTGAGGTTGATGATTTCTCGGCTGCTAAGTCCTGCTTTGTTTGTTACAACACATTCGATTTCATAGAATCCTGCTTTTGAAAAAGTGACAGCGTAAGTGCTCTCTTTTGAGTCTTGTCTGAGGTCGCCGTTGATGTAAAACTTGTAATTCAAAGGTTCACAAAAGCTGTGGGCAAATGCTTCGAAAACGATTTCGTTACCAACTGTTGCGGTGTTTGAGTTGTAGTTTGCGACAAACGCATCAAAGTGCAGGTCGATTAGGCAGTAGTCGCCTGCAGGAAATTTATCAATAAGTTCTGCGAGTTTTTGCTGGATATATGTTGCATCGAGAATAGTGATTTCTTCGTCAGCATCAACATCGGCGGCGAGCGCTTGCATTTCATGAAATTCGTATTTGTCCACAAGATGGTACTGAATGATGGTAGCATCAATAACGCTGAGTCCGTCATCGTTCACATCACCGAATGTAAGAGGTGGCAAAGCCGCGTTTGATGGTAAAACAGCAACCGATATCAGCATAACCGCTATGAGAATAACAGCTAATAGTTTTTTCATATTTTTCATAAAGTTTCCTCCTTTGATTTGTAACATTGAGAGTTTATAGTTTTGAGCCAGTTACATTCTATCACAAAACTATCAGAAAATAAATATCCAGGGCAAAAATGGTATCGGTTTCTGCTGAAAAGGTATATTTTAAGTCTTGACTGATTACTTTTATGTGTTTTAAATTTGCTTGAAAAATCAAATATTTTGGGCAATATACAGAGATAAACCGCCGTTATTTCTAAATTAGAATTATTCTTCTTTTGTATGATGTATAATATATCGTGAATGAAAATGTTTTTCATTGAAAATCAAATCAGATTTTGGAGGAATTACAATGCCATTAGTAAATGCAAAAGAAATGCTCACAAAAGCAAAGGCTGGTCAGTACGCTGTAGGTCAGTTCAACATCAACAACCTTGAGTGGACAAAGGCTATCCTTCTCACAGCTCAGGAGAACAACTCTCCTGTTATCCTCGGTGTTTCTGAGGGTGCCGGCAAATATATGTGCGGTTATAAGACAATCGTTGGTATGGTTAACGGTATGCTCGAGGAGCTCAACATCACAGTTCCTGTAGCTTTACACCTTGACCACGGTTCATACGACGGTGCAAAGGCTTGTATCGAAGCAGGCTTCTCATCAGTTATGTTCGACGGCTCACACTATGCTATCGAAGAGAACATCGAGAAGACAAAAGAGCTCGTTGCTATCTGTGATGACCTCGGTCTTTCACTTGAGGCTGAAGTTGGTTCTATCGGTGGTGAGGAAGACGGCGTTGTTGGCGCTGGCGAATGTGCAGATCCTGACGAATGCAAGATGATTGCTGATCTCGGCATCACAATGCTCGCTGCAGGTATCGGTAACATCCACGGTAAGTACCCAGAAAACTGGGCTGGTCTTTCATTTGATACACTCGATGCTATCCAGCAGAAAACAGGCGATATGCCACTCGTACTCCACGGCGGTACAGGCATCCCAGCTGATATGATCAAGAAGGCTATCTCTCTTGGCGTTTCAAAGATCAACGTTAACACAGAGTGCCAGCTTTCATTCGCTGAGGCTACAAGAAAGTACGTTGAAGCTGGTAAGGATTTAGAAGGCAAGGGCTTCGACCCAAGAAAGCTCCTCGCTCCAGGTTTCGAGGCTATCAAGGCAACAGTTAAAGAGAAGATGGAACTCTTCGGTTCAATCGACAAGGCTTAATCAAAGCGTAACTATCGCAATATTAAAGGGACATCCGCTTGGATGTCCCTTTTTTGTTTTGTCGAAATTGTAAACATTAAGACAACTTTTCAAGCTTGACTTGAATTTGTCCATACTTTGTGTAAAATACTATATATAACGTTTTTGAAAGAGGAAAAAATATGGTTTACTCAAGTGTTATGGAAACAATAGGAAACACCCCTGTTGTGAGATTCAGTAGGTATATGAAAGCTGTGGGATTGACGCAAGGCGAGCTTTTGTGCAAGCTCGAATGTTTTAACCCGGGAGGTAGCGCTAAAGACAGAGTGGCACTCAAAATGATTCTTGATGCTCAGGAAAAAGGAATCCTGACATCAGGCAGTACCATCATCGAGCCGACCTCAGGTAACACAGGTATAGGTCTCGCATCGGTTGCGTTGCAACTAGGGTATAAAGTTATTCTGACTATGCCTGATACGATGAGCATTGAACGCAGAAAGCTTCTCTCTGCCTACGGTGCGAAGATAGTGCTCACCGACGGCAAACTCGGTATGAATGGTGCGGTCAGCAAAGCAAATGAACTCAAAGAAGAAATTGAGAATTCGGTTATCCTCGGTCAGTTTGACAATATGTCAAATCCGAAAGTTCACTTTGAAGCAACAGGTCCGGAACTTTTTGAGCAGTGTGAAGGAAGAATTGATGCCTTTGTCGCAACCGTCGGCACAGGTGGAACACTTTCGGGTGTGGGCAAGTATCTCAAACAGAAAAACAGCAATATCAGAGTCGTAGCTGTTGAGCCACATTCATCTCCGCTTTTGTCACAGGGAGTAGCAGGTGCTCACAAGATTCAGGGAATAGGCGCGAACTTCGTGCCTGAGACACTTGATAAGAGTATTTACGACGAGGTTATCACCATCACAAACGAAGAAGCTTATGAAACAGCGAATCTTATCGCCAAAACTGAGGGAGTGCTTGTTGGTATCAGCTCGGGTGCTGCGTTGTGTGCGGCGACCAAATTTCTCACAAGAGAGAACAAGCCTTATTCAGTAGCGGTTTTATTGCCTGATACAGGCGAGAGATACCTCTCGACCGATGTATTTGACTAAAGCGTTAAAAGATAGTATAATAAAGTTTAAGCAAAATTTAGTTTCAGGAGGTACGCATGGCGCACCATTACAATGATGAGAGAATCAATGCTTTGGCTGATGTTTGTAAGTCACACGGAAGCATTGACAGAGAATTATATACGAAGTATAACGTAAAAATCGGATTGCGTGACTTAAACGGCGCGGGTGTTCTGACAGGTCTCACCGATATTTCAGAAATCAGACAGAATAAGATTGTTGACGGCAAGCCTGTTCCAACAGACGGCAAGCTTTTCTATCGTGGTATCAATGTTGAGGATATCATCTCGGGCTGTATCGCTGACAACCGCTTTGGCTTTGAGGAGACTATCTATCTCCTTCTTTTTGGCAAGCTTCCAAATGAGCAGGAATATAATGATTTTGTTGAGCTTTTGTCTGATTGCCGAGTTCTTCCGAAGCACTTTGTCCGTGATGTTGTTATGAAAGCTAGTAGCAAGGATATGATGAACTCCCTTGCGCGTTCAGTTTTGACCCTCGCGTCTTACGATAACAATGCGATGGATACTTCTATCGAAAATGTACTTCGACAGTGCTTGCAGATTATTTCTGTTTTCCCACTTCTGTCGGTTTACAGCTACCACGCTTATAATCATTACAACAAGGGCGAGAGCCTTTATATCCACCACCCTGACAAGAACATCTCTACTGCTGAACTGCTCTTAAAGACACTCCGTCCTGACCAGCAGTATACTCCGCTTGAAGCTCAGGTTCTTGACCTTTCGCTCATCTTGCACGCTGAGCACGGTGGCGGTAACAACTCAACATTCACAACCTGCGTTGTAACAAGCTCAGGTACTGATACATACTCAGCTATTGCGGCGGCACTTTGTTCCCTCAAGGGACCTAAGCATGGTGGTGCTAACAAAAAGGTTATGGGTATGATGAAAGACATCAAAAAGAACGTCAAGAACTGGAAAGATGACGACGAAATCCGTGCATATCTCACCAAGATTGTAGATAAGCAGGCGTACGATAACGCAGGTCTTATCTATGGTATCGGTCATGCGGTTTACTCTATTTCTGACCCTAGAGCGCGTGTGTTCAAGGGCTTTGTTGAACAGCTCGCAAGAGAAAAGGGAAAGATGAAGGAGTATGATTTGTACAGCCGCATTGAGCGTTTAGCTCCTGAGGTTATCGCACAGAAACGCAAGATGTACAAGGGCGTTTCTGCGAATGTTGACTTCTACTCAGGATTTGTGTACAAGATTCTTGGTCTTCCACCTGAACTTTACACACCTATTTTCGCGGTAGCGAGAATCGCAGGCTGGAGTGCTCACAGAATCGAAGAGCTTATGAATCTTCCGAAGATCATTCGTCCTGCATATATGAGTGTGTGTGAAGAAAAACCATACACAGATATGAAAGACAGATAAATTATAAGAGCCACAGCGTTTTTGCTGTGGCTTTTTGAAAAAGGAAAAGGTATGAAAAAGTTTTTTTCAAATAAATATATATGTGCGCTGACGGCTGTTGTGTGCACCTTGCTTTGGGGTACTGCGTATCCTCTCATAAAACTATCTTATGCTGATATGAATATTGTGTCTATCCCTGACAAACTGCTTTTTGCGGGACTAAGATTTTTTATAGCAGGAATTATGGTCTTTGTTGTCTGTGCTTTTATGAGGAAGAATGTATTTGAAATTGAAAAAGAGCGAGTACCGAAAATTCTTATTTACTCTTTGCTTTTGACGGTTTTGCACTATTTGTGTAACTACATCGGAGTTGGAAATGCCACAGCCACCAAAACTTCGGTTTTGTCAGCTTTCTCTGCGTTTCTGGGAGTGCTTTTTGCTCCCGTTTTCTTCAAAAACGAACATCTAACTAAACGAAAAATCTTAGGTTGCGTTTTCGGTGCGCTTGGTGTTCTTGTGGTAAACCTCAGCTTTTTTGAGGGGTCATTCACATTTATGGGCGAGGGCTTTGTTTTGCTTGCGACTTTTTGTAGTGCGGCAGGCAGTATGTACGGAAAAGTCGTTTCAAAGGGGAAGATTTTCGAGGTGACTGCGTGGCAACTTTTCGTCGGCGGAATCATTTTGTGTCTGTTGGCTCTTCCGTTTGCACCTCACATCTCGTTTACTGGTGCGGGTGTTTTTGAACTTGTATTCTTAGGCTTTGTGTCGGCAGCGTCGTTTTCGCTGTGGACAGCGTTGCTTGTGTACAATGATGCGGGAAAGATTATGATTTACAACCTGCTTATCCCTGTTTTTGGGACGATGTGGTCATATATAATATTGGGGGAAAAAGAGATTTTTGATCCGCTATACATAGTGAGTCTTGCGCTCATTTGTATCGGTATTGTGCTCGTGAATATAACAGATAGAAAGAAAGCTGACGTATAGTCAGCTTTTTTTGTGCAAAAATGAAAAAATTTCTTTTACAATTATTGTTTATGTGGTAGAATACAATTGTATATTATTTTATTTGTGGAAAACTATATTTTGAGGTGATGACAGTGAGAATGACAAAGCTCGTTTGTACAATGGGTCCTGCGTGTGATGACGTGAAAATTCTGTTGAAAATGATTAATGCGGGTATGAATGTAGCACGATTCAATATGTCCCACGGTTCATACGACGAACAGCAATCACGATTTGACAGGGTCAAAGAAGCTATCGAAAAATCCGGAAAAAATGTTGCCTTGCTTCTTGATACCAAAGGTCCTGAAATCAGAATCGGATTATTTCCTGACAATTCAGTTATAGTTGAAGAAGGACAGGAGTTCAGACTGTATTCAAAAGCAGGATTGGGAGACGAAAACGGCGTTTCGCTTTCATATCCTAAGCTTGTTGATATTTTCAAGAAAGACAAGACAAGCGTTGGTAGACAGATTCTCTTTGATGATGGTAAAATTGTCGCTGAGGTTATTGCTACCGAAAAAGACGCTATTGTCTGCAAGATATTAAACGGCGGAAAGCTAAGTAATCGCAAGAGTATCAATATCCCTGGATACAACATCCATATGCCATACATCAGCGCAGCGGATAGAGCTGATATCGAATTCGGTCTTCAGCAGGGCGTGAATGTCGTTGCAGCTTCATTTGTTCGTTCAGCTGACGATGTTCTCAAAATGCGTGACTTCATCGACAGCCTTGGTTATGAAGATGTAGAAATCGTTGCAAAAATCGAGAACCAGAGTGGTGTGGATGATATCGACCGCATTATTGCTGTGTCGGATGGTATTATGATTGCGCGTGGTGATATGGGCGTTGAGATTCCGTTCATCAAGCTTCCGCAGATTCAGAAAATGATTATCCGTAAGTGTGTTTTAGCGGGCAAGTATGTTATCACAGCGACTCAGATGCTCGAGAGTATGACAACCAACATACGTCCGACCCGTGCTGAGATTTCTGACGTTGCCAACGCTGTTTACGATGGCACAAGTGCAGTTATGCTTTCAGGTGAGTCAGCAGCAGGTGACTATCCTGTTGAGTCTGTTAAAGCTCTTGCTGATATATGCGCTGAAGCTGAAACCAACCACGACCTGATGGACCTCAAGAATGTTGTTGGAAAAGTTACGGTTAAATCCGATTTCAGAGATAACATCTGCTATTCAGCTAAGCGCACAGCCGAGAATGTCGGCGCAAAAGCCATTATCGCAGAAAGCCAGACAGGTGCGGTCGCACGTGCTATGGCACATTTTCGTCCTGAGTGTCCTATCATCGCTGTTGTTACTCGTGACGATGTGTGCAAGCGACTCAGCCTTAACTGGGGTATCACAGCAGTCTTAGGTGAAGAAAAACAGACAGCCGATGAAATCAACGACCAGGCTATCGCAAAAGCACTCGAAACAGGTATCGTGAAAAAAGGCGATATCGTTATTGTTATCAGCTCTAACAAGGTTGTTCCAACCGGCGGAACTGATACACTCAATATCAGAATTGTATAATAATAACTTGAAAAAAGTGTAAAAATGATATAAAATTCAAGGGCAGGTTGGGTTACTCAGCCTGCCCCTTTAAATTTGATAAAACCCAGTGTTTATGCGGGTTGCAACAGGTGTTAACGCAAATGTTAACGCTAGTTGACAGATTGCAAAGCGTAGTTGGTGGTCTTTTTTTGCTCAAAATTATATAGTAATACCGTCGAGAAAATATTTTGAATTTTTTTGAAAAGGGGTATTAAATTATGAGTGCAAAAAGTTTATTAAAAAACATCAGTCCGTTCAACAACAAAGAAGATATTCCAAAGGTGCAGTATATAGTTAAGAAGGTGCTGGCTTTTTTCTTTGTTTTCGCTCTTTCTATCGTAGTAAGCGAGGCAATCGTAATCGCTATGCTTTACATTATGGGATACAATCCTTTATTCGGCGACTTCCCACAGGGCCAGACAATGGAACTTGTAAAATATTTCGGTTACGCTCTGTTTATTGCGGTTACTCTTATATATTGTAGACTTGTTGAAAAAAGAAAAGTTATGGCAATGAATGTAAAAGAAGCAGAGGTTGGATACTTTTTTGGTGGGTTGCTCGCAGTTTTGTTGCTTGCGGTTATTATTTGTATTTGTTGCTTAACAGGTGTGGTTGAATTTATAGGTGTCAAAAGTAATGTAAATGTAGTATATCTGATTCTCTTCTTCTTTGGTTTTATGTTCCAGAGTATGGCAGAAGAAGTTATGACACGTGGATTTTTGCTTTCTTCACTTGTGAAGAAAATATCTTTACCAACAGCGATTTTTATTAGTTCAACAGCGTTTGCGTTACCGCATTTCCCAACACTTTTTGAAGCTGAGTTCAAATTTGCAGTTGTTGGTGTGCTTAACCTTTACCTTGTGTCAGCTGTATTTTCGATGCTTTATATCAATCGAAATAATATCTACGTTGTAGGCGGTTTGCATTGTGTGTGGAATTTTATGCTCTACAGCGTAATGGGGTTATCGGTCAGCGGAAGCGAAAGCGGTACAAATAGCATTTTGAATTTTAATGTAGTTTCACAGAATATTTTAAATGGCGGTATGTACGGTATCGAAGCAAGTTTAGTTACAACCGTTGTTTTAGGAATAACATTAGCAGTTTTAGTAAAGCGATTTTTGATTAAGGGTGATAAAAATGGACTTTAATAACAGATTATATCAACTGAGAAAGCAGAAAGGTTTGTCGCAGGAGGAGCTTGCCAACAGGCTGAATGTATCCCGCCAGACGGTTTCAAAATGGGAGGTAGGTGACTCGACACCAGATATGGAAAAGCTGGTCGCACTCAGCGTTTTGTTCGATGTGTCGCTTGATAAGTTGGTGATGGGCAAGGAGGAAGCTGAGGTTCAGGAACCCTCAAAATCAGAGTTCGTTTCTGTTTTGAATGAAAAGGTGCTGAGCGATAAGAACAAAAGCAAAGCTAAGAGTATCCTGAAAATTGTTGCGATAATAGCTGCTATCGTGTTCGCTGTTGATGCAGTTTCAATGCTGATTTACTTTTTTGTAAACGGCTTTCCAGTGTAAAACTGAATACAAAACAATAAAGGGACAACCGATTGGTTGTCCCTTAACTTATGCAATATTAAGAATTAGTGACGATTACCGTGGTGTCTGTTGTTGCCACGTCTGTCGTTATTTCTTCTTCTTGGTCTGTCTTCACTCAAATCGTTTTCAGGTGTAAGACCGTCAATCTCGATGAGAACATCACGTCTGGAGAGGTTGAGTCTGCCCTTGTCGTCAATCTCGAGTACCTTAACGCGGATAACATCGCCAACGTTAACAACGTCAGTAACGTTCTCTGTGCGCTTAACGTCGAGCTGAGAAACGTGAACAAGACCTTCCTTGCCAGGAGCGATTTCAACGAATGCGCCGAAGTCCATGATACGTGTTACCTTACCGAGGAAGATAGCGCCAGCTTCTGGGTCAGTAGCAATGGTCTTAACGATTTCAAGAGCACGGTTGCATTTTTCAGCATCGATACCTGAAACGAATACCTGACCGAACTCGCCGTCTTCTTCGATGTCGATTTTAACTTCACATTCAGCCTGGATTTCTTTGATAACCTTGCCGCCCTTACCGATAACTTCAGCGATTTTGTCAGCAGGGATAGTTGTTGTGAGCATCTTTGGAGCATACTTTGAAAGCTCAGCTCTTGGCTCAGCGATAGCTTTGAGCATAATATCATCAAGGATGTAGTTTCTAGCCTTGTGAGTTTTCTCAAGAGCTTCCTTAACCATTTCTGGGAGAAGACCTGAGATTTTGAGGTCCATCTGGATAGCTGTGATGCCGTCGTGTGTACCTGCAACCTTGAAGTCCATATCGCCGAAGAAGTCCTCAAGACCCTGGATATCAACCATTGTCATCCAACGGTCACCCTCAGTGATAAGACCGCAAGAAATACCAGCAACAGGAGCCTTGATTGGAACACCTGCGTCCATGAGTGCGAGTGTAGAACCACAAACAGAACCCTGTGAAGTTGAACCGTTTGAAGAAACAACCTCAGATACGAGTCTGATAGCGTATGGGAACTCCTCAACTGATGGGATAACTGGAACCAAAGCTCTTTCTGCGAGTGCACCGTGACCGATTTCACGACGACCAGGACCACGAGATGGTCTGGTTTCACCGACAGAGTAGCTTGGGAAGTTGTAGTGGTGCATATATCTCTTTGTTTCTTCTTCATCGATACCATCGAGTAACTGAGCGTCAGAAACAGGACCGAGAGTTGCAATTGTGAGAACCTGAGTCTGGCCACGAGTGAAGAGACCTGAACCGTGAACTCTAGGGAGAAGTGAAACTTCTGAAGCGAGTGGTCTGATATCATCCATACCTCTGCCGTCAACACGCTTCTGCTCGTCGAGTAACCATCTTCTTACGATGAACTTCTGTGTCTTATAGAGGCACTCATCGATTTTAGCTTCGCAGTCTGGGTAGATCTCAGCAAAGTGCTCGTGAACTTTCTCGTAGATTGGCTTGAGTCTCTCGTCACGAACTGTCTTGTCGTCTGTATCAAGAGCTAACTTGATTTCTTCCTGTGAGAACTCTTTGATAGCCTCGAACATATCGTGGTCAGGCTCGTTTGATGGGTAAGAGAACTTCTCTTTGCCGATTTCAGCCTGGATACCTTCGATGAACTTGATGATGTGCTGGTTAGCTTCGTGACCAGCCATGATAGCGTTGTACATAACTTCGTCGCTTACGCAGTTAGCGCCTGCTTCGATCATAGCGATACGCTCTGAAGTTGAAGCAACAGTAGTAGCCATATCTGACTTAGCTCTCTGCTCAGCATTTGGGTTGATAACGATTTCGCCGTCAACAAGACCAACTGATACAGAAGAGATAGGACCATTCCAAGGAATATCAGAGATAGAAAGTGCGATTGAAGTACCAACCATAGCTGCGATTTCAGGCATACAGTCAGGGTCAACGCTCATTACTGTACAAACGATAGAAACATCGTTTCTCATATCTTTTGGGAAAAGTGGACGGATAGGTCTGTCGATAACACGGGAAACGAGAACAGCCTTGTCTGAAGGTCTGCCTTCACGCTTTAAAAAGCTTCCTGGAATCTTACCAACTGAGTAGAGCTTCTCCTCGAAATCAACTGAAAGAGGGAAGAAGTCGATGCCGTCTCTTGGCTTTGCTGCAGCAGTAGCAGCAACGTGAACAACAGTCTCGCCGTATCTAACTAAACAAGCGCCGTTAGCAAGCTGAGTCATTTTGCCTGTCTCGACTACGAGTGGTCTGCCGGCAAATTCGGTTTCAAAAACTCTGAATTTGTCGAAAGTCATCATTGAGTTTGCCATAATAAAATCCTCCTGAAAATATAGAATATGTTGACAGGATTTTACACTGTTTCCTTTAGCAATAAAACCAACGGACTACTGATGTAATCAGCTCGTTTTACCGCTAAATAACAAATGTAAAATCTCTGTAAAAAACGCAATATAGGGCAAACGAAGAAAATCGTTTGCCCTAGGGTATGCTTACTTACGGATACCGAGTCTTGCGATGATTGAACGGTATCTCTCGATGTCAACCTTGATGAGATAATCAAGGAGAGCACGTCTCTGACCGATCATCTTGAACAAGCCACGACGTGAGTGATGGTCCTTCTTGTGAACCTTGAGGTGCTCAGTAAGGTCGTTGATTCTCTTTGTTAAAAGAGCAATCTGAACTTCTGGAGAACCTGTGTCGCCCTCGTGAGTAGCGTATTCCTGCATGATAGCAATCTTTTCTTCTTTAAGCATGTCTTTACCACCTTTTTAGATTATTACCGACTTTCCCAGAGAAGGGATGGTGATGTCCGTAAAACGGCTTACTCCCAAGACCGAGAACGCGGCTAGAAGATATTTTATCACAAAAGGACTCTAAAGTAAAGAGCCTTTTGGTATATATAATGTAAAAATAATTATTTATCAGTCTTTGTCATATTTGTGATTTTAGCTAAAAGACGCTTTTTGTCTTTGTCTGACAGCGCACGGAACGAAACAAGGAGCGCTTGTTCATTTTTTGTCAGCGAATATATCGGTTTTGCGATTGTATCGCTGTTTTCGTTGATGTCTTTTAGATTGAGTTCATCGCCTTCGCTTGGAAGGATGGCTGTTGGTTCAACTCTGAAAATTTGTGAGAGCTTGACGATGGTGATGAGGTTAGGCTCGGTTCTGCCGTTTTCATAACCGCCGTAAGTTGTACGATCAACGCCTAAAGCCTGAGCAACCTGAGTCTGAGTCAATCCACAATTTTTGCGTATAAAACGAAGCTTTTCGCCTGTCACATTGTTTTCTTTTTTACTCACAAAACGCCCTCCTTCGCAGAAAAAATTAATAATATACAATAATTATAAAGGGAAAAAATTCCGCTTTCAAATTATTGTGACATTCTGTCACTTCTAATTTTGCTGTACTATTGAAATTGGCGTGAATACTTGATTTTTGAAGATTTTGAGTGTATACTGAACGAAATGATTTTGCTGGAGTAGCTCAGTCGGTAGAGCAGCAGCTTCGTAATCTGCAGGTCGCGCGTTCGATTCGCGTCTTCAGCTCCAAAAAGCCAGAATTCTTAGGAGGGTTCTGGTCTTTTTTTGTTTAAAAAGCGACCTGCAGATGGGGACCCCAAGAAGACAAAGTCTTTTTGGGGAGAGGAGGAGTTGTGACGCGAGTAGGCAAAGGACACTTCCTTTGCAACGAGCACAGCAAACGACGACGATGTCGCGCGTTCGATTCGCGTCTTCAGCTCCAGTCGTCGCAAACGTCACTCGTTTGCGGCGATTTTTTTATAAATCGCCGTAGCACTCATTTTGTTGCTCCTCCCAAACCCCAAAATCAGAGATTTCGGGGACCCCGAACAAAAAATCCTTATTATATATTGATGTTTTTTTATTTAAAAGTGACCTGCAGATGGGGCATTTTTCTTGTTTTATCAGTTGCATAATGCAACTCTTTTTGTCGACTTTGCCTATGACATTTTTCGCCCGAAAATGATATAATTATTCCATCATAACTTTGGGAGGGCATTATGTTCAATACAGGTGATAAGGTTACATATGGTGCTGTGGGTGTTTGCGAAATTAAGGACATTACTGAAAATGAGCTGACAGGTGAACTCAGAAAATACTATGTTCTAAATCCTGTTGATAGCGATAAATCAACGATTTATGTGCCTGTTTTGAATGAAAAGCTCACATCAAGAATGAGAAAAATTCCTAGTAAACCTGAATTTAAAAGTATTCTTTCAAAAGCAAAAAAGGATGAGTTATCTTGGTGCAATAATAACTTCGAGAGAAATGATAAGTTTCACGCAATCCTTAATGATGGCGATATAAAAGAGAACATCAAACTTCTGCGTGCGTTGAATAAACGTGCTAATGAATTGCACAAAATTGGCAAGCATCTTCCAAAGGCTGACGAACGCATTTTCAAAGAATGTTCAAAGCTAGTATGTGCAGAGATTTCGCTGATACTCTCGATTGATAACAGCGAGGTTTTACCGCTTGTATTAAACTGAATATAAGTGATAAACGGGCTTTTTGGTCTGATTTACGCATAACAAAAAGGCACTCTTTTGGAGTGCCTTTTCCTATATACTATGAACTTTTATCGTATGTATTTGAAACCACAATCATTTAGTATAAAAACCTCCAACGGTTGTTGGAGGTTTGCGCATGCATAATATTAAACATTGAAACGGAAGAGTACAACGTCGCCGTCTTTCATAACGTACTCTTTGCCTTCGCTTCGAACAAGACCCTTTTCTTTAGCAGCTGCCATTGAGCCACACTCGATGAGGTCGTCGTATGCGATAACCTCAGCTCGGATGAAACCACGTTCGAAGTCTGTGTGGATTTTACCTGCAGCGCCAGGAGCCTTTGTGCCCTTTTTGATAGTCCAGGCTCTGACTTCCGGCTTACCTGCTGTGAGGTATGAGATAAGACCTAAGAGTGAGTAACACTCGTTGATAAGTCTGTCGAGACCTGACTGTTCGAGTCCCATATCTGAAAGGAAGAGTTCTTTTTCCTCTTTATCCATTTCGACGATCTGCTCTTCTAAACCTGCGCAGATAGGGAGCACAGCTGCACCCTCAGTCTTAGCAAGCTCGATAACAGCCTTGAGTCTTTCGTTTTCTTCGATACCTGACTCAAAATCGCTTTCGCTCATATTAGCGGCATAGATAACAGGCTTGTTTGTCAGAAGTGCAACTTCTGAAAGAAGCTTCTTCTCGTCTTCGTCACACTCAACAGAACGAGCTGTCTTGCCGTTCTGGAGAGCTTCTTCAACACGCTTGAAGAAATTAACTTCTGCCTGATATTTTTTGTCAGCTTTAGTCATCTTCTGAGCCTTGTCGATTCGTCTTGTGATGAGCTCAACGTCTGAGAGGATAAGCTCAAGGTTGATAGTGTCGATATCGCGGATAGGGTCAACAGAGCCCTCAACATGGATGATGTCATCGTTATCAAAGCAACGAACAACGTGAACGATAGCGTCGCACTCACGGATGTTTGAGAGGAACTTGTTGCCAAGACCCTCGCCCTTTGATGCGCCTTTAACAAGACCGGCGATGTCAACGAATTCGATAGTAGCAGGAGTGTACTTATCTGGGTCATACATCTGGGCGAGTTTGTCGAGTCGCTTGTCAGGAACTGCAACAACGCCGACGTTAGGCTCGATTGTGCAGAAAGGATAGTTAGCAGACTGTGCGCCTGCATTTGTGATTGCATTGAAAAGTGTGCTTTTGCCAACGTTAGGCAAGCCAACAATACCAAGTTTCATAATATTCTCCAATCTATGAGGTGTTGCTCAAAAATGAATTTTGTAGTAATATGTAAATATCATTATAACATAAATGATTTTCAAAATAAAGACATTTTTTAAGGTGATGAATTTGAGTAAGTACGATATTGCTTTATTTGACCTTGATGGTACCGTTTCAAAAAGCGGTGAGGGCATAAAATACTGCCTTATGCAGACTTTGGATGTTATGGGAAAAGAGCATCCGGATTTGACTGATTTCAGCAAATTTATCGGACCTCCGCTTTTGCACACATTCCAGAAACTGTGCAAGCTTTCAAAAGAAGATGCCCAGAAAGCGGTTGAGATTTATGTGAAACTCTATGAAGTTGAGGGGCTCAAACGCAACGAGTTGTATGACGGCATCGTTGATGTTCTCAAAGCGCTCAGGGAAAACGGCGTGAAGATTGCCATTTGTTCATCGAAGCACGAAGCGATAGCGACAAAGGTTGTAAAACTCCTTGGCGTTGATGAATACTTTGATGCAATCTGTGGTTCAACGATTGACGGAAGCAGAAAAGAAAAAGAAGAGCTGATTCCGTATGCTCTCAAAAAACTAGGTGCCAAAGATAACGAGCGAGTCGTGATGGTTGGCGACACAAAATTTGACTGCAAGGGTGCTATGCACTGCGGTGTCGATTTTGTCGGCGTGACCTACGGCTACGGCGACCTCCAAGAAATGAAAGAATATGGCGGAAAAGTTTTCGCTCAAACTCCACACAAACTTCTTAATATTCTGGTTTAATCATAGTGCACCAAGGGCTTTCATATATATTTGTAAGATGTATATGAAAGGGTGCTACTGTGTTTGTAATTACAGTTAAATCGAAGTTTAAAACTAAAAAATCAAAAATTATGTTACTTTGCACTTGTCTGATGATTTTTGTGCTTGTGGTATTTGTTATGGTTAGTGTTGTGCCTGTTGTGAAAGACAAGGCGTACTGTCAAAGCATAGGGGAATATAGTTTGAATGCTGAGTCTGAATCTGAGGTTGAAGGTTTTGCTCAACAGTTTTCGCTTGAAATAGATGAGCTTTATTCAGAAAAGATTGTCAGAATTCCTCTTGAGTTCAATAATACATATAATAAGTATAATGAGCTTCAAAAAAAGCACGGACTTGACCTTTCGAATTATAAAGGTAAAGAGTGTATGCTACGGATTTATTCGTTGGAAGATGATAAACGGTACCTTTTTCTGGTTATATATAAAGGGAGAGTTATCGGGGGACATCTGAGCGAATGTGTTGACACAAGTGCAATGTATTCATTTTCAGGAGAATGAAATGAAAGTTTTAGAACGACTTGATAAGGTTATTTCAACACAGACAAGCTATTCGCGAAAAGAGATAAAAAAGCTGTGCAAATCAGGGGAAGTCAGGCTCAACGGCGAAATCGTCAAGAACAGCGACGCAAAGGTTGACCCCAATGCTGATGAAATTATCATTTGCGGTGAAAAGATCAACTATCAGAAATTTGTCTATTATATGATGAATAAGCCGAAAGGTGTGCTTTCTGCAAGTTCTGACAAAAATGCAAGCACGGTTGTTGATATACTACCCGATGAGCTTTTCAGGAAGAATCTTTTTCCTGCGGGCAGACTTGATAAGGATACGACAGGTCTGCTTATTATTACGGATGATGGTGACTTCGCTCACAGGATGCTCAGTCCTTCGAAGAAGGTGTACAAGCATTACATAGCGACTCTCGACAAAAAGCTCGATGACAGCGTTAAGGAACAATTCGAAAACGGCATAGTTTTTGCTGATGGTACCGAGTGTCAGAAGGCATTTTCTGAAAAGCTTGAGGATAACAAGGCTCTTGTCAAAATATGCGAGGGGAAGTTCCATCAGGTGAAAAAGATGTTCGCTGTGTGTTCATATACGGTTGTTGAGCTTGAAAGAGTGCAGATAGGTTCGCTAAAGCTTGATAGCAATTTAGACTACGGACAAGCCCGAATTTTGACGGATAGAGAAAAAGATGCAATTTTTAATGTATAAAATGCCTAAATTTGGTGCAGTAATTTTTATTTATGGGAATATTACATAAAAATTTAGTCAAATATTTAGTGAAAAAATAGGTGGTAATATTCAATATTTTGTGTTACAATACTACCTGGATATAATTAGACGTGTGGTTTCACGCTATTATTGGAGGTTTTTACATGGCAAAAGTATCATTACAACACATTTACAAAATTTATGATGGCGGTGTAACCGCAGTTACAGACTTTAACCTTGAGATTGAGGATAAGGAATTTATCATCCTCGTTGGTCCATCAGGTTGCGGTAAGTCAACAACTCTCCGTATGATTGCTGGTCTTGAGGATATCTCAAAGGGTGAGCTTTACATCGGCGATATGCTCGCTAACGACGTAGCTCCAAAGGACAGAGACATCGCGATGGTATTCCAGAACTATGCTCTCTATCCACATATGACAGTTTATGATAATATGGCTTTCGGCCTTAAGCTTCGCAAGATGCCTAAGGAAGAAATTGCTAGAAGAGTTGGCGAAGCTGCTAGAATCCTCGGCATTGAAGAGTATCTCGACAGAAAGCCAAAGGCTCTCTCCGGTGGTCAGAGACAGCGTGTAGCGCTTGGTCGTGCTATCGTTCGTGATCCTAAGGTATTCTTACTTGACGAGCCACTCTCAAACCTTGATGCTAAGCTCAGAGCTAACATGAGAACTGAGATTTCAAAGCTCTATCAGAGACTCGGTACAACATTCATCTACGTTACTCATGACCAGACAGAGGCTATGACAATGGGTACAAGAATCGTTGTTATGAAGGATGGTTTCATCCAGCAGGTTGATACTCCTCAGAACCTCTATGATATGCCTTGCAACGAGTTCGTAGCTGGCTTTATCGGTTCACCACAGATGAACTTTGTTGACGCTAAGCTTGTTAAAGAAGGCGGCAAGTTCGCTCTCAAGTTTGACGAGTACACAATCGCACTCCCAGACTCAAAGAACAAGGACAACTGTCTTGAAGCTTATGCTGGCAAGGATGTTCGTTTCGGTATCCGTCCTGAGCATGTTCACGATGAGGCTGATTTCCTCGCTAAGAGCACAAACAAGATCAAGGCTAACGTTGACGTTACTGAGCTTATGGGTGCTGAGATTTACCTCTATGTAAACATCGGCGGTATTCCAATCACAGCTAGAGTTGAGCCAACATCAAAGGCTAAGCCAGGCGACACAATCGAAATCGCATTCGACCTCGAGAAGATTCACATCTTTGACAAAGACACAGAAAGCACAATCACTAACTGATAAAAACTGACGCAAAATCAAGCTTTTTCATACAGTTTCAAAATTGTAATTTTAACCGCTTATTTTGCTGATTTTAACCTTATGCTTTTGTAAGTGTTCACAAACCTTTTGTTTAATTTGCCCTTTGCAAACGGAGAAAACCCGATTGCAAAGGGCTTTTTGTGTGTTTTTGTGCAAGGTGACGAAGCGTTTGTGCAAATTACCATTGTGAAATATTTATGAATATTTTGTTTAAATTTTGTATATAAATATCATTTAAAATCTTAAAAATTTAAAAAAAGGTTGATTTTTGCAGAGTTTTTGTGTAATATGTATATGATAACGAGGATTTTTTAGAAGAAGTCCCAAATCGTTCGGTAAATTGACTATTATTATTTTCGGAGGCTATTATGTCTAACAGATTATTTCAGGGCGTTATTCATCAGATGAAAGATGCTATTGACAGAACTATTGGTGTTGTTGATGAAACATCAGTTGTCATCGCTTGTTCGGAACTTGGTAGAATCGGCGAGGTTAACGAAAACATCAACTCAGAAACACTTTCTGCAACTGTTCCGTTTGTTATCAATGGCCATACATTCAAGTCATTTGGCTCATCTGCAAGAGCTGAATACGCTGTTTTTGTCCAGGGTAACGATGATGTTGCACAGAAGTATGCTCAGCTTCTTGCTGTGTCACTTTCTTCAATCAAGCAGTACTATGACGAGAAGTACGACAGATCAAACTTTATCAAGAACGTTATTCTTGACAACATTCTTCCGGGCGATATTTATTTGAAATCAAGAGAACTGCGTTTCAACAGCGAAGTATCCCGTGTTTGTATGATTATCAAAATCACTTCAAAAACTGATATTTCTGCTTTTGATATCGTGCAGAACCTTTTCCCTGACAAGTCAAAGGACTTCGTTATCAATATCAACGAGACTGATATCACTCTTGTTAAAGAAATCAAGCAGGGTATCGAAACAAAAGACCTCGAGAAGCTCGCAGGTTCTATCGTTGATACATTATCAACCGAATTCTATACACATTGTGTTGTTGGTATCGGTACAACAGTTGTTGGCATCAAAGACCTTGCAAAGTCATTCAAAGAAGCTCAGGTAGCTCTTGAAGTTGGTAAGGTGTTCGATACTGAGCGTACTATCATCAGCTACGAAAACCTCGGTATCGCTCGTCTTGTTTATCAGCTTCCTACAACTTTGTGCGATATGTTCTTAAGAGAAGTTTTCAAGCGTGGTTCTATCGAGAGTCTCGACCAGGAAACACTTTTCACTATTCAGAAGTTCTTTGAGAATAACCTCAACGTTTCTGAAACATCAAGAAAGCTTTTCGTTCATAGAAACACACTTGTATACAGACTTGAGAAAATCAAGAAAATCACAGGTCTTGATTTGCGTGAGTTTGAAGATGCTATCGTATTCAAGGTAGCGTTAATGGTTAAGAAATACTTGTCATCAACCCCTACAAAGTTCTAAACATATAAAGTTATCCCAAAAGTCGCCTTTGTGCATAATTGCGGTTTTTTGCACTAGCGCAATAAGGTTATTTAAGGACGGTTAATATGATTGAATTTCGTAATGTTTCTAAAACATATTCTAACGGTACACACGCTTTAAACGGAGTTAACCTCACTGTTGAAAAGGGTGAGTTCGTTTTCATTGTTGGCGCATCCGGTGCCGGCAAAAGTACGTTTTTGAAGCTTATCATGCACGAGGAAACACCTACTTCGGGTCAAATTATCGTGAATGATATGCATCTTGAAAAACTAAAAAGAAGAAAGGTACCGTATCTCAGACGTACTATGGGTATCGTATTCCAGGACTTCCGACTTATCGGCAAAATGTCTGTTTACGATAACGTTGCGTTTGCGATGCGTTGTATCGGCAAAAAAGGAAAAACCATCAAAAAGAGAGTTCCATATATTCTCGACCTTGTAGGACTCAAGGATAAGGCTCACAACAAACCAAGTGAGCTTTCAGGCGGTGAGCAGCAGCGAGTAAGTTTGGCGCGTGCGCTTGTTAACAACCCTGCTATGATTATCGCGGACGAGCCAACAGGTAACATCGACCCTGAGATGTCATACGAGATTATTGAACTTCTTTCCGAAATCAATAAAAGAGGTACTACAGTGCTTGTTGTTACACACGAGCACGAGCTTGTTGAGAGCTTCAATAAGCGAGTGGTAAGAATCGAAGGCGGTAGGGTTGTCAGCGATACTAAAGACGACAACACCATGGTCGCTATATAAGTCGGAAAGGAAAATATTGTATGAGTTTTAGTAGTTTTGGCTATCTTATCAAAGAAGGCTTCAAAAACGTCTGGTCAAACAGAATGATGAGCCTTGCGTCAATCGGTGTGCTTATTTCCTGTCTTGTACTCACAGGTTCTGCGCTCATGCTCACAGTTAACGTTTCGACTATCGTTGACTCTGTCGGTGACTCCAACGTTACTACTGTTTATCTGGATGAAGAAGTTTCTGAGCTTGAAGCTGTGTATATAGGCAAGTCTATCAGCGCAGTTGACAATATTACTGAGGCTAACTTTTATCCGAAGGATGAAGCTATCCTTGCTTACAAGGATGTCTTGGGTGAAGAAGTTTTTGTCAATATGTCAGGTGACGATAACCCGCTTCCACACGCATATCACGTTGTTATGGCGGACTTATCTCTTTATGATGATACTGTTAACAAACTTATCAGAATCGAGGGTGTTGACTCTGTTGACTCCCGTAAAGACGTGGCTGAGAAGCTCACAAGTCTTAACACACTTATCACAATGATGAGCTTTTGGATTATTTTAGCACTCGCTATCATTTCATTGTTCATCATTTCGAACACCATCCGTATGACAATGTTTGCGCATCGTTTCGAAATCAGTATTATGAAGTCCGTCGGTGCGACTAACTCTTTCGTTCGAACTCCGTTTGTTATCGAAGGCGTTATCATTGGACTTGTTTCATCGGGTGTATCTATTGCGGCAATTACTGTGCTTTATGATGTTGTCATCAATGCGGTTCAGAATATTCTGCCATTCCAGTACGTTCCGTTTGAGAATGTTATGTGGTATATTATCATCGCCTTTGTTGCGGCAGGCGTTGTTGTAGGCGCGCTTGGAAGCTTGTTATCCATGCGCAAGTATCTCAAAAAAGAGGGTAACGAAATACTCGGTTGGTAATTATTTGACTTACTTTTCCGAACCTAATAAGCGAAGTGCGGGTATACTATGCTTTGCTAAAAAAGAAGGAGAAACGTATGATTAAAAGAATACTATCATGTATTATCTGCCTTACAGTTGTTTTGTGTTGCATTTTGTCTGTAGGTGCTACAGATATCGATTCTATCAAGCAACAGCAAGAAGCTCTCGCTCAGCAGAGTGCTGAGTACGAGGCAATACTCAACGAGAAAAATGCCGAAGTTGAAAAACAGCAGGAGTATGTTGATGCTCTTGTCGGCAAGGTTGAAACTGTAACAAAGGAAATTCAGGTGAGCCACGAGAAAATCTCGGCACTTGATAAGCAGATTGATGAAAAATCAGCTCAGATTGAGCAGAAGAATATCGAAATCGAAGAGAATATGGAAGTCCTCCGTCAGCGTATCAAGACTATCTATCTCGCAGGTGAGGTTTCATCTCTTGAGATTATTCTGGGCGCAAAGGACTTCACAGACTTCCTCGACAAAGTTCAGCTTGTAAAGAGCGTTTCAGCTCACGATGAGGAACTCATCAACGAAATTCAGGCTCAGCTTGACCTCATCAGCGAGGAAAAAGCAGTGCTTGAGGCTGACAAAGTTGAGATGGAAGACGAGAAGAAGAATCTCGAAGCTAAACAGGACGAGCTCAATACTCTCTTGAAAGAAAACGAAGAGACTCTTGCTACATTGCAGGAAGAGTCAGACGATGTTTTGCAACAGCTTACTATGACTGAGGCTCAGATCAGCCAGCTTGATGAAGAACTTCAGGAGTATTATAGAGAACTTCAGGCTCAGCAGCAACAGCAACAACAGCAACAACAGCAGCAGGGCGGTTCAGCTCCACCTGCTCCATCACGTCCATCTGTTACTCCACCTGCAAGTGGCGGTTATGTATGGCCTGTTCCGGGTCACCACAACCTCACTTCAAAGTTCGAGGAGTGGCGTGGATACTACAACCACGGCGCGCTTGATATCGCTGACGGTGGTATTATGGGTGCGACAGTTGTAGCTGCAGCTTCCGGTACAGTAGTTGCTACTTGTACTTCTTGTCCTCACAACTGGGGTAAGTATTACTCTTGTGGTTGTGGCGGTGGATACGGCAACTATGTCTGGATTAACCACGGCAACGGCAAAGAGACTGTTTATGCTCACCTTACATCTGTAGCTGTTTCAACAGGTACTTATGTTTCAGCTGGTCAGTATCTCGGTACTGTTGGTTCAACAGGCCACTCAACAGGTGCTCACCTCCACTATGAAACAAGATACAACGGCGTCAAGTACGACCCAATGAGCGAGTACTGATTCCTTTAATAAAAACATATTCCCCTTGCATATACTGAAACATAGTTTATGCAGGGGGTATTTTTATGCTTACTATTCTTGATATAAAAGAACGACAATATAAGTCGAAAATCCTGAGAGTTTTCTCATGTTTTATGGCAAATTCTCTTATCGACGAGATTTTGCAGTCGGGCGACATCAGAGTGCGATATCTGAAATACATAAACAGAAACTCCAAGGTGAACTACAAAAAGATAGATAAGTTGGTTGGGGCACAGAGAAATCACCTTTTGTGTAATGAAAAGTTGAAACTTCCAAGTACACTTTCGTTCAAACGATTCAAAAGTGATGAATATAAAGTGAGGTTGTGTACAAATACAGCGCTGGCGCTTCTGGCATCATCAAAAAGGGTGAACTATAATATCGGATTGATTGATGAAAAAGCGCATCACACTGCGTTACCAAGATACATTCTTCGATATACTGACACTCTTGTGGTGGTTAGCACAAATACAGATGTGTACAGCGATGTGGCAAAAGAGCTTCTTGAAGAAATAGGTGCTCCTATCAGACTTTCTAAAACTGCAAAGTCGCTTTATAACTGCGACATAATTATCGCACCTGAGGGTATAGCGCAGGGAATATCCACAAAAGATGATTGTCTGATACTGACAACGAAAAAACCGGAGTTTTCGGTAAACTCCAAAGTGATTTTTGACTATAGTGTACGGCTTTCAAGTGCATTGTCGAAAATTTGTCCTGAGTGTATCGATGAGACGTATTTCGCTAGTGCGTTGTATACTATAGGCCACAGGTTTGAGCTAGGCTCGCTTGTGCCTAGTGTTTGCATCACAAACGACAGGGTTCATACATTTTCATCGCTCAAAAATCTGCTTGATAATATCAGCATTAAATCTTGACATAATGCCTAGAAATGCTATAATAGTATCTATGTGTAGACATTTATTTCAAATATTGAAAGGAAATATAAATTATGGCTAAACCAGTTATGCTCACAGCCGATGGCTTGAAACAGCTCGAGGAAGAGCTTGATTTCTTAAAAGGCGAAAAACGAAAAGAAATTGCTGAAAAAATCAAAGTTGCTCGTTCATACGGTGATTTATCCGAGAACAGCGAGTACGATGACGCAAAAAATGAGCAGGCTATTCTTGAAGCAAGAATCGTAACTATCGAGGCTACTTTGAAGAATGCTGTACTTATCGATGAAAACGATAACAATAACGAGCATATTCACATTGGCTCAAAAATCGTAGTTGAAAATATCAAGATGGGCAAGACTTTTGAATACAAAATCGTTGGTTCAAGCGAGTCAAACCCAAGAGAAGGCAAGATTTCTGACGAGTCTCCTATCGGTTTAGGCTTACTCGGAAAGAAAGTCGGAGATGTTGTTGAGGTTGATGCTCCTGCTGGAGTTATCGCTCTCAAGGTGCTTGAGATTTCAAAATAAGTTTTTTGGGCGACCCGATAATGGTCGCCTAAATTTGTTTCATATAAGTTGAAAAAGAGGGATTTTTATGGCAGAAAATCAGAACAAGAATCAGAATCAGGAAAATTTATCTGAGATTTTACAGATCAGACGTGACAAACTCAGCGCACTTCAGGAAGCTGGTCAGGATCCGTTCCTCGTTACCACTTCTGATCGTGACATTATGTCAAGCGAGGTTGTTGAGAGATTCGAAGAGCTCGAGGGCAAAGATGTTTGTGTTGCAGGTCGTATTATGTCAAAGCGTGGTAAGGGCAAGGTTATGTTTATGGACCTTCACGACCGCGGTGGTAAAATCCAGATTTTTGCAAAATTCGACGATTTGGGTGAAGAAGTTTACAAGGGACTCAAAAAGTGGGATATCGGCGATATCATGGAAGTCAAGGGCTTTGTCTTCAAGACTCAGATGGGCGAAATCAGTATCCACGCAAAAGCTGTCAAGCTCATGGCTAAGTCACTTCTCCCACTGCCTGAGAAATACCATGGTCTTACTAACACTGACCTGCGTTACCGTCAGCGTTACGTTGACCTCATCATGAACCCAGAGGTTAAGAGCACATTCATCAAGCGTAGTGCTATCATCAAGTCAATCCGTGAGTATCTCGACAACAATGGCTACATCGAAGTTGAGACTCCTATTCTTAATACTATCCCTGGCGGTGCTTCTGCTCGTCCTTTCACAACTCACCACAACACACTCAACCTCGATATGTATATGCGTATCGCTACTGAGCTTTACCTCAAGAGACTCATCGTTGGTGGTATGGAGAGAGTTTACGAAATCGGCAGAAACTTCAGAAACGAGGGTATGGATGTTAAGCATAACCCTGAGTTCACTTGTATCGAGTTTTACGAAGCATATACAGACCTTTATGGTATGATGGACAGAACTGAACAGCTCATCAATAAAGCTTGCGTTGAAGTTAACGGTACTGACCAGATTGTGTATCAGGGAGATAGCATCAGCCTTGCGCTTCCATTCAAGCGTGTAACTATGATTGACGCTGTTAAGGAGCACACAGGTATTGACTTTAACGAGTTCTACTGTGATACAGAAAAGGCTAAGGAAGTTGCAAAAGAGCTTCACCTTGAAGTGAAGTCTACTGATACATGGGGCAACATCCTCAATACTGCATTCGAGGAGTATGTTGAGGACAAGCTCATTCAGCCTACATTCGTATGTGACTACCCAGTTGAGGTTTCACCTCTCACAAAGCGTAAGCAGGACAAGCCTGAGCTTGTTGAGCGTTTTGAGCTTTTCTGTAAGATCGGTGAGCTTGCTAACGCATACACAGAGCTTAACGACCCAATCGACCAGAAGAAGCGTTTTGAGCACCAGCTCATGCTCAGAGAAGCAGGTGACGATGAGGCTAATATGATGGACGACGATTTTGTTACATCACTCGAGTACGGTATGCCACCAACAGGCGGTGTAGGTATCGGTATCGACAGACTCGTTATGCTCCTCACAGACTCAGCATCTATTCGTGACGTTATCCTCTTCCCAACAATGAAACCAATTGAAAAGTAATTAGCTTAAAAAACCTGTGTTTATGCGGTTTTTTGAGGCTATAAAAACTGTAAAAACTTACACCTTACACCAAACTTACACCATTTTATGCAGAGTTTCGTGCAAGGGCTTAAAAATCGAATAATTTTTGCATCATCAAACATTCAGACCCTAAGAGAGTTATTTCTCTTAGGGTCTTTTTTTATGCCTATTCGCAAACTACAAAAAAATTCATTTACTTAATATAATGTAATTGCACAGGAAGGAGTGGATTAGCTATGATGAATAGTTTAGCGAGTGTGCATCCCGAACTTATATCTGAATGGTCAGATAAAAACTATCCTATTACACCTGACAACATTACATTTGGTTCAAATAAGAATGTTTGGTGGAAAGGTTCATGTGGTCACGAGTGGCAAGCCAGTGTGAAAAGTCGATCATCCGGAGAGAAATGTCCTATCTGTTCAGGCAAAAGAGTTGTTAAGGGCATTAATGATTTAGCAACCTTAAAGCCTGAGCTTGTTAAAGAGTGGTCAGATAAGAATATATTGAAGCCTACAGAGGTATCAATTGGCTCCCATAAGAAGATAATTTGGAAATGTAAGCTTGGTCACGAGTGGGAGGCTAGTGTTAAAAGCCGAGCTATAAATCATACAGGGTGTCCTTATTGTTCTAACAATAAGGTTCTTATTGGATTTAATGATCTTGCATCACAATTCCCAAAAGTAGCAGCTGAATGGTCTGAAAGGAACTATCCTTTAAAGCCGACAATGGTTACAGCTTATTCTAATCAGAAAGTTTGGTGGAAGTGTAGTAAAGGTCATGAATGGTATGCTTTAATACCAACTCGTTCTAATGGAAGTAAATGTCCATATTGCAATGGGCATATATTATTAAAAGGTTTTAATGACCTTGCAACTACTCACCCTGAATTAGTAGAAGAATGGTCAGATAGGAATTTGCCATTAACATCAGATATGATAAATGAGAAATCACGCAAAAATGTTTGGTGGAAATGCAAGGAGTGTGGACACGAGTGGAAATCTGTTGTAGCTTCACGAATAAAAGGCACTACTTGTCCTGTATGTTCGGATAGAAAAGTTCTCACAGGATATAATGATTTAGCAACCACAGACAAGTATTTGTTAAGCGAATGGGATTATGAATTGAATAAGGAAGTTTTACCGACAAAAATATCAAGAAACTCAATGAGAAGTGTATGGTGGAGGTGTTCTAACGGACATTCTTGGAAAGCGAAAATATATGAGCGTACTATTGAGGAGAAAGGCTGTGTTATTTGCGAAGATGAGTATCGAAGTGTATTTCCGCAGTTAATCATCGGTTTTTATACTCGTATGAAAGGTCTAAACACTTTACTTAATTATGATAAGGTTATCGGTATTCCTCTTGAAACATATGTACCTGAAGAAAATTTAGCAATAGAATCTGCTAATGGTACTGATGATATAGAGAGAGTTAAAGAGCATCTGTGTAAGGCAAGGGGTATAAATCTAACAAAACTCCTATATAAACCTAAAGATACTGAGATAGAGTATGCCTTGAGGTTAAAGCAGGTATTTAGGAATAAACATATATTTATATCCTCTGATGTAAATGAGGATGTAGCTTTTATAAGAAGAAAGTTTTTTGAATGGAGAAAATCACAATAACGGAGGCACATAATGAGAAGTAAATATTATCACGTTTATTTAACATATAAAGAGTATAGTGAATTGATTAAGCAGTTAGTTGAATCAAAGAATAAATTACAAGAACAAGGTAGATATACTGATGCAGTAGATGACCTTATTATAAAAATCGGTAAATGTAAGAAGAAAAAACTGAAGAAATTATGAACAAAAGAGACTCCGTTTATCACGTGATTTTTGTGATAAACGGAATTTTTTTGATTTTTTTAAAAAATTTTCAAAAAACACTTAAAAAAAGTGCTCTCCCATTGGGTATAGGTGAAAGGGTTAATTTCAAAACAAATCGAAAACAATCATTTCACGGACCTTGAAAATTGAATATCATTTCTTCAAGTACATTACTTGTGTAAGCAGAAATGCAAAGCTACTACAGCGGTACGCCAAGACCAACTCAGTAAGTTGTGAGCGATAACTCCGTCTGTGATTATCGGATTGCTTCCGATATGGCGATGACCTGCACAAGAAATAATGATACTTCTCTACGGAGCTGTCGGAGAACCCGACGGAGGTTAAAGTCCTATGAACCTGATAGCAGTCAGGTGCTTGAAGAACTTCCCGTAAAAGCCAGCAGGCTTGCCGCAGGGGTGTCGAGGACAAATATTGCGGAAAGTTACATAGCCGTTTTACAGTACGGCTGTGAATAAACTGAAAGGAGGATTTTTATGCCTGACTGTAAGACGATTGCTATTTGCAATCAGAAGGGCGGAGTTGGTAAAACAACGACAACAATGAATTTGGGAATTGGTTTAGCTAAATCAGGAAAGCGAGTTTTACTTGTGGATTGTGACCCACAGGGAGATTTAACCTTGTGCCTTGGTTTTCAAGAAGCAGACAAGTTGCCTATAACTCTTTCGGATAAGTTAGCTGATGTCATTCGTGACAGCAATACAGATGCTTATGAGGGTATTATTACTCATCGAGAAGGTGTAGACCTTGTACCTGCAAATCTTGATTTAGAGGCTTTGGAAATGTACTTGGTTACAGCAATGAGCAGAGAGAATATATTAAAAACCTATTTAAGTAAGGTCAAATCAGACTATGACTATATTCTGATTGATTGCAGACCTTCTCTTGGTATGTTGACACTTAATGCTTTAACAGCAGCAGATAGTGTAATTATTCCTGTACAGGCACAATATTTGCCTGCCAGAGCTATGACACAGCTTTTGCAAACAGTCTCTAAAGTTAAAGCACATACCAATCCTGATTTAAATGTGGACGGAGTTTTACTCACTCTTGTAGATAACAGAACAAATCTTGCAAGGAGTACGGCAGAAGCTATTAAAAAGAATTTCGGTTCGGTGATAAAAACATATAAAACAAAAATACCGATAGCAGTTAAAGCCGCAGAGGTTACATCAAAAGGTAAAAGTATTTATGAGTATGAACCTAATAGCAAGGTGTCTGTTGCCTACACCAATTTCACAAAGGAGGTGTTAAGCGGTGGCAAAGAAAAAGAGCGACTTCACTCTTCCGACGCTCGATAGTTTATTCTCAACTCAACAGGAACGAGAATATGAAAAGCTCGACAAGATAAGGGATATACCGCTTGAGTTGATTGATGATTTTCCTGATCATCCATATAAAGTAAAAGATGATGAGGATATGTTACAGCTTGCAGAAAGCATTAAGGAACGAGGAGTATTAACTCCTGCTGTTTTAAGACAAAAGGATGACGGAAGATATGAGCTTGTAAGCGGTCATAGACGAAAGAGAGCTTGTGAGCTTGCAGGACTAACTACTCTCAGGAGTGAGGTTAAGGATTTAACTCGTGATGAAGCCATTATGTATATGGTTGAGAGTAACTTCCAAAGAACTACTATCTTACCAAGTGAGAAAGCCTTTGCGTATAAAATGCGACTTGAAGCTATGAACAGACAAGGTAAGCGTAGTGATTTAACTTCGACACCAGTGGAGTCGAAGTTGAGGACAAACGAAAAGTTTGGTAACGAGGTTGGTGAAAGTAGAGAGCAAATTCGTAGATATATCCGTTTAACAAATCTCATACCTGAACTTCTTGAAATGGTTGATGAAGGTAAAATCAAAATGCGACCTGCTGTAGAGCTGTCATATTTGAGTGAGGATGAACAGTATGATGTGCTACAGGAAATCGAAGTTAATGATTGCACACCGTCTCACGACCAGACAATCAGAATGAGAAAATTGTCCGAAAAGGGTGAATTGGAAACAGAAGCAATTACAGCGATTATGTCAGAGATGAAACCTAATCAGCAGGAACGAATTGTTTTAAAAGCAGACAGAGTACGCAAGTTGATACCTGACTCCGTTCCGCTTAACAAGACGGAGGAGTACATTTGTAAAGCCATTGAGCATTACAGCAAGTATCTCAAAAATCGTTCGGAGCGTGGCAGATGATTTTTAAATCCCTTTCCCACACCCTAACCCTAATTAAACTATCTGTACTTACCGAAAAGAAAGAATATCTCTTAATACTATAACTATCTACTAATATTTAACTTTCTATAAGAGTAAGTCAGAAAACACAACTAAACTAAAAACAATGGAGGTAAAATGATGAAAAAGATTTTTAAAAAGAAAGGTGCAAAAAGAGTAACAGCGATTGCTCTTGCACTTGTTACACTGATTTCTACTATTTTAGCTGTTCCTCTTTCGGTTGGTGCGGCTTCAAAAGAGGTAACAATCACTTATGATTACTGCTATGATACGAGCGGTAATATTATCACGTATGTCAAAGAAACAACAAATGACGGCTACTGTGTTGGTGTCGTAGGTGAAGAACTGTGCAGAATTTATGCTGATGGTAAAGATGCGTATTGTATTCAGCCCGGTCATTCTCTTTATTCGGGGGATACCTTAACACAGGATGCTTCAGCGGCTTGGAATTCACTTTCAAAAGCTCAGCGAAAAGCAATTAATCTTGCTCTTCTTTTCGGTAAGTCAGGCAGTTCAAAAGACCTTGTAGGTACAGATGGTCAGAAGTGGATTGCTACACAGCTTATGGTCTGGGACTTTGTATCAGGCTGTCGTGATGCTTCAACTTTTAAGCTTAACGACAGTAAGTTTATTGATGGTATTACATCAGGCGGTGCAAACCCAAATGTAAAGACTAACTACAACAAAATTGCCGAAAAGCTGAACAATTACAAGAAAATGCCGAGCTTTGCTTATGACACTTCTGCAAAGGCAAGTAAGAATACAAATGAACTTGTATTCAAAGATGGTACATACACACTTACTTTAACTGACAGCAATAAAGTTTTGTCTGAATACACATTTAAAACTGCTGAGGGTGTTAAGGTTTCTGCGTCGGGCAGTAAGCTCACATTGACATCAAGTAAGCCTTTAGATGAAGATGTAGTTATTAGTGCAACAAGAAATATGCCAAAGGTTACTACAACACTTATTGCTTTTGGTTCAAGTTCTAAGCAGGATGTAGTTACAGGTGTTCAGTCGGATACAGAAACTACAACAGCATACTTAGCAGTTAAAACAAGCACAGGTAGTTTGAAGCTTGTTAAGACATCTGATGATGGAGAAGTTAGCGATGTAACATTTAACATCTCAGGTCCGAATGGTTACAGTAAGACTGCTAAAACAAATTCAAAGGGTGAGTTTCAGATTGATGACCTCGTTCCTGGTACTTACACAGTTACAGAAGTTGTAAAAGATAAGTATGAAACACAGAAATCACAGAGCGTAACCGTTGAAAGCGGAAAAACTGCATCTGTCAGTTTTAGCAATGTGCTTAAAAGAGGTTCACTTGAAGTTATTAAATCTTCTGAAGATGGATACAATGAGGGAGTTCGATTTCACCTTTACGGAAATTCTTTATCTGGTCAGAAAGTTGACGAATATGCATCCACCAATGCCAAGGGTGTTGCCACGTTTAAGGACATTCTCGTAAGCGGTGATACTGCTTACACATTAGAGGAAGTTGATACAAATATCCGCTATGTTGTTCCTAAATCACAGACAGCAACGATTGAATGGGATAAGGCAACTAAAAGAGAATTTGTAAATGTCCTCAAGAAGTTTACTGTAACAGTTAAAAAGACAGATGTTGAAAAAACAGTAGCTCAGGGTGACGGCACTCTTGCAGGTGCAAAGTATGGTATCTACAACAGCGAAGAGCTTGTGGATACATATACAACAGATAAGAACGGTTCATTTACTACAAAAGAATATGTTTGTGGTGATAATTGGACAATCAGGGAGATTGAGCCATCCGAAGGTTATCTTCTTGATGCCACACCTCATAAGGTAGGTGCTGAACCTGTTAAATACACAGTAGAACATAATCCTATTTCTATGGATGTAACTGAGCAGGTAATCAAGGGCGATGTTTCCATTATCAAACATACAGATAACGGAGAAACAAAGATTGAAACACCAGAAGTAGGTGCAGAATTTCAGGTCTATTTAAAGTCAGCAGGTAGTTTTGAAAATGCCGATACAGACGAAAAAGATATTATCGTTACAGATGAGTATGGCTTTGGTAAAACTAAGCTTCTGCCTTATGGTACATATACAGTACATCAGACAAAATCATTACCCGGCAGAGAATATATAAACGACTTTGATGTGTTTGTTTGTGAGGACAGCAAGACTTATAAATACTTAATTAACGATGCTGTTTTTGAAAGCTATATCAAAGTAGTAAAGGTGGATGCTGAAACAGGTAAAGCTATCAAATATAGTGGTGCAGGATTTGAGATTTACAATCCGAAGGGTGAAAAGGTAAGTATGACATTTACATATCCTACTCCTGAAACAGTAGATGTATTCTATACTGATGATGAGGGTTATCTTATTACTCCAGAAAAGTTAGAATATGGTACAGGTTATCAGCTTGTCGAGGTACAGGCACCACAGGGTTACATCCTTGACAGTACACCCCTAACATTTGATGTAACTAAGGAAAACTCAACAGAAGAAAGTGGTGTTACAGTGGTTAAACTCACAAAAGCTAATGTTGCTCAGAAAGGTACAATAACTGTCGAAAAGCACGGCGAAGCCTTTGTAGGTGTTAATGTAGTAGGCGGTATGGATTCCAACGGAAAGGAACTGCCTGTTATTTATCAGCCTGTTTATGATGTAACAGGACACAAGGGTGCAACCTTTGTTATTAAAGCAGCCGAGGATATTACTACAGGTGACGGTACAGTACGCTACAAGAAGGGTACTGTAGTTGATACTATAACAACAGATAAGAATGGTGTTGCCGAAAGTAAGGAACTTTATCTTGGTAAGTATGAAATTACTGAAACTAAAGCTCCTTATGGTATGGTAAACAACAGTAATAAGCAGACAGTAGAGCTTGTCTATGCAGGTCAGAATGTTTTACTGACCGAAACAGAAACAGTATTTAATAACGACAGACAGAAAATAAAGGTTAGTCTTTTTAAGGACATTGAAAATAACGAACTTTTTGGAATCGGCAACAATGACGAAATTAAGAATATTACCTTTGGTCTTTACGCTTGTGAGGAGCTTGTATCAGCAAGCGGAGTAAGTATCCCTGCTGATGGTCTTATTGAGATTATCCATCTTGATGAGAATGGCAATGGTATTTTCAACACCGATTTACCTTTTGGTAAGTATTATGTCAAAGAGATTTCAACTGATGAGCATTACATCTTAGATGATACTAAGTATGAGTTTGAATTTAAGTATCAGGGAGAGAAAGTGGATGTCATTGAAAATGTAGTGAATAATAGAGAGCCGATTATTAACGAGCTTATCTATGGTTCTGTATCAGGCAAAAAGGTCGATGAAAACGGCAAGCCACTTGGCGGTGCAGTTATCGGTCTTTTCAAAAATGCAGAGGGTGAATTTACAACTGAAAATGCTTTGATGACTACCACATCCGCAGATGATGGTAGTTTTTCTTTTGCCGATATTCCTTATGGCACTTGGTATGTTCGTGAGATTGAACAGCCTACAGGTTTTGTGTTGAGCAAAACAGTATATCCTGTTGTTATTGACAAGGATGATGCGGTTGTTGAAATTGAGATTGTGAATGAATTTATCAGAGGAAATATTATCTTGGAAAAGGTTGATAAGGACTACCCTGAAAACAAGTTGACAGGAGCAGAATTTGAGCTTTACGAAGATAAAGATGGTAATGGTCAGCTTGATGAAGAAGATGTGCTTATTGACTTAATCAAAGAAACTGATACAGGCATTTACGAAATGAAAGACCTTGTTTATGGTCACTATCTTGTAAAAGAGAAAACTGCACCAGATGGTCTTGTTCTTGATGAAAACGCATATTCTGTGTTTATTGATACAGATGGTGAAACCTATAAAGTAGAAAACAAAGCAGGTGTAGGCTTTATCAATGAAGCTATGAAAGGTTCACTTAAAATTGTTAAGACATCATCAGATAAGAAACTTGAGGGCTTTTCGTTCAGAATTGTAGGCGAGAATTACGATGAAACTTTCAAGACTGATAAAAACGGTGAAATTCTTGTTGAAGGCTTACGTATTGGTAAGTATGTAGTGTCTGAGGTGAATGACGAAGCATCAGCAGGATATATTCTTCCTGAAGATACGAGCGTTGAAATTGAGTTTGACAAAACCTCTGAGGTGAAGATGCACAACGAAAAAATTAAAACACCAAAGACAGGTGATAACAGAAATATGCTTCCTGTTTATGCAATAGCAGGTGCTTCTCTTTCAGGTGTAATCGCTTGTGTGGTTTTAGCTCTTAAAAAGAGAAAAGGTAAGGAGGCAGCTTGATGAAAACGATTGTTGCGATAGCACTTCTCTTGTTTATCGCAGGAGGTTTTATCTTTTTACAGATAAGGAAACACAACAAAAAGAAATAAGGAAAGACAAGGGCGGCTTTTATGTTAAAGTCGCCTTTCTTTTATGGGAGGCAAAATGATTAAACTTGAAACTCTTGAGAAGAGAGTGAAAACCGTTTTAACAAATCATCCCGAAGCTCGTGACGATGATATGAAGCTGTACTTTATAGTGTGTCAGGAGTGTTTTTATAAGACACATCATATAACAGAGATTTCATTCAAAGAGTTTATTTATAACTATCGTGAGCTTGGTTGTCCGAGCTTTGAGAGTGTCAGAAGAACAAGACAGAAAATTCAGGCAAAGCATCCTGAACTTGGGTGCAGTCCTGAAATGCGAAGAAAACGCAGTAGATGTATCACAGTCTATCGAAATTATGCAAAAGGTAAGGAGGCTTTGGTGAATGAGTGCTAATAACTCAAACTTCACAACCGCACAGAAAACAAAGGTTTTGACAAAGCTTTTTGAAGCAGGCATAAACACTGAAAAAGAGTTACTTGCCTTAAATCTTCAAAGCATTTTACAGATTAAAAATATAACGATTCAGGATATGTCCATCATAACTGAGTTGCAGACATATATAAAGAGCAATAAGCTCTACTCATATTTAGGAGGTAAAAAGAATGATACAGACAACGAATAATGACCGCACAATTATTTGGTCAACTATAAACCGAAAGCCCGACTATGAATTAAGAAGGGAAATCAGCGAAAACTACGACAACATTACAGAAGACCCGCTTACAGTTGAAGAGATTCGATGTCAATTTAATAAGCTTGAAAACATAAAAGACAGGCTCAACAAGATAAACTTTGTAAAGCCAATTCTTGTTATTGATATATTCGAGGACTTAATACATAACGACTCTTCAAGAAAAGTAAGAGTGATTGATTCAGGTAATTTAGCGGATTGCTTTGAAGATGAAACCTTTGACCTCGTAGAATGGTATGTGAATAAAGACGGAGACCTGTTTTCTTATGGGGTTGACCGTGAACGAGCAAAATATTCAGCGTATTTTGGTCTTAAAGCAGATGCACCTCTTAGTCTTATTCAGTGCTTTTTTGAAGATGTTGAGATGGAGTGCGACGAAATTGAATATATGGATGAGATTGTTTTCAGTATAGGCAACACCGCTTTAGATGTTCTTGGACTTTCCGAGGTGAATCCATTGGGTAAGCTGATATTTGATTACTGTGAATAATCCCATACTTGACATTAAGCGAATAAAAGATAGGAGGTGCTTTAATGGCAAGAAAATTTGACCTAATCAATAATCTTTATGATGATACAGTATCGAAAGTATCTTCGCCTGAGAATTGGACAAGTTTTCTTAAAACAGCTTGTTATAATTACAGGCTGAGATTTGATGAACAACTTTTGATTTACGCTCAAAAGCCGGAAGCAACTGCTGTTCTTGAGATAGAAAGATGGAATAAACATTTTGGCAGATGGGTTAATCGTGGAGCTAAAGGTATTGCAGTATTTGAAAAGCTCGATGGTTCAACTCAGAGATTACTTCATTATTTTGATATATCAGACACCCATGAGAGCAGTGGTTCTCGTCCTATTCCTTTGTGGAATATGAAAGAAGAGTACACAGAGGAGATTATAGATACACTTGATAACAACTTCGGTATGCTTGATAATAAGGCAACACTTGAAGAAGCAATATTTAGTGCGGCACAAAATGCTTGCGAAGATAATATCCCTGACTATGTAGGAGATTTGATTACTACTGTTGAGGATAGCTTTTTAGAAGGGTTATCTGAAGAAGCTGTTGGTGTTATGTATCGCCAGCTTGTTACAAACAGTGTGGCTTATATGATTATGTCACGACTTGGACTAGATGCCGAACAATATTTTGAGCCTGACGATTTTAGAGACATTGTAAATTTCAACACAAGAGCAACTCTGAATGCTCTTGGCTTTGCTACAAGTGATATAGCAGAAATGGGACTTGCTGAAATTGCAAAGACTATTTTATCTCTGCAAAAAGAAAATCGCACAATTGTCCAGAATAAAGAAAGTGATTACAATAAAAGTGAAAACGAAACCGAAAGGAGTTATGACAATGGCAGAATTGACTTACACAATGCAGGGCGATTACAATCTCCCGAATCTGACACTACCGGAACAGCCGAAAGTGGAACTCGGAGTGTACGCACAGATGAGGAAGAATTATCTTCTGAATCATCACAAGATAATCTATTACAACTACCTGACCAGCGGAACACTGACGAACCATCTGTCAGAAGTACAGCAGAGAGCATTGCAGATGGAAGAAACTCTGATGAAGCAGATGTCAGCTCAGGAGGGCTTGACCGAAGAGCTGAAAGCACAGGATATGATGACTTGGGTAGGCAGAATGAACAATCTGAGGAACAGAGTTCAGGAAATCGTGAAAGCGGAAGTGATATTCAGTTAGAATATTTTGACCGTAAGAATGAGGATAGAAGTATAGCTTTTCTTCACAGCGATAGCGATATAAAGGCTATACTTCTTAACACACCTTATCTTAAAGCTTCAAAATCAGAAATTGTTGATTATTATGAAAATGTTCGAGATAGAAGCGAACAGACAGAATATATCAAGAGTATTTTTAACAATGACCTAACGGAGATAACTGTTCCTGATGGAAGAAGAATGGGATACAAAACATATCAGAATGTTCTTCATTTGTGGGAGGGCAGTTACGATAAAATAACAAAACAAGGTTACTATGATTGGCGAGTTATTGCAGGTTACTTTGAGGGTATGCGATTGCTTAAAGAGCTTACCGATACAATGAAGCCGTTGCCATCAATGGAAGGTCAGCTCAATTTTTTAAACGAGGCAGGAGAACAAAAAGCTCCTGTCTTTACTTTTTCTCAGGAAATTATTGACACTGTACTTACTCGTGGAAGTGGTGTTTCAGAGGGTAAGTTAAGGATATATGAGCAGTTCCAAAAGTCACTTTCTAAAAAGGAGAACGTAACTTTTCTTAAAAATGAATATGGCTGGGGTGGTTCATATCCTATAATCACAGGCACAGGAATAGACGAAATGCACGATGGTAAAGGCATACGTCTTTCCAAAGGTTTAGGTAGTGATGCACCCAAAATAGTTTTATCATGGCCACAAGTCGAAAAACGACTTAGTGAGCTTATAAAACTCGACAGATACCTTAACCCTAAAGAAAAGGCATACTATCCTCAGTGGCTTGAAGAACAGGAACGCAGACGTGCTGAAATAGCTATTGAACGAGAGCGTAGAGAATTACTTTCAAAAGCTCCCGAAGAACCCAAGGAATATGAGTATCAATATCATCTTGGTGATAAGGTATATATCGGTGCAAGTGAGTATGAAATAACTTCTTTTGATGATAACAGGGTAACATTGTTTGATAGCAAATTTCCTCTATTTAATACCGAAATGCCAAGAGCTGAGTTTGATGCTAAGGTCAAGGAAAATCCTATGAATGACCATCTTAAAGTGGTGGTTGAAAAGGCTATCGATAAAGCAGAAGAAACGAAATCAAAAGATACGGAAAACAAATCTATCGTAGAGCAGTATCGTGAGCTTAAAGCTGAAAATGCTGATAGAATTTTACTCTTCCAGGTTGGTGAGTTTTTTGAAGTTATGGACGATGATGCACCAAAGGTTGCAGAGGCTCTCAGCTTAACCTTAACAAGTCGCAGTAATGATGATGAAAGACTTCCTATGTGTGGCTTTTCAAATAAACTGCTTGAAACATATACAGATATGCTTCTTGACAGAGGTTATGATGTTGCAGTAGCGACTGATGATAACGAAAAGGTTGTCAATCTAAACTCTGATAGAAAACACGAGCCTATTAACTCATATCCTGTTGGCAGAATTGATTACTATAATGCAAACGGAGAGATTACAAACTCTATTGAGTATGTTAATCCTACAAGTCTTAGAAGAGATTTAATAAACGATAGTCCTTTTGAAACAATGGGATTAGTGCTTTATAAAGATGCACAGGGCGAGGTTGTACCTCACGACTTTGTAGATAATCTTCCGAAACCACTTAAAAGTTTTGAGATTCTTGAGTTTGAAACCAAAGAGTATGAACAGGAAAACATACAGGAAGACACAGATAATTCTGACCTTATAGGTAAGAAGCTGACTTTAGATGACCGTAACTTTGAAGTCGAAAAAGTAAGCAAATTCGGTGATGTATCACTTCGTGATATTACATTTGAAAATGCTAATGGATTCCCGATTTCAAGAGTTGAAAAGGTTGAGTTTGTACGCAACGAGTTAGAAACTCAACAGACACCAGAAGAAAAAATAATCCCTGTATGGGAGAAATCTGCAAAGAAAAGAACACAAACCTTCGACTTGCATCCTGATGTTCCTATGGCTGAACGTAACACTTTTGACCTCAAAAACTTTACACTTGATGAAGTAGGTAAAAAGGCTCGTTACAAACGAAATGTTGAGGCAATACGAATATTAAAAGAGTGTGAGTTTGAAAACAGATTCGCAACAGCAGAAGAGCAACAGAAACTTGCACAGTATGTTGGTTGGGGCGGTATTCCCGAAGCCTTTGATGAAGAAAATTCAGCTTGGGCAGATGAATTTGTAGAGTTATATGGGTTACTATCGCCCGAAGAATACAAATCAGCAAAAGAAAGTACCCTTACAGCTTTCTATACCCCACCGCAAGTTATTTCAGCTATTTACAAAACTATGGAGCGTATGGGCTTTAAAGAAGGTAACATTTTAGAGCCTTCGTGTGGTATTGGTAATTTCATTGGTATGTTACCTGAGTCAATGGAAAACAGCAGAGTTTATGGTGTTGAGATTGATAAGATTTCGGCTGGTATAGCACAGCAGTTGTATCAGAAAACATCAATAGCACCACAGCCATTTGAGGAAGCAAGTATTCCTGACAGCTTTTTTGACGCAGTAGTTGGTAATGTGCCTTTTGGTGACTTTAAGGTTGCCGACAAAAGGTATGATAAGAATAACTTTTTAATCCACGACTACTTCTTTGCCAAGTCACTTGATAAGCTTCGCCCCGGTGGTGTAATGGCTCTTGTAACTTCAAAGGGTACAATGGATAAGAAAAACTCAGCGGTCAGAAAATATATTGCACAGAGAGCAGAGCTTTTAGGTGCAATCAGACTTCCAAATAACACCTTTAAAGGTAATGCTGGAACTGAGGTTGTTTCGGATATTCTGTTCTTACAGAAGCGTGACCGAATTATAGATATTGAACCTGATTGGGTGCATCTTGGTAAAGATGAAAATGGATTTGAAATGAACAGCTATTTTGCCCAGCATCCCGAAATGATACTTGGTGAAATGAAGATGGTATCAGGCAGGTTCGGTGAAGAACTTACATGTGAGCCTTATGAAAACGCAGACCTTAATGAACTGCTTGATGAAGCTATCGTTAATATCCACGGCGAGATTACCGAGTATGAAAGAGATGATGAACTTTCCGAAGAAGATAATTCAATCCCTGCTGACCCTAATGTGAGAAACTACTCTTACACAGTTGTGGACGATACAATTTATTTCAGAGAAAACTCACGAATGACACCTGTAGATATGTCAGCTACAGCTGAAAACAGAATTAAAGGCTTAATAAAAATTCGTGATTCTGTTCGTCAGTTGATTGAGTTGCAAACCGAAAATTATCCTGACGAAGCTATTAAGGAAGAGCAGAAAAACCTTAATAAGTTGTATGATGATTTCACAAAGAAATACGGATTGATAAACAGTAGAGCAAATACTTCTGCTTTCTCTCAGGATAGTTCGTATTCTTTAGTGTCAGCCTTAGAGGTTATAAATAACGAAGGTGAGCTTGAACGCAAAGCAGATATGTTTTTTAAGCGTACAATCAAACCTCATATTCCTGTTACCTCTGTTGATACAGCTTCGGAAGCTCTTGCGGTATCAATAGCAGAAAAAGCAAAAATTGATATGGCTTATATGTGTAAGCTCACAGGCAAAACAGAGCAAGAGTTGTTTACAGAGTTGCAGGGTGTTATATTCTTAAATCCTTTACACGAATACGGAAATATGAATACAGAGAAGTATCTTATGGCTGATGAATATCTTTCAGGTAATGTGAGAGATAAGCTCCGTATTGCTAAAAACTCTGCAAAGCTATATCCAGATGACTATAACATCAATGTTGAAGCACTCCAGAAAGTTCAGCCAAAGGACTTAACTGCGAGTGAGATTTCAGTGAGACTTGGTGCTACTTGGGTGCCACCTGAAATGATTCAACAGTTTATCTTTGAAACACTTGATACACCTTACTACAAAAGATACAGTATCAAGTTGCACTATTCTGCACTTACTAACGAATGGAATATCGAGGGTAAGTCTTTAGATAAAAGCAATATCAAGGCATATCAGACCTATGGTACAGGAAGAATAAACGGATATAAAATTATTGAAGAAACACTTAATCTTCGTGATGTTCGTATCTTTGATTATATTGAAGATGAAAACGGAAATCGCAAGGCTGTACTTAACAAAAAAGAAACAGCGATTGCTGTATCAAAGCAGGAACTTATCAAACAGGCTTTTCAGGATTGGATATGGAAAGACCCTGACAGACGATATAAGTTATGCGAGCTTTACAACGAAAAATTCAATAGTACTCGTCCTCGTGAGTATGACGGTAGCCATATAACTTTTAATGGAATGAATCCTGAAATCAATTTGAGGACACATCAAAAGAACGCAGTAGCACATATTCTTTACGGAGGAAACACCTTACTTGCACACGCAGTGGGCGCCGGCAAGACTTTTGAAATGGTGTCTGCGGCAATGGAATCGAAGCGACTTGGATTATGTAACAAGTCGCTTTTTGTTGTGCCTAATCATCTTACTGAGCAGTGGGCGGCTGAGTTTTTACAGTTGTATCCTGCGGCAAATATACTTGTTGCTACAAAGAAGGATTTTGAAAAGAAAAACCGAAAACGTTTTTGCGGACGAATTGCAACAGGTGATTATGATGCGATTATTATCGGTCATTCTCAGTTTGAGAAAATCCCTATGAGTGTCGAAAGACAGAAGCTTATTCTTGAAAGACAGATGGATGAAATTCTGTCAGGTATCAATGAGCTAAAACAAAATCGAGGTGATAGATTTTCTGTAAAACAGCTTGAAAGAACACGAAAGTCATTACAGGTAAAGCTTAATAAATTAAATGACCAGAGCCGTAAAGATGATGTCGTTACCTTTGAAGAGTTGGGTGTTGACCGCTTATTTGTAGATGAGAGCCATTATTATAAAAATCTTTTCTTATATACAAAGATGCGTAATGTAAGTGGTATTGCACAGACGGAAGCACAAAAATCTTCTGACTTGTTTATGAAATGTCAGTATCTCGATGAAGTAACAGGCGGACGAGGAACTGTATTTGCTACAGGTACACCTATCTCAAATAGTATGGTTGAGCTTTACACTATACAACGTTATTTGCAGTATGAAACCCTTGTTAATAATGGTTTGCAAAACTTTGATAGTTGGGCTTCAACCTTTGGCGAAACTATTTCAGCTGTTGAACTTACACCTGAAGGTTCAGGTTATCGTCAGAAAACACGATTTGCAAAATTCTATAACTTGCCTGAGCTTATGGCTATGTTTAAAGAAGTTGCAGACATACAAACAGCTGATATGTTAAAGCTCCCTGTTCCACAGGCTCATTATCACAATGTCGCTGTTAAACCATCTGAATTGCAAAAAGATATGGTAAAAGGACTTGGTGAGAGAGCCGAAAAAGTAAGGGCTGGCAGTGTGGACCCAAGCACTGATAATATGCTGAAAATTACAAATGACGGTAGAAAGCTTGCTCTTGACCAGCGAATGATTAACCCAATGTCACCTGATTTTGAGGGGAGTAAGGTTAATGCTTGTGTCGATAACATTTACAGAATATGGCAGGAAACAGCAGATAAAAAGTCTGCACAGCTTGTTTTCTGTGACCTGTCTACTCCGAAAAATGAAACAGAATTTTCAGTATATACAGATATTCGCAGAAAGCTAATTGAGCGTGGTGTTCCTGAAAGTGAGGTTTGCTTTATACACGATGCCAATACCGAAGCAAAGAAACAAGAACTGTTTGCTAAAACCCGAAAGGGTGATGTAAGAGTGTTACTTGGTTCAACACAAAAGATGGGTGCAGGCACAAATGTTCAGGACAAACTCGTTGCATTGCACGACCTTGATTGTCCTTGGCGACCATCAGATTTGGAGCAAAGGTCGGGAAGAATTATCCGTCAGGGTAATGAAAATAAGGAAGTTGAGATATTCCGTTATGTTACGGAGGAAACCTTTGATGCTTATCTTTATCAGCTAGTTGAGGGTAAGCAGAAGTTTTCTTCTCAGATTATGACGAGCAAATCTCCGGTGCGTTCTGCCGAGGACATTGATGAAACAGCACTCTCATATGCAGAGATAAAAATGCTTGCAACAGGAAATCCTTACATCAAAGAGAAGATGGATTTGGATATTCAGGTACAGAAACTGCAACTTTTAAAATCTAACTATCTGTCAGAAAAATATGCTCTTGAAGATAAGATTATAAAGTTTTATCCACAGGAAATTAACCGATTAACAGGCAGAATTGATTGCTTGAAGTCTGATATAAAACTTGCAAAAAATAACCCTAAATCTACAGCAGATGAGTTTGTCGGCATGAAAATCGGAGACAAGTTTGTATCCGATAAAGAGCAAGCTGGTTTGTTATTACTTGAAGCTTGTAAGACTAAAACTCAGTCTGATGCAACACCTCTTGGTGAATATAGAGGTTTTAAGACAGAGCTGTCTTTTGATAGCTTCTCAAGGGAATACAAGGTTTGTTTGAAAGACAGATACAGTCATTATGTAACACTTGGTACTGATGTTTATGGTAATATCACTCGAATGGATAATGCACTTGATGGTATTGCAAAGCAGTTAGAACTTGCAGAAAATGACCTAGAAAATACAAAGACTCAGCTTGAAACGGCAAAGACAGAACTTGAGAAGCCGTTTTCAAAAGAGGATGAATTGAAACAGAAAACGGCTCGTTTAGCAGAGCTTAATGCTTTGCTTGATGTTGATAAGCGAGATAACGAAATTGTTGGTGGTGAACCTGATGAGGGTGATAATCTGCCTGATAAAAACAGAACAAAAGGTAAGGAAAGGTGATGATAAAATGACAAGTAAAAACTACAAGGAACTTCTTAAAAAGCGATGTGAGAATGAATATGACCAGCTTATGGAGGAAATGAAACAGCTTCCCACGGATGTGATAATCAAGCGTTCATACGAAAGAATTATCAAGTCTGATATGCTTGCGTGTATTGTCGAGGGATTTCTTTCTCAGGAAGAGTCAGAGGCTCTTCTCTGTTATGAAAAGCCACTTGAGTATATCTACGCAGAGTGGTTGCACAATAGTCTTTCGTGTCTTGATGTAATGAGAACATCGCTTAATCTTTGTGCGAATGTCGCTGTAAAAGAAATGAAAGCACGACGCAAGTAAAGAAGGTGAACTATGATAAAGAAAGATTACAACACAATTTTGTATGACAAAATGAAATCTGAACTTGATAAATTTATCGCAGAGTTAAAGACAAAAACTCCGGAACAGATTATTGAGTTAGCTTATGAACTTACTATCAAAGAAGATTTGCTATCTATTTTTGAAAATACAGATTTCACACAGGAGGAAGCTAAGGCTTTAAATAATCAGAAGTATCCGCTTGATTCTTTGTATCAGGAATGGCTTAGCAATGACCTCACATATATGGATCAGTTAAGAGAAACTGTTGATGATAAAATCAAGTCAGCAGTTAAAGAGATGAAAGAAAAACAGCGTGAAAGCAGGTGAGCATAATGCCTTATGTTGACCCACAAGCTGTGCTTGAAGCAAGAGAAATGGACTTGCTTACATATCTGAAAAACTATGAGCCACAGGAACTTGTGAGAGTTTCAAGCGATACTTATTGCACGAGAACTCACGATAGTTTAAAAATATCTAATGGCAAATGGATGTGGTGGTCACAGGGATTCGGGGGTTATAATGCCCTCGATTACCTTGTGAAAGTTCGTGGTATGAGTTTTGTAGAAGCTGTTGAAACTGTGCTTGGCAGACAAGCAGTGAAACCACCTGTGTATATTAAAAATCGTAATAAGGATGAGCCAAAGACACTTCTTTTACCTGACAAAAGTACAACAAATAGCAAAGTAATAAGCTATCTTTGTGGTAGAGGAATTGACAAAGAAATTGTAAAAGATTGTATCCGCAAAGGAAAAATATTTGAGAGTCTTCCCTACCATAATGTAGTGTTTGTCGGTTTTGATAATGAGAATATTCCTCGATATGCATCGTACAGGTCGGCAAATAAAATCAGGCTGTTAGGCGATTGTGCGGGAAGTGATAAGCACTATTCTTTTAGGCTGGGTGATGAAAACAGAAGTGAGAATGTACACATCTTTGAATGTGCGATTGACTTGTTATCTTACGCAACTTTGCTTAAGCAACAGGGCAAGGAATATAAAAAGGCGAGTCTTGTTTCACTTGCAGGAGTGTACTCACCAAACAAGGATACTAACAAAATCAAAGTGCCCGTAGCACTTGAAAAATATCTTGCAGAACATCCTGAAACTAAAAGAATATATATTCACTTTGATAATGACAGGATAGGAAAACAGGCAGCAACAGCACTGAAAAACAAACTTAATAATCAATACGAAGTCGTTAATTCTCCGCCACCAAGTGGTAAAGATTTTAACGACTTTCTTTGTTTTAAAAACAAAATTTACAACAGAAAAATCATTGAGAGGAGTGAAGAAAGATAATGGAAATTAACATTTATCAGGTTAATTCAGACAGAGATAAGAACCGTGTGTTGTTTATGGATTTACAGCATTTAGAAAAATATCAGGGCGATCCTGATGTTGATTGTGAGATTTACGACAAGGTGTTTTCGGGTAAGGTTGATTGCAAAACACTTGAAGATATTTATGTTTTATTTAACACAAAGCCTGTAGAAAATCATCACGGACACTCACTTTCTGTTTCGGATATTGTAGAGGTGGTTGATGATCTAAATGTCGATGAAGGCTTTTATTTTTGTAACAATTTTGGATTTACAAGAGTCGATTTTAGTCCTGAACTTACCATAGACAGGACACATGATGAGCAGATAAAAGTTGTTTTAGTGCAGGAAGGAAAGCTTGCGAAGTCTGTAAGCATAGAGAATAAACTGGAGGCTATGCAGGAACTTGTAGGCGGTCAAATCGAAGAGTATATGCCATATGCAGATGACATTGCAATCATTTGTAACGAGGAAGGAAAGATGTGTGGCTTACCATTAAACAGAGCTATCTATGCAGAAGATACTAACGAAATGATTGAGATTATCACAGGTGATTTCTTTATTGCTTATGCTCCTATCGACTCTGAAAAGTTTGAGAGTTTACCAAAGGAGTTAGAGGAAAAATATCTTAAAAAATTTAAAAAACCTGAGAAGTTTATAAAGCTCAATAATGAGATTAAGGCTATTCCATATACACCAAAGAGTAAAGATTTAGAGAGATAAATGTAACACTAACAAGGGAGAAAAGTATCTGTACAATCTTAGCAAGCAGACTGTCTGTATCCACAAAAAGGATACGACAGTAAAAGCTTGTTAGGGAGACCCTAAAACCCGTGAAGAAAGGACTGATTATATGAACGTATTTATTATATTTATGCTTGGTTGTATGGCAGGCGGATTTGTTGGAGTAAGCGTTATGAGTTTGCTTCAAATTAACCGCATAAACCGCTATGAAACAAAAGAATCAAAGGAAGATGATACCGATGAGAAAAGGGTTTGATAAACACATCAGGTTGTCCAAAGAAGAACTAAACGAACTTCGTCGCAAAGCACAAGCATCGTGCTTAAATGAGTCAGCTTTGATTCGCCATTTGATAATGGGATTTACTCCTAAAGAAAAACCTGACGACAGATTTTATGATGTTATGCGTGAGCTTTCTTCCATCAGTAATAATATAAATCAGCTTGCGACTAAAGCGAACACTCTGAATTTTATAGATGCACCAATGCTTGAAAAGGAAGTGTTGCGTTGGCATAAATTTCAGTCTGATGTAGAGCGTACCTTTCTTCAGCCTGACAGGAGTATTGAATAGTGGCAGTAACAAAACTTTGGTCTGTAACTCACAGTTTAAAACATGTGATTGATTACGCAAACGATCCTGAAAAAACCTCTATGAAGAATTTTTCAGAGGAACAATATCAAGCTCTTGCAGATGTTTTAACCTACGCTAAAGATGAAGAAAAGACTGAGAAAGTATTTTATGCACAAGGGGTAAATTGCAATGTTACCTACGCTCGTGATGAGTTTGTTTATGTAAAAGATTTGTATAACAAACAAGGTGGTGTACAAGCCTACCACGGATATATGAGTTTCAAGGAGCAAAATATTACGCCTGAGTTAGCTCAGAAAATCGGGATGGAATTTGCACAGCGAGTTTGGGGTAAACGATTTCAAGTTGTTGTAACAACACATCTCAATACAAGACATTTGCATTGTCATTTTGTTATAAACTCTGTTTCTTTTGTTGATGGGTATAAACTACAGAACAACGAAAAGCTATGGTATAGATTCAGGCATATAGCTGATGAAATTTGCAAGGAATATGGTTTATATTACGATCCGAAGCCTGAGCTTGGAAAGACGAATAATTATCATTATTATCAACTTGAAAGAGCAGGTATGCCCACTCGGTATTCACAGTTGCGTGAAGCAATCGATGAAGCAATTTCAAAAAGTAAAAGTAAAACTCAATTTGCAAAAGAGCTCGATAAGTTGGGATACAAATATCAGCTTGACGATAACAGAAAGTATTGGACGATAGTTCCTCTTGGTTTTAATAAGCCAATCAGACTAAAACGACTTGGTGACAATTACACTAATGAAGCTATCATAAAAAGGTTATATGAAAATTACTATAATCGTAAATTTAAGCCTTTCCAACCACGCACAGTTGTTATACGTCAATACAGGTTGCAGACCAGAGAAAATAAAATCAAAAGAATGGGTGGACTTTACGGCTTGTATCTTCATTATTGTTACAAGCTCGGATACTTGCCTAAATATAAAAAGCAAAACTCAGCCCGACTTCACTATCTGCTCAGGGACGATTTGCTGAAACTGGATAAGATTACTGCTGAGGTCCGGTTATTAGGTTCAAATAAAATTCAAACAGAAGAACAGCTTCTGACATACAAAGATAAAGCGGTTAAAAAAATCGAAACTCTTACATCAGACAGAACTGAGCTTAGAAAGAAATCAAGAAGAAAACTAAGTGATGAAGAACTCACAAAAACAAAAGAAGAAATATATCAGATTACTGATAAGCTAAAGGAACTTCGTAAAGAAGTTAAACTCTGTGACAGTATTGAGGAAAGGTCAAAGAGTATCCACTCTAATCTTTTACAGGTATTGGCAGACGAAGAAAAAATCAATGGAAAGGAGAATAAGATTTATGAACAACAGCGGTGATGCAGCAGAACAGGTTGTGCGATTATCACTTGAGGGATTTGAGGTTGCCGCAAAGCTGACAGGCTCAGCTGCAAAGGAAGTTGCGGTTTTACTCATATCTGTTTTAAAACAGGAACACAAAACAAAAGGTAAGGCACGACTTACAAATATGATTAAGTCAGGCAAAGAACTTAAAGTGTTTTCAATTCAGCAAAAAGATTTAAAACAGTTTGTTCAGCAAGCAAAGCGTTATGGTGTTTTATATAATGTCCTGCGTGACAGAAACTCCAACAGTTCAAGTGCCGAGGTCGATATTATCGCTCGTGCTGAAGATGCTTCAAAAATACAGAGAATTGTTGAACGCTTTAATATGGGAGCGACTGTTGATAAGGCTTCTATCGTAAGCGAAATAGAAAAATCCAAAGCGGAACGTAGTGAAACAGAAATCGAAAGACCAACTAAAACAAAAGGTCAGTTATTATTAGAAGAGGCTATGGGTAAACCAATAAGTAAGGACGGGGTTAGCGAAAACCCTTTCGTTGCCAAAACGGACAAAGACCCTCCGTTAAGGCAAAGCTCAGACCTGGTATCAGCTGATAAGGGTGGTAGCGTGAAAAAAGCAGATAGACCATCTGTTAGAGAAAAGCTTGAACGATTTAAGGTACAAGCTCAAAAGCGTAAAGAAGCAGCTGAGCCTGAGAAAACTTCCGAATCTAAGAGTAAATCTAAGAACGGCAAAACTACCCATAAGCAACCAAAGAAGAAAAGATATAAACCTAAACATAGTAAATCGAAAGTGAGGTAATAATTTATGACGAACAATTTTACACCTAAGAGAAATGGTTATAACAAAAATAGCAAACCTAAATGCACACCGGCAGAGTATGCCGACCATAAGCAGAATGAGAAGGACAAGGTCTTTCAGTTGATTGATGATACAGCTGTAGCAGTTGTATCAAATCCTGATAAGTTTATGTCTTTCCTTGATACACAGGCTCGTATGGACAGATATTCAACAGCAAACGCACTTCTTATCAATGCACAGCTTCCTGAAGCTACTCAGTTGAAAGATTTTGCAGGCTGGGGTGAAGATAATATCCGAGTACAGAAAGGCTCCAAAAGTATTTTCATTCTTGAACCTGTTGAGTATGCAAAGAAAGATGGTACTTCCGGTATTTCTTATAATGTTAAGAAGGTATTTGATGTATCTCAGACTAATGGCAAGCGTAAGCCTGCACCAACAGCAAATCACAATCCTAAAGAGCTTGTATCGGTAATGATTGACAGTTCTCCTGTGAATGTTGAAATTGCAGATTCACTTTCAATGCCTAATCTTATGGCACAGTACGACAATGAGAAACAGACTATCTATATTTTAAGAGGTGTGCAGGATAGCGTAGCTCTTGCTCAGAGTATGGCATTAGAACTTGCTTTTGCACAGCTATCAATCGACAGCGATACATATAATCGCAGAGAACTTGGTCATACTGCCGCTTGTGTAGGATATATGTTATGCAAAAAGTTTGGTGTAGATTCAAAGGTGTTTACTGTTGACCGTATTCCTGTACCTCTTAAAAATGCAGAGGCAAAAGATATTCGTACAGAACTTGGCAAGATGAGGTCAGCGACTACGGAGATTTACAATCGTGTAGCAAATGAGCTTTATAGACAGAAACAGGCTCGTTCAAAAGATATGGAAAGATAAGGCGGTGTATTGAATGTGGGAAGAACGCTATCACTTGTATATAACAGAAAGCGAGCTTAACACTTTGCTCCGTCTGCTTAACGACAATCGAAACGATTTGATAAGTCAGGGGCTATATAGCGATGTTCTTGATGATTTGGTTTTGAAAGTAGCTAAAGCACCTAAGAAAAAAATGAAAACTATCGAGGGAGGAAATCGTGGTGCAAGGTAACAGTAAAAAATCTGTTTTAATTTTTGCATCAATAGGATTGTTACCTGTAATTTGGTTTTCACTTCTTGTAGCTCCGTATGCACATGACGGATTACTTGGAATATTAAGTGGAGTGTCAACAGCACTTTCAAATCCGATGAAAATAATTTTGTGTGAGGACAGCATAAAAACTGTCCTCATTTTTATACTCGGCTACTTTATAGCTATAGGGGTGTATTTATCCACAAGGAGAAACTATCGCCGTAAAGAAGAGCACGGTTCTGCTAAGTGGGGTGATGCAAGTAGCATTGATAAAAAATACAGACAAAAACCACAAAGTAACAACAAGCTGATGACACAGAATGTTCGTATAGGCATCAACGCACAAAAGCATAGACGAAACCTGAACACCCTTGTGTGTGGTGGTTCGGGTGCAGGTAAGACACGATTTTACTGTAAGCCTAATCTTATGCAGGCAAACACTTCTTTTGTTATTCTTGATCCAAAGGGAGAGATTTTAAGAGATACTGGTTATTTGCTTGAAAATAAAGGTTACGAAGTTCGTGTGCTTGATTTAATATCTATGGATAAAAGTCATTGCTATAATCCGTTTGTGTATTTACAGAACGATAATGATGTACAAAGACTTGTAACTAACTTATTCAAAAGTACAACTCCGAAAGGTTCGCAAAGTAATGACCCGTTTTGGGATACGGCGGCTTCAATGCTTTTGCTATCTCTGATTTTTTATCTTCATTATTTTGCTCCACCTGAAGAACAGAATTTCCCTATGGTAATGGAAATGCTTCGTGCAGGTGCTATTGAGGATGAAGATAGCAATGATGCTACACCACTAGATGATTTATTTGCAGAATTGGAGGAATATGAACCTGAACACATTGCTGTGAAGTATTATCGAAACTATCACTCAGGTTCAGCAAAGACTTTGAAATCAATTCAGATTACGCTTGCCTCAAGGTTAGAAAAATTTAACCTTGACAGTCTTGCTTCGCTTACAAATACAGACGAACTTGACCTACCTTCTTTGGGAGAGAAAAAAGTAGCTTTGTTTGCTTTAATTCCTGATAACGATTCAAGTTTTAATTTCCTTGTATCAATTCTGTATACTCAGCTGTTTCAGCAGTTGTTTTATTCAGCTGACCATATTCACGGAGGAGCGTTACCTGTACCTGTTCATTTTCTGATGGATGAGTTTGCGAATGTATCTTTACCCGATGATTTTGACAAGATACTTTCGGTTATGCGTTCTCGTGGTGTATCTGTAAGCATTATCTTACAGAATTTAGCACAGCTAAAGACACTATTTGAAAAGCAATGGGAAAGCATTGTAGGTAACTGTGATGAGTTTTTATATCTCGGTGGAAATGAGCAAAGCACTCATAAATATGTGTCTGAACTGTTAGGTAAAGAAACTATTGATACAAATACCTATGGAAAATCATCAGGACGAAGTGGTAACTATTCTACCAACTATCAGATTAGTGGTAGAGAACTTATGACACCTGATGAAGTAAGATTGCTTGATAATCAGTATGCGATTCTATTTATTAGAGGTGAACGACCTATAAAGGATTTTAAATACGATATTTTAAAGCATCCGAATGTAGCATTAACAACTGACGGTAGTTCAAAACCTTACTTACACGGAGAAGTAAATGATGATGTAGCTACCATTCAGTTGCTTAATATTGATGCAGAAAAAATAGCGGATATGGATGTATCCGACACAGACTATGAGCTTCTATCCAACGAGGAATTAGAAGCTCTTTATTTAACTAAGGAGGAATAATTTATATGAAATTTTTAAGAAACAAAAAGAAGAACACTCTTATGACGAACAAGAAAGCAAGAAAGGGTTTTGTTGTGTATTGCTCAGTGGTACTTGCTGTAGTGATGATGTTTACAATGTCGATTACAGTATTTGCCGCAGACAACAGTGCTCTTACTGCTATTAACAACTTATCAGACTTTATCTTTGGACTCATCCGTGCTATCGGTCTTATCCTGCTTGGCTTCGGTGTTGTTCAGATTGGTCTTTCTCTTAAATCACACGACCCATCACAGCGAGCTAATGGTTTCCTTACTCTTGCAGGCGGTGTAGTTATCACCTTTGCAAAGGAAATCCTTGACCTGATTGTCGGAGGCTAATAGAAACAAAACAGGGTATGAACTTAAAAGCTCATACCCTGAAATTATAAGGAGGTGCAAAAATGTCCGATAACTGGGTTGTTGGTAATTTACAAAATGCCTTAGACACTTGGAATAACAAGCTTGCTGAGATATGGTTGCTCCTTTTAGAAACTCCCGAAAACTTTAAGGGTGGTGGTATTTGGTCTGTAATTACAAATATCAATAGTGCAGTTCAAGCTATTGCCCTTGGTTTGCTTGTGCTTTTCTTCGTTGTGGGAATGGTCAAAACCTGTGGTAGTTTTGCAGAGGTTAAAAAGCCTGAACACGCAGTAAAGTTGTTTGTGCGATTTATTCTTGCTAAAGCTGCTGTTACACACGGAATGGAGCTTATGTCAGCTATATTTACGATTATTCAGAATACTATTTCTACAATTATGGTTGCATCGGGAATCGGTACGTCAAATATGACTTCATTACCTGATGAAATGATAACAACAATAGAAAACTGTGGATTTTGGGAGAGTATTCCGCTTTGGGCAGTAACCTTGATTGGTAGTCTGTTTATTACGGTACTTTCATTCATTATGATTATGACAGTTTATGGCAGATTCTTTAAACTGTACATCTACACAGCTATCGCCCCTGTTCCGTTATCAACCTTTGCAGGTGAGCCATCGCAGAATGTCGGCAAAACCTTTATAAAAAGTTATGCGGCAGTTTGCCTTGAGGGAGCAGTAATCGTATTGGCTTGTGTCATCTTTTCGTTGTTTGCTTCATCACCACCTGTTGTGGATGCTTCGCTTCCGGCAGTTAATCAGGTGTGGGCATATGTTGGCGAGATAGTATTCAATATGCTTGTGCTTGTTGGTACAGTTAAGATGTCTGACCGCATCATTCGTGAAATGATGGGCTTGTAATAAACAAAACTATGAAAGGAGTTTTTTATTTTGGAAGTAAAAATCAATAGAGAAATCCGCAACTATACAGAAGCGGTGTTCTTTGGTCTGTCTCTTCGACAGATCATTTTTTCTGCCTGTGCCTGCGGTGTAGCAGTTATTATTTTCTTTGTGCTAAAGCCGTATCTTGGTACAGAAACAGTTTCTTGGTTGTGTATGCTTGGTGCTTTCCCTTTTGCCGTACTTGGCTTTGTGAAGTATAACGGCATGACAGCTGAAAAGTTTATTATGGCTTGGATTAAGTCTGAGCTTTTAACACCTAAAAAACTGATGTTTAAATCTACAAACACTTACTATGAACTTATGAAACAGAACATTGAAAAGAACGAAAAGGAGGCAATGAAAGTTAATGATTAAAACCTTAAGAAATTTATTTAAGCAGGATAAGGAAAAGTTTACTGTTCCAAAGGGGGTTCAGGATGTAATTCCTGTTCAGGCTATTTATGATGACGGTATTTTCCTTGTCGGTAAGGACAAGTATTCAAAAACTTATAAGTTTACAGATATTAACTACGCAGTAGCGGCTCGTGAAGATAAGGAAGAAATGTTCCTTGAATATTCGGAACTGCTCAATTCATTCGATAGTGGTGCTACCACTAAAATCACAATCAATAATCGCAGACTTAATCGTCTTGACTTTGAAAAATCAATTCTTATTCCTGAAGCTGACGATAACCTTGATGTTTATCGTAAAGAGTACAATAAGATGTTGCTTGAAAAAGCGACAGGTGCAAATGCTATGGTACAGGATAAGTACATAACAGTTTCGGTGTGCAAGAAAAGCATTGAGGATGCACGTAACTATTTCTCTCGTGTAGGTGCAGAGTTTGCAACTCATCTTAACAAGCTCGGTAGTAGCTGTGTCGAAATGGATACAGATGAGCGACTTCGTGTATTCCACGATTTCTATCGTACTGGAGAAGAAAGCTCTTTCCATTTTGATATTAAAGAGAGCAGAAAGAAAGGTCACAGCTTTAAGGATTATATTTGTCCTGACTCAATGGAGTTTGAAAAGGACTACATCAAAATCGGTGATAGATATGCAAGAATCCTTTTTATGAGAGATTACGCATCATATATCAAAGACAGTATGATTGCTGAGATTACCGACCTGAACAGAAATCTTATGCTTTCCATTGATGTTGTGCCTGTACCTACCGATGAAGCAGTGAGAGAGGCTGAAAGCCGATTGCTCGGTGTTGAAACAAATATAACTAACTGGCAACGCAGACAGAATGCCAACAATAACTTCTCTGCGACAGTACCTTATGATATGGAACAGCAGAAACGAGAAATGAAAGAGTTCCTTGATGACCTTACTACTCGTGACCAGCGAATGATGTTTGCCGTATTAACAATGGTGCATACAGCTGATACAAAAGAACAGCTTGACAGTGACACCGAAGCACTTTTAACTACAGCGAGAAAACATCTTTGTCAGTTTGCTGTGCTTAAATTCCAGCAGTTTGATGGTTTAAATACTGTAATGCCTTTTGGTGTACGCAAGATTGACAGCTTCCGTACATTGACTACGGAATCACTTTCAGTTCTTATGCCATTCAGAGTGCAGGATGTATTCCATCAGAATGGTATCTACTATGGTCAGAATGTTATTTCAAAGAATATGATTGTTGCTGACCGCAGACAGCTTCTTAATGGTAATGCCTTTGTATTAGGTGTATCAGGTGGTGGTAAGTCGTTCTTTGCAAAGGGTGACCTTACTAACTTAATGCTTGCAACAGATGCAGATATTATTGTTATCGACCCTGAGCGAGAATACAGTCCTCTTATCAAGGCTCTTGGCGGAGAGGTGATTGATATTTCGGCAACTTCAAAAAATCACATCAATGCAATGGATATGTCAAAGGAATATGGCGATGGAGCAAACCCTGTTATTCTTAAATCTGAGTTCATTATGTCGTTGTGCGAACAGTTTATTCCGCTTGGTGCAAAAGAGAAGTCAATTATCGACCGTTGTACTGCAAGTGTATATCGTACATATCAGCAGAATAACTACACAGGCAGAGTGCCTACTCTTAAAGATTTCAGACAGGAACTACTTAATCAGAATGAGCCTGAAGCACAGGCAATTGCTCTTGCTATTGAGTTGTTTACAAATGGTTCTCTTAACACATTTGCAAAGCACACCAATGTAGATACAGATAACAGACTTATTTGTTACGATATTCTTGATTTAGGTAAACAGCTTATGCCGATTGGTATGCTGGTTATACTTGATAGTATTCTTAACAGAATTACAGAGAACAGAGCCAAGAACAAGACAACATATATCTTTATCGACGAGATTTACTTACTTTTCCAGCACGAGTATTCAGCAAACTTCTTGTTTACTCTCTGGAAACGAGTTCGTAAGTATGGTGCTTATGCAACGGGTATCACCCAGAATGTTGAAGACCTTTTACAGAGTTACACAGCAAGAACTATGCTTGCAAACTCTGAATTTATCGCTATGCTCAATCAGGCGTCAACAGATAGAATTGAGCTTGCAAATCTTCTGAATATTTCAGAACAGCAGATGTCGTATATTACAAATGTTGAAGCAGGTTGTGGTCTTATCAAAATCGGTAGTTCACTTGTGCCATTTGAGAATAAGTTCCCTAAAAATACAAAGTTATACAAGTTAATGACAACAAAGCCCGGAGAGAGTGCATAACTCTCTTTGGGATAATGGAGGTAAAATGAATAAGAAAATTTTAATTGTTATTGTAGTGCTTACTGTGATTTTTTCAGTAAGTACATTCTTTATTATCAAGTATCACTATCAGTCAAATGCGACTGAACAGCTTTATCAGGAGGTGTACGAGAGTATGACCGAACCTGAAACAAAGCAGACATTAGTCGCAGAAAATGCTACTGTCGATAAGAATACAAATCCATATGCTAATATTCCTGAGAATAGCGGTGTAACTACAAGTGATATATCAACAAGCACTAATGTATTGAGTGCTGAGAAAAACGAAGATATGGTAGGTTGGATTAAGATAGAGGATACTAAAATTAACTATCCTGTTATGTTTACACCAAACGAGCCTGACTTTTATCTCAACCACGATTTCTATAAGAACGAAAATATCTATGGTTGCCCCTATGTTCAGGCAAACTGTAATGTCATAGCTCCGTCCGATAATGTTATTATCTATGGACATCATATGAATGACGGTACTATGTTCGCTGACCTTGAAAAGTTCAGAAGCAAAGATTTCTGGGAATCCCACAAGAAAATTAGCTTTGATACCTTAAACAAGAAAGGTACATACGAAATTATGGCTGTGTTTGCTGTTTCTGTAGATGAAGCAGATGATAATAGCTTTAAGTTCTATGAGTTTGTGAACTCTTATGACCCTCAGCATTTTAGAGATTTTGTGAATAAATGCAAAAGCCTTTCCTTTTATAACACAGGAGTCAATGCTGAGTATGGTGATAAGCTCCTTACACTATCCACTTGTGATTATACTTACAACAACGGCAGACTTGTTGTTGTAGCGAAAAGAACATCATGTTACCGAGAATGAATAAGGAGCAACAGCACCAAGCTAAAAAGCTGATTAAAGCTTTGTGTTGTAATTACCGAGATGGTAATTGTCTGCTACTTGACGATGGTGAACCTTGTGTTTGCGTCCAAAGCATATCCTATTCTCTATGCTGTAATTATTTCAGGGTTGCGGTTTTCCCAACGGAGCCTGTTCTTGAAGCGGAGTTAATAGCACCCGATACATTAAGTTTATGTAAGAATTGTAAAAGACCATATGTAAAGAAAAGATACAATCAGTTGTTTTGTAAAGAATGTTCCAAACTCAGATATAAAAAACAGCAGGCAGAATACTCTTTAAAAAGACGTTTGAAAAGTCGAAAAAGTGCTATCTAAAACCCTAGTGTTTATGCGGTTTTTAAAGTGCAAAATTGAGTGGTGAAGGTAATTATACCTTTACCCTCGTTTTGCTCAAATACGCCTCATACGGGCATTTTAAGCAATAGACAAAAATGGGACAAAATGTTATGATGTTAGAAGTAACGTTTTAGTATTTACATAGGAGGTATTAAGATTGGATAATAGAAAAAAATTCTGCAGTTTTGGTCATTATGGATATCATAAAGGATTCTATAATGATGAAGACCCAACGGAATCGTTGCAAAGTATAAGGTATACTGATTTTTTTGAATCTTCGGATGATGAGAACCCTTTTTATTCCGCCGCATCGTTATTGCGAGGAGGGTGTGATCGTTTTGTGCTAGCGTTAAAAAACTTACTTGGTTACAATTTTTATTTGATCGAAGGTAATGATGATAAAAGTTTTCATGCTTTTTGCCAAATATACAAAAACGGAAAATGGTATTATATTGATGCAAGAGGAATTACTTCTAGTTTTGATGAATTTATGATTGTTGCAAAAGAATTTGTTAATGGTGAATATACTGTTAGACCTGTTACTTCTGCTGATATAGATGAATGGGAAAATTATGATTACTATAATGAAGAAGGTTATGCATTTGCCGAAGCGGTGATTAAGAAATATAAAGCATACTATGTATTGGATTGATATAAATTGTAAAACTGAATGTTAACAACAAAACTCTGATTGGAGAACCCAGTCAGAGTTTTTCTTTGCGTAAAAATTTTGAAAGGAGGTAGAAAATGCTTGATATTAAAACAAGAGATTTAGTGAAAGGAACTATTAAAACGCTTGATAAAGCGGTTGTAACATCAGAACGTATGAAACAAGCGTATATTCAAACAAAAGATAAATCAACAGAATCGGTAAGTTCACAAGATTACTCACCCGAAGATTATGCTTCAACAAAAATTGAAGGAGCCGTTGAAAGCACTGTCAAAGAGACTACACATCAATCTGTTAATCTCGGTAAAAAGGCGATCAATAAAACTAAAAATGAAGTTAAAAGACACTTTGAAAATAATGCCAATAATAATGTTCAGGAGATGGGACGAAATACAGCTAAGAAAACTACAGTTCAAAAGAGCAAGCAAGTCCATTCCCAAAAAATTCGTATCGCTGAACAGACTACCAAAGGTGTTAAACAGACGGCAAAAAGCACAGGTTCAAAGGCGATAAAGACAGCACAGAAAGGCTCTGTGAAAACTGCAAAAACAAGTGTTAAGACAGCCGAAAAGACCTCAAAGGCAGCTATTAAAACTGCCGAAAAATCCGCAAAGGCGACTAAAGAAGCGGCAAAAGCATCAGCAAAAGCCGCAGAAAAAGCAGCTCAGGCTGCAAAGGCTACAGCTCAAGCGGCTGTCAGGGCTACAAAGATTGCAATTAAAGCTGTTATTGCGGCTATAAAAGCAATTATCGCAGGTGTTAAGGCTTTAGGTGCGGCGATTGCCGCAGGTGGTTGGGTTGCAGTCATTATAATTATTGTTATTTGCCTGATTGCTCTTATTGTCGGTTCTTGTTACGGAATATTTTTTGCAGGAGAAGACTCAGGTTCGGGTATTACATTACCATCAGCTATAAGCGAAATTAACGGAGAATACAATCAACAGATTGAACAGTTGAAAAGTGATAATCCACACGATATTCTTGAAATGTCAGGAACAAAAGCCGAGTGGAAAGAGGTTATTGCAATTTATGCTGTTGATAAAACTATGGCTGACCTTAACCCTGCTAACCCTGATGAAGCACAGCAAGTAGCTACTATGGATGAAGAGAAAAAAGAGTATCTTAAAAATCTCTTTTGGGAAATGAATAAAATCGAGCATCGTACCGAAAACAAAACTGTTACGGAAACTGTTGAGGAAGTTAGGGATGATGGTAGTGTAGAGTTGGTTCAAAGAGAAGTTGAGAAAACCACTTTATATATTACTATTACGCACATCAGCCTTGAAGAAATGATGTCTCAGAAAAATTTCACAGATGTACAAAGAGATATGGTTTATGAGCTTCTTGCTGATGAAAACAATATTCTATGGCTTGATGCACTGCACGGAATTACTAGCTCAGATACAGAAATTGTAAGCGTTGCCCAAGCACAGATAGGTAACATTGGTGGACAACCTTATTGGAGTTGGTACGGATTCGGTTCTCGTGTAGAATGGTGTGCTTGTTTTGTTTCTTGGTGTGCAAATGAGTGTGGATACATTGATGCAGGACTTATTCCAAAATATGCAGTATGCGATACAGGTGTATATTGGTTTAAGGAGAGAGGTGAATGGGTTGAGGGTACTGAAGAACCTAAACCTGGTATGATAATCTTCTTTGATTGGGAATACGATGGTTTGGATGGAAACTCCGACCACACAGGTATTGTAGAAAAAGTTGAAGGTGGTAGAGTATATACGATAGAGGGCAATGCGAGTGACTCTTGTATAGAGTGTTCCTACCCTGTAGGTTATTATGAGATATTGGGCTATGGAGCTCCAGCGTATTAAAATAGTTTGAGGTCGTCCTTCGGGGCGACCTCTTTTTTCGTTTATTGATGCTTTTTATATAACTCTTCCATTAGTAAATCGAGAAGTTCTTTTTCTTTTGTAGATAGACCTTTTGTAGGAGTAGATGGATGTTTTAACACATCAACCAATTTGTAGGCTAAATCCTTTTGATTATCGTTTAATCCATTTATAGATACCATTTCATTTTTATCGATGCCGACAAGATAATCTAACGAAACATTGAAAAGTACTGCAATGTTTATTAAAACATCTAATGGTGGAACTCTGGTATTATTCTCATAGCCACAGATAGCAGATTTGCTTTTGTTTAACTTCTTACCTAATGCTTCCTGTGACATATTATGTTTCATTCGTAGCTCTTGTATTCGTATTCCAAAATCAAACATATTATTCACCTCGCAAGTTTTATTATAGTAACATTCTAATATACTTGCGTTTCATTTGAGTGAACGATATAATATAATTGTTGCATAATAGTAAACTCGCATTAAAGTTTGTTTGCTGAAATAAAACAAAGGGCGGTTTATTGGACAAATGATTTTATAGAATGGTATCAAAGGAGGATGAAAAAATGAAACTTATATTTTGTTTAGAAAAAGACAAGGGAATGATGTTCTTTGGAAAACGGCACTCCCAAGACCGAGAATTACGCAAAAAACTCATCGAAATGACAGAAGGACACAAGCTGTGGATGAGTAATTATTCAGCAAAGCAATTCGCAGAGTACAGCTCAATAATTGTTGATGATAATTATATGAGTAAGGCTCAACCTGAACATTACTGCTTTGTAGAGGATAAGGCATATAGTGTTGACGGTGTATCAGAAATTGTGCTTTGTCATTGGAACAGAAAATATCCTTCTGACAAGTTCTTTGAGGTTGACCTGAAAAAGGAAGGCTTCAAAAAAGAAAGTACAGAAGATATAAAAGGCTCTTCACACGAAAAAATCACTATTGAAGTTTGGAGGGCTGTAATATGAAAGTAGTCGGAAAGATTGTTCAATGGTTTTTTGTAACTTTCTTCTTAATGTTTATTCTTGTATCTGGTGTTCATATATCTAGCTTGTTTTTCTTGTTAGGTGCTGTATTGATGATGCCAATTAAACCCCTGCGAGATTTACTAAAGAAAATAAAAATCAAAAGTTGGCTTGCGATATTACTTTCAGTAGTAGTGGTGTTTACTGGTATTATGTTGACACCTGTGGATACAGGTAGTCCTTATGATTACATAGAAGACACCGATTATACTGTTTCTGATTTTGACTATACCGAAGCAACATCGCAAGAAACGACAGTAAAACAGACCGAAAAACCTACAGAAGCACCCACTAAGCCGCCGACAGAACCGCCAACTGAAAAGCCAACAGAGGCAGTTGTTGGAAGTGGTAAAGCAGAAAAGGTAAATGTGTCTGATATTCCTGAATATTCGGGAACTGCATACACAGTAATCAATAATAATACCCCAAATTTCTCTGCATCAGAGTTGACAACAAAAGGATATGAGAAATACAGTAGTTTGGATAGTAAAGGTCGCTGTGGAGTAGCGATAGCTTCCTGCGGTACAGAGATAATGCCAGCAGATGGTGAGGAACGAGGTAGTATTAGTAGCATCAAACCTTCAGGTTGGATTCAGGCCAAATACTCAGGCATTTCAGGTGGATACCTATGGAACAGATGTCATCTTATCGGTTGGCAGCTATCCGCTGAAAATGCAAACAGAAGCAACCTTATAACAGGAACTCGATATATGAACATCGAAGGTATGCTTACCTTTGAGAATATGGTTGCTGACTATATCAAAGAAACGAACAACCACGTTGCATACAGAGTTACACCTATATTTGAAGATGATAATCTCGTTTGTAGCGGAGTTCAGATAGAAGCTTATTCTATTGAAGATGATGGCGAAGGTATTTGCTTCAATGTTTATTGCTATAATGTTCAGCCTAATATAACAATTGACTATGCTACAGGTTCAAGTTCAGGTCCGGGTAAAGATGATGGTTCAAACAAATCATCTAATAACAATTCAAATAATTCATCAAACAACACATCAAATAATAACTCTTCAAATTCACAAAGCGGTGGTTCAGGAATGGTATGGATACCTCAATCGGGTAGCAAATATCACAGTCGTTCAGGTTGCAGTAATATGAAAAATCCATCGCAAGTAACACAAAGCGAAGCTGAAAGTATGGGCTATGAACCTTGCAAGAAGTGCTATTAAAATATTTGTATTACAGCCCTTACTCAATGAAAGTAGGGGCTGTTTTTTTGTAGATTACTTTCGACGGATTGGCACAAAAGTATTGTTGTTTCGATTAATTTCATGATATAATATGTAACATATATTTTTTCTGAAGTTTAGCAGAAAACCATTTTTGTAAACGATTTAGTAGTTTTGAATAATAATGAATTAATGGTGTTGCGTTATGATTTATGTGATTTCTGATTTACACGGCTATCCTTTTGATAAGTTCCAAGAACTATTGAATAAAGCTAATTTCTCAAAGGATGATTATTTGTTTATACTCGGTGATGTGATTGATAGAGGAATGTACGGCACAGAATATTTGAAGTGGCTTTTGTATCAAGAAAATGTTGAGTTACTTCTTGGAAATCACGAAGCTATGTTGCTGTCGTGTAGTTTTCTTTTTGAAGAGGTTAATGAGGAAAACTTGCGAAATTTAACTCCAGAGAGTCTAGAGCTTCTTGCTAATTGGAAAGATAATGGTGCTAAGTGGACTTTAGAGGGCTTTTATGCTATAGAACAGGAAGATAGGATTAGTATTATTGAATATCTTCGTGAAGCACCTTTGTATGAGATTGTGTCTGTGAATAATAAAGATTATATGCTAACTCATAGTGGCTTGGGTGGTTTTGCAGTTGGTAAGAAAATATCTTCTTATACAGCCGATGAATTACTATGGAACAGACCAAAACTTAGTGATAGGTATTATGACAATATGACAACCATTTTCGGTCACTCACCTACGTTTATGTATGGTGATGAGCATAATGGTAAGATTATAAAAACAGACACTTGGATAAACATTGATGTCGGTACAGGTTATGGATATTCTCCTGTATTATTACGATTAGATGATATGAAAGAATTTAGATGAAATAAAAACTTAGATATAGGAAAACTCCGCTCACTTTTCTGTGGGCGGAGTTTTTTCGCTGAAAAGACCATTGCACTGGTCAATAATGTTTTCAATTATTCTTATTTGTGCCGGTTCTAGATTTCTTAATTTGTCGGATAAAATCAGTAAGTCTTTATCTACAATATCTCCTGTTAGTAAATAGTCAGCACTGACATTCAATGCTTTTGATAATTTCAATAAATTCTCTGGACGCATTGCACGTTTTCCTGATTCAGCGTAGGATACAAATTGAGGTGTTAAATCGGCATTTTCTGCAAGTTCTTCTTGTGTCCAGCCAAGTCGCTTTCTTAATTCCGTGATTCTGACACCTATTTCCTGTAAACAAATATCAGTTTCCATAATAGCACCCCTACCTTTCGTTATCGTCTTGTTAAATTATATCCACAAATCAAGAAATATTTAATCGTTAGTTGTTGATTTATATACACAACACAATATATAATATAGATGTTATTTACTATAAGTGTGGTGGATAGAAATGATCACGAAAGAAAGATCTTGCTGCTTTTTGGGTCACAGAGTTGTAACGGATGATATAGGAGAAAGATTGAAGCAAGAGATAGAAGCCTTGATACTACAGAAAAATGTATTGAATTTTTATGTAGGACATCAGGGAGCATTTGATGGGATGGTACTTTCGGCATTAAAATCAATGAAAGATAAGCTCCCACAAATAGAATATAGTGTTGTACTTGCATATTTGCCAAATAGTGTAGATTCTTTGTTGGACGAAAAAAACACCCTCTATCCAGAAGGAATAGAGAGTGTACCTAAACGTTTTTTTATATCATGGCGTAATGATTGGCTAATTAATCATTCTGATTATGTGATTTGCTATATAACACACATAACAGGAGGTGCTGCGAAATATGTCGCAAAAGCTAAAAACAAAGGGAAATTCATCATAAATATTTCGTAGAGTATTCCCCTTGACGAAAAAAGCAACAACTCCGCATTTATAGAGGAGCTGTTGCTTCTTTGACTATATTTTTGACGGCTATTATACTGCAAGTTTTAGTTTTTGCATATTAAGCTTCTTTAGATTTAAGGATGAATGAACATATCTATCTAGTGTGATTTTTACACTAGAATGACCCAGAATTTCACTTAGTGTTTTTATATCAAATCCCACTTCTATGCACCTTGTTGCAAAGGTATGCCTTAATGAATGAAAATTAGCATCCGATATATTACTTTCTGCTAAATACTTTTTGAAGTAGTTTTGCATCGTTCTTGGTTCAATCAAAGGCTTTTTTTCTGTAGATATTACATTCATTTCGTCCTGTTTTCTAAAGGGGAGAATTATAGTATATAGAAATTCTGGGATTGGGATAATTCTGTTACCAGAGCCACTTTTAGGTTCTGATGTAAAAAGAGTAGTTTTTGTATTAGCTTCTGGATTGGTGTTAGGAAGTCTTTGTAGAGTTTTATTAATGCTAATCACTTTGCTTTCTAAAGAAATATCAGACCATTTCAAAGCACAGAGTTCACCTATTCTAATGCCAGTATAGAGACATATCAAAACTCCCATTTTATATATATCAGTATCGTTTAATAAAGTTATAGTTAAGTTGGTTTGCTCTTTTTCGTTCAATACTCTCATTGATTTATGCTTTTGTGAAGTACTGGTTCTTAAATTGTCTATGCTTGTGTCGTACACATTACCAAATTTAAGTGTTTCTTTTACTATTACGAGAATATCGGATAAAGACTTGTTAGATAAACCTCCTCTTTTATCTATCCTACCGTTTTCTGATTTTTCTTTTAAATACTCTTGAATGATATCTGCTGAAATGCTTTTCGCTTTTATGGCTCCGAGTTTAGGTTTGATATGATTTTCGATCGTGTTTTTATATCTTATATAAGACGAATATTTTACCTCTCTCTTTTTGTAAGCTAACCATTTATCAAGTAGTTCACCATATGTTTCATCGTTGGTATCGTTAAACTGTGAACTGTTTATTTTGGCAACTTCTAATTTACTTTTGACCTCTTTGTATGATTTGGCGTAAACATATCCATATTTCGCTTTCCCAGTAGTCTCATACCTCTTTATGAATCTCCCTTCCCATCGTCCATCTTTCCTCTTATAAATATTTTCACCTTTTCTTGACATCTTACCATCCTTTCTAAATATCAAGTGACGACAATTTTGACGGCTAATAAAACGAAAATACACCCATTACAGGCACTCTGTACAAAGCATTTAAACATAAACTGACATTATTATATAAAATTCATCAAAACTCGTTGACAAATCTAGCAACAAGATGTATAATTTTAAGCATAATAATTGTTATGTATATATTCGTCAAGGGGAATACTCTACGAAAGTATAGATTAAAAGGATTTATAATAGATGAATGAAAAGATATTGAAGTGTAGTAAATCGGAATTAATCGCAGAATTAAAAAATATGTTGCCAATATTAAGAGCGTCAATTTCAATTTCACAAGGTGAGTTGGCGGAATATATCGGTGTATCAAGACAGACTTATTGTGCGTTAGAACAGGGAAAAAGAGAAATTAGCTGGAATACTTTTTTATCGCTTTTTCTGTTTTTTATCTCAAACGAAGAAACCCACAATCTTCTAAAAGCAAACAAAGGGTTTATTGCGAAGGTTCACACCTTTTTACAGTACGATAATAACAGTGGATAAACTCACATTTGTTATTGTGAGTTAAAAAATAAAAAATAAACATAAAGGAGAATGAAAAATGGATGACGGTGGATGCTTAGGCTACATAATTGTTGGTGTAATTGCAATAGCGGTGATAGGATTTATTGTTTATATTGCAGCGATGATTGCGTCGGTTTTAGCTGGAATTGCAGGGGTTAGTGGATTAGCTTGGGGCGGTGGAACCGCAGTGGTGAACTATTTTAAATCCTTCAAAGAAAACATGATTGATAGTAATAAAGCAACAGCATAATAGATGCTAGTAAGTGTGGAGGGATTTAGATGGCGAAGACACCACAGCCAGCTCAAAAAAGTTACTTTTTTGATAAAGGCTACAAGGACCTAGGAAATACTATTAAAGGTGCTTGGTCAAGGAATACAGATTCTATAAAAAAGTATGCGGGAAATTTCGGCGATTGGTATGATAAACCTTTAGCAATTAAGATTTTTCTTGGAATCGTAAATATTCTTGCGATGATTGCGGTAATTGTTTTTGGTTCAATCATTACAGCAGTAATTACAGTAATAAACATACTGGTTTTGATTATATTTATGACATGTGTCTATATTGGCTTTTCGGTGATATGGCTCGTTGATAGGTTGTATCTTACACGAAAGAAGATTTTTACAGCTTGTCATGAATGTAAAGAGAAAAGTTTAATACCTACTTATATTTGTCCTAGATGCGGGGCAAAACATACAGATCTCACTCCCGGAGTATATGGTATTTTGAAAAGAAAATGTACCTGTGGAGAAAAGCTTCCAACAACATTTATGAATGGAAGAAAAGAACTTGAAGCTGAGTGCCCTCATTGTGGGCATAAGCTATCTGACAGAGAAAGTCGTCCAATTTGTATCCCAATAGTTGGTGGTCGTTCTGTCGGTAAAACAGCGTTTATTACAGCATTTTCAAAAGAATTCATAGAAAATGTTGCTCCAACAAAAGGATTTGATATTGAGTTTTATAATGATACCAAAGCTAATATTTATAAAGAAATTTCACAGGATTACACTGCGGGTAGTACACGAATGACTGACAGACCTCAGGATGTGAATGCGGCTAGTTCAATTTCTTTTAGCTTTTTTGTAAAACACCCATCATTATCTCCAGAACGACTGATGCATGTGTATGACATCGCTGGAGAAGTATTTACAGATAATAACGAGAACGAGGTTCAAAAGCAGTACGAATACTGTCAGGGTATAGTGCTGATTATAGACCCATTTGCTATCCCTTCTGTAAGAATGCAGTATGAGGAGCTTTTGGAACCAGCTGATATAGCTGGTATTGGTAAAGCTGATATTAACGGTATAATCAACTCTTTCTTAAATAAACTCAGGGAAGTAACAGGCTTGAGCGATAATAAAATGGCGACAGTACCGTTGGCAGTCGTAATCAGTAAGATAGATTCAGCGGGATTGGAACAGGACATTGGTTCCATGGCTGTAAACAAGCTTATGAAAAACGAACCTGAGAAATATACTGATTATTACGATACTCAGGACTATTTGTGTAGAAAGTTTCTTAAAGAAAATGGTATGGAGAGTTTTCTAAACAATATTAACATTCAGTTTAAGAATAATCGTTTCTTTGCTTGTAGTGCTATCGGTCATACTAGAGATAAGGGACAGTATAGACCTGAAGGTGTGTTAGCACCTATGGAATGGCTTGTTAAAAATGCTGATAGTAAAATGGGTCAGCTTTGGAATGATAATAATTTTTCAAAGAAGCCTAAAAACTACGATAATGAATAAAGGAGGATACTAATGGATAATTTTGAACCTATCGATTTGTTCGATGAAGGTACAAGGGTTGTGGATGATGAATTAGGTACAGAAAACTCCCAAAACGAATGTGTTGATGAAAGTTGTGTAAAATCTATTGAAACTGAAGATAATAACACTGATTCTAATTCTGTTAACGATGAATCAGACGAAGACGTTAAAGTATCTAACGATAACGATGATAGTTTAGATGATTCTAATGAGAAAGATGTACTAAACGGCAAAATTGATAAAATTTTAGAAAGCTCAGAAAAATTAAGTGAGCAAATTAATATTTTAAGTGAGTTGTTTAGCAATCGTATTTTGCATACAGAGCATGAAGAGAAAATTATCGACAAGATGCATAGTGAATTACAGAAATATAAAGATGATTTGTATTCACAATTAGTTCGTCCAATTCTGTTAGATATTATTGAGGTTAGGGATAGTATTCTTAGAATCAGCTCAACATATTTAGCAAAACCAGAGGGAGAACAGGATATTCCAAATAAGACTTTTTCTGGTTATGCTTTTGATTTGCAGGATATATTGGAAAAGAATAATGTTGAAGTATATAAGAGCTCTACAGGAGATCCTTTTACTCCAATAAAACAAAGGGTTATTAAAAAAGTAGCTACAGCTGAACAAGAGCTTCACGGTACTGTAGCGGAATCTCTTTCATGTGGGTACAACTATAATGGTAGAACTATTTCAGCTGAAAAGATTTCGGTATATTTTTATGACGAATCCTTAAGTGCTGAAAAAGTTGAAGATGAAAAAAGTGAGGTAATTGACAATGTCTAAATTTATTTTTGGTATCGATCTTGGTACTACATATTCATGTATTGCTTATGTTGATGAAACAGGTAGAGCAACCGTAGTGAATAATCAGGAAGGAACAAATACTACTCCATCAGTTGTTAATTTTGCTAGTCCAACACAGGTAGTTGTTGGTCAGGTTGCAAAGGAGAACGCTGTAATTGATCCACATAATACGGTATCACTTGTTAAAACACTGATGGGTAACAGTAATTATGCTATCAACTATAATGGTGAGGATAAATCTCCAGAAGAAGTTTCTGCTTATATTCTTAGAAAATTGGCGGAGGATGCATCTAAACTTTTGGATACAGAGGTAAAAGATGTAGTAATCACATGCCCTGCTTATTTCGGAACTGCTGAAAGAACCGCTACAAAAAACGCTGGTATCATAGCGGGATTAAATGTAATAGAAATAATAAGTGAGCCTACTGCAGCTGCGTTATATTACGGATGTGCAAAAGAACAGGAAGAAAAAACTATTCTTGTATATGACTTGGGTGGTGGTACATTCGATGTAACTGTTATGAGAATTAGTTCTGGAAAAATTGAAGTGATTTGCTCAGATGGTAATCACCAGTTAGGCGGTAAAGACTGGGATACAGAGGTTATGAACTATCTTGCAACTCAGTTCTGTTCAGAAACTGGTTTTGATGGCGATTTCGATGAATATGCACAGCAGGATCTTAGATTGAAAGCGGAAAAAGCAAAACAGCAGTTGTCATCAAGAGAAGAAGTGCCAGTTATGTTAGATGCAGCAGGATTACGTGCAAGAGTAAGCCTTTCAAGAACTACATTTGATGAAATAACACAGGCACTTTTAAACGAATCAATAGAAAAAACAGATGCCGCAATTGCCTCTGCTAAAGAAAAAGGATATTCTATTGATGAAATTTTACTTGTTGGTGGTTCTACAAGAATGCCTCAGGTAACAAAGGCTCTTGTTGAGAAATATGGCATAGAACCTAAAATTTTAGAACCAGATGAGGCTGTTGCAAAAGGAGCTGCAATTTATGCTCTCGGTGCATATGAAGGTAAGGTAGAAGAGTGGAAAGAAAAGATTGCATCTGGTGAAGTTGATGTTACTAACGAAGAAGTAAAGGAAGAAGTACAAAAGTATTCTGAAGCAGCTACTGTAAGCTCAGCTACAATTCCTGGTTTGCAGGGACATAAAATGAGCGAGGTTGTAACTGTTGCAACAACTAAGAGTTATGCGATTCAGGTTTTAGTTGAAGGTCAGGAAAAGTGCTGTAATATGATTATTAAAGATGAACGAATGGAAAATGGTTCTGTTAGCGTAACTAAGCAGTTTGGTACAGCTTCTGAAAACCAAGAAACAGCTGAACTGATTGTATTCGAAAGCGATTTCAAAACAGAATATTTTGATGTTGACAGTGATTTTATTTTAGGAACAGCAACACTTGAGTTGCCTGGTAATTTACCTGCTGGTGCTCCTATACAGGTTACATTCACATTAAATAATGAGGGTATTCTTGAAGTTACAGGTAGAGATATGACTACAAATAGAGAAATACATGCAACTATGCAGGCAACAGCTGGCACAACGATGTCAAAAGAAGATGTAGAAGCTGCAAAGGTTAAGACAAGTAGCATTGCGGTAGAATAATGCAGAGTATGCCTGCCACGAGTTTCTTGTGGCAGGCTGTTTTTTTACAGGAGGAAAAATATGGGATTAAGGGTTGGTATAGATTTAGGTACAACTTTTTGTGCTGTGGCTAAAATTGACACAGCTACAGGTAAACCACAAATAATTAAGAATAGTTTTGGATCAGCAACTACTCCTTCTGTTCTTTGCTTTGAAAAAAATGGAAATATATTATTTGGTGAAGATGCTAAAAATATGCAGTCTGTTGGCGATACAAATGCAATTGCATACTTCAAGAGAAGTATGGGAAACAAATTGTTTTCTGTAGAATTTTTTGGAAAAAAATATGATGCAACAGATTTCTCATCAATATTATTGCGTAAATTAAAAGAAGAGGCTGAACAGCAATGTGGAGAGAAAATCGATTCTGCTGTAATAACAGTACCTGCTTATTTTACTCACAAAGAGAGAGCTGAAACAATAGAAGCTGGTAAACGTGCGGGATTGGATGTAATAGCCATTATAAATGAACCGACTGCGGCTGCGTTTGCTTATGGACTTAATGAAAAGGGAAAAGAGCAAACAGTTTTGATTTATGATTTAGGCGGTGGAACATTTGATGCCACTATAGCTAGGATTAATAATAATGAGATTAAAATTTTAGGTAGCGATGGTAACCATGAATTAGGTGGTAAAGATTGGGATGATTGTATAGCAAGATATTTGGCTACTGAATTTTTAGAAAAATATGGTGAAGATATTAGTGAAGACCCTGAAATGATAGCATCCTTGTTGGTAACGGCTGAAAATGTAAAAAAACAGCTTACACAAAAGGATGTAGTTAATGTTCCTATTCACTATAAAAACATAAGAGGAAATATTGAAATAACCGAAGAAATATTCGAATCAATTTCTCAGTTCTTGATAGGAACGACGAAAGATGTAGTCGATAGACTATTAGATTCGGTAGGTATATGCTGGGATGATATAGATGGTGTAATTCTTGTTGGCGGCTCAACAAGAATGAGAATGATACATAATTATGTTAAGGAAATGTCAGGAAAAGAACCACTGAGCGGAGTAAATGTTGACGAGGCTGTAGCTTTAGGAGCAGCTATTAGAGCTAATATTACAGATAAAGGCGAAACGATTCCAACAATAAGTGGTTTTATAAATAAGAATAGAGGAATTTCTATACAGGGAGCAAAAGCTGTAACTGATGTAACTGCACATTCATTAGGAATGATTTCTATTAGTCAGGATGGCGAAGAATATATAAACAGTGTAATTATTAAGAAAAACACGGAAATTCCTGCAAGCAATACAAGACCATTTAATTTTAAAACACGTGCTAAGGATAATGAATTAGAAGTTTACGTTTTACAAGGAGATTATAGACGTCCCCTTGATAATACTATCATAAATAAATACGTTATTACCAAGATTAAACAAACAACTCCTCCACATTCTATTATCGAAGTGACATACGAATATACTTCGAACGGAGTGATAGAAGTATCAGCGAAACAGAAGGAAACTGGTAAAAAACTTCCGGTTAGAATCGAACCTGTTCCAGATGATATGAGTTGGTCTGATTATTCACCGAAAGATAATCCTAATAATACAGCTAATCCAGAAGTTGAGGTTTTCTTGACAATAGATTTATCTGGTAGTATGAGTGGAACTCCTTTATCAGAAGCTAAAAAAGCTATGAAGGAATTTGTCGATAAAATGGATAGTAGTATTGTAAAAATAGGACTTATTCCATTTGCAAATAAAACCTGTATAAAGCTAAGCCCTACAAATGACTATCGTAGAGTTAAGCGAGCAATAGACGAACTTGTAATTGGTGACGAGTTTGGATATGGAAATACTGCACATCCTTTTGATTTAGGATTTGATGAATTTAAAGTTAATGATGCGGATGTTAAATATATAGTAGTTTTGACAGATGGTTTGTGGAGTTATTGTGATGAGGCTATAGCTGCTGCAAATAGATGTCATAAAAGCGATATTGAGGTTATGGCGTTAGGCTTTGGTTCAGCTGATTATGTTTTTCTAAAAAAGATAGCTTCGACCGATGAGTTTGCTTCTCTCACAGATTTATCTAGTTTAGGAGGCTCATTCTCAAAGATAGCACAGGTTATTGGAGAAAGCTCTTCGAATATTAGCTTAATATAAATTTGAGCATCACGAGGTGTAATTGTGTCGGATAATTGGTATATAGTTTTAGAATTGGATATTGAACCGCCGATTCACGATGAAAAGGTGATAGCTAACAGAATAGAAGAAAAAAAGAAATTCTGGGCAGTTCATTTTAATGATTTTAAAAATGGAGCTCAATATAGGAAATGGCATCAGTGTGTACCTCAAATAATTAAAGATATGATAGGTCCTGAAAACCGCAGAGATTTGTTTGTGTCTGAAGCCATCAAGCTAAAATATGCTTCATTAGATACAATGTTAAACGGTTTATCTGCAAAAGGATACATTACATATCATGAAGCCAGTAAATTATCCCAAAAAGAAAATCTCTCTATTGATGTGATTGAACAGAGAGCTAATTTCTTGGGTATCGAAATTACTAAAAGTGATAATTGTATCAAAGAAGAATTATATAACAAGTATTACGCTACGAGTAAAGGTGAATGGGCGTACTATAATACTTTTAAATTCTTGTTAAGTTCTTTTAGTGTAAACAATTTATATGAGTTTTTATCTTTAAATTCTTCGGAAAAGTTTACTCCTGCAAATCATCCAGAAGAACTGATTAAGAGAATACAAACCAAAAAACGAAATGAGTTTTATAAATCAGATAGCATAAGTGGCAATGGAACCAAATTGTGTGGATTTGCTGAGATTGTTTTTTGCGAAAATAATAAGAAATGCGATTATGATTTATATTTAGCTCATACAGAAGTGAAAAAGATACTAGACGAGATTAAAAGTGTTAGTGAAATTGCAGGTTATTTATTTGAAGAACAGGTGAAACAGTATTCTGATCGAATACAGATACATTGTGAAAAACAGGACAATCCGAATGAAATAATCGAAACATTTACTCAAGTAGAGGAAATTGTTGTACTAAAAAATAGTGGAAGCAATGAAACTAAGGATATCGAGCGAAAAAAGCAGGCTACCTTAAAAGATTTAAACAAACTGAAATCTTTAAGAGCATATATAGATAAAGTGTGGGCTATTGCTGATAAAATATCAGAACTGGAAAGCAAACTTGAGGTTATAGTTCAAACCAAGAAGGCAGTAGAAAGATCTGATAAGGTTGATAGAAGTATGCCGATATTTATATCTGTGATTTGTCTAATATTCAGTATTATTTTTATCATACCAAACTCTGGAGGAATGAACAGCGAAGATTTTTTTGTAGCGATCTTTATACCGATAGCTAAAATTATGTTGTTTATTCTTTCTTGTATAGCAATAGTATCTTTCATTGTGTTGGTTGTGAATATCGTATTGTTAATTAAAGATAATAAAAAAAGTAAAATAAGAGTTTATTATAAGAAAATTGATGAGACGAAGAAATTGATTAATACACAATTAAATGAGTTTAAAAAGTTGGATAAGGAAACAAATGATGAGAAAAAACAATATTTAGAAATGTTTAAAAACACATTAATAACTCCATTACAATTGGACTGTCTGATTAGCTTTATAGAAAACAAGAAAGCATCTGATTTTCAGGAGGCATGTTCCGTATATGAAGCATATATCGAAAAAAGTGATTCTAAAATTCAAGGAATAGATGGAGAATATTATGTGAATCTTGTTCGGAAATCTGTTACTGAGTCAACATCAAATGTGAAAATAGTAGCTGAAAGATTAGTTATAAAAAAATAGAAAGAGGCGAACATAATGGCAGACAACTGGTATATTGTTTTAGAATTAGAATTTGATCCTCCTGTGGAGGATGAAATTATAATAAGCCAAAAGATTGAAGAGAAATCTAAGTTTTGGTCAACCCGTTTTAATGATTTTAAATATGGTGCTCAATTTAGAACTTGGCATCAAAATATCCCACAGATTAAAAAGGATATGTTGGGAGAGCACAATATTAGAAAACAACTTTCCGCTGAAGCATGTACTATTGTTTATGCTCCTATTGATAAACTTTTAAAAACAATAGGAAGAAAAGGCTCAGTCTCAGAAGAAGAAGGAGAAAGATTAGCACAAAAGTTAAAAACCTCCATTGATATTGTTAAAAAGAGAGCTGATAAATTAGGAATTAAATGGGTTAAGCCTGAAGTTAACTACCAGGAAGTATATGACAAATATTATAAAACAAAACCTCAAAATGCAGCTACCTTTGATGGCATGAAACAGATGTTGTCAACTTTTAGTGTTGATAACTTATATGATTTCTTATATGCTGGCACGTCAGTAAAAAATGCAAACAGACTTCCATGTGAAACACTTAGACAACGAGCAAAAGAAAAGAAAAAGAATGAGTTTTACAAAAACGATAATGTAAGCGGAACAGGTTCTAAGTTGTGTGGTCAGTGTGAATTAGCATTTAAAGATGATAATTCTAAACTGATTTACGATAATTACATTGAGTATTCAAAAAGAAAAGCAATTTTAGATTATGCAAAAAGTGTCGCAGATATTTCAGGTGAGTTAACTCCTGAAGAGGGAAACGAAGTTATCGGACAACTTACACAGTTGTTTAGAGATAGGGGATTATCTGAGAAAGTTTTAATAGCTTTTTGCAAGATAGAAAAAATTTCATACAATTCTTCGACAAGTGGTACAACCAATAGCAATATTAAAGTGTGTCGTTGTGGTTGTATCAATGATGTATCTGATGGTAGAAAAGTATGTAGTAATTGTGGACTTTCATTAACACTTAAATGTCCTAAATGTAAAACTGAATGCGATGCTAATGTTCGTGTATGTAAATGCGGATTTAAGTTTGAGAACATTGACAAAGCTATTGCTTTATGTGAGCAAGCAGAGCATTCAATAGATTTGTTAGAATTTAATATAGCTGAGGCACATCTTTCCGACGCAGAAAGATATTGGCCTGGAAGCGAAAAAGTTGCAGAGCTTAAGAATCGACTCAACGAATTCAAAAGAAGAGTTGGTGGCGAAGTATCAAAAATGCGTTCAGCTATCACAAATAAAAAGTATTTTGAAGCAAGAAGACAATATAATTCGATTAAACAGCTTTTCTCAGGCTACTCAGATTCTGCTATAGAAGAAGAAATTAATAACGCAATTACCAAAGCACAAAATTTATTCAATAAAGCAAAACTAGCTAAAGTTGATAAAGATATACTCGAATTGTGTGCAGAAGCGTATGACGTGTGTAATGACTTACCGGGTGTTAGAGAGTTAATGCCCCCTCCACCAATTGTAACTGGCTTTAAAGTCAAGTCAAACCCATCTTCTCGTTCAAATAGTATTAGTTGGTGTGCGAGTAACGATAAGTCTATCCGCTATATTGTTGTTCGAAGTGAAAATGGATGGGTACAAAATATTAGTGATGGAGATGTTGTTTTTAGAGGAAGTGCTTCCTCTTACGCAGATAAAGATATAGAGCCTGGCGTAATTTATTACTATAATGTTTTTGCAGAACGTGCAGGTATTTGTTCAAAAGGAGCTCAAGGAGAATTTAAAGAAGTATATAATCTCTTTGAAGTTTCAAATGTTAGTATTGTGGCTTCGGATTCATCGTTAAATATTATTTGGGATAGATTACCCCAAAATAGCACAGCAGAGATTTTCAGAGTGGATGGTGTTGCAGAGAAACATATAATCTCGTGCCCATCTGATAGTTATTTGGTTACAAATCTAGAAAATGATAAGCAATATAGTTTTAGAGTAGCATTATCATATATAGTTTCAGGTAAGAAGGTATATACAACTGGTATTGTAGTAAATGGTATGCCGATTCCTCCTTTGCAACCTGTGGATACTCTCAGAATTAAAGCACAAGAGAATGGAGTATTTGATGCTATTTGGGATAAAGTTGAATCAGGTGAGGTTAGACTATATTCATCTATTCAAAAACCTACTTTTGATGTTGGAGAACCTGTATCATTGTCTCAGATAGAATCTAAAATGAAACAATTACAACAAAGGCCGTTAAGTAATTCAATGAAAAACTCTCTGAAACAAGGTGAGCAAGGTTGTTCTTTCCAATATAGTGGTGCTGATGTTCTTTATGTAGTTGCACTCGTTGTGAAATCTGGTTCTGCTGTATTTGGTTCAGTCGCTCGTGCAAGTGTAGGCGATAATGTAAATATTAAATCCATTAGACAAGTTAACGGAAAGATTAATATTTATATAGATGCACCAAAAGATGCAACCGGTTTTGTTGTATTGTATCGTCACGATAAATTTCCAACAGATATTAGTGATGTGCAGACGATTAGAAAGTTTATACACATTAAGCAGTATCAACTTAATAGTGCACTGATAATAGATGATTTGCAAGATAAGAAGTATTATTTTTCAGTTTTTGCTGAGTTTAAACTTGATGGAGAGAGTGACTACTCTTCTGGCGTTGATTACTTGTTTGATAATTCCGCAAAACTTAATATTACATATTCTATTTCTGTGAGTAAAAAACTGTTTGGCGAAAGCTCACTTGTTTTATCTTTTGATTCAGATGTAAAGAATTTTACATTGCCTGATATTGATGTTATGTCTGCGGTTGGAAATACTCCGATGTTCAAGTCTTCAGCTACTTTATTCCATACAATTCCATCTCAGCCAGTAGAAGGAATCTTACAAGTAAAAATACCTATTCCTAAGAGTATGAAAAGAGATACGTATATTAAAGCGTTCTTTCAAGATGAAGCTGCACAGTCTGGAAACCAATTGAGATTAAAATTAGGCTCTAACTATAAAATTAGCTAAAGGAGATGTAATATATGGCACCAAAAACAACATTTATTTGTCCATATTGTTTTGAAAAACATAAATTATCAGAGGTTCAATTTCGTTGTACAAACAGAAGATGTAAAGATTATGATGACTTAGAAATGACTAAGTATGAAAATGGTAATTTGAAAATGCCAAAACAAGGAAAGAAAACTTTTACAGTTCCTGCAAAAAATGCATTTTCAGTTGCTCACTCAGCAAAGTGTCCTGATTGTGGGAATACTACATATAAACATATATGTCCATCTTGTCATAACGAGTTACCAGATAGCACGCTGACTGGTAAAGATATGATTATTTCTGTTGTAGGCTCTCGTGCAACAGGAAAAAGCCATTTTGTAGGAGTTATCATAAAAGAGTTGAGAGATAGAATTGCAACTAGTTTTGACGGCTCCTTAGAAGGTTTTGCTGATAGTTATCAGCGTTGGGACAAGACTTTCGGAGATAAATTGTATTTGAACAGAGAGAAATTAGACTTAACCAAAAGTAGTGTTAATGATGTTGATAATGGTGCATATCGTCCTTTGATTTTTAAACTGAAACTGAAGCACAATTCTTTCTTTTCAAAAGATACTATAGACAGTTTTACTTTTGTATTTTTTGATACCGCAGGTGAAGACCTGAATGACGAAGATACTATGAGCACAGTTAATAGATATATTTGTAAATCTGCAGGTGTTATTTTCTTGTTGGATCCAATGCAAATCCCTGCTGTTGTTAATCAATTGGATGATTCTGTTGTAAAAAGAGCCGCTGGTATTGATTGGCGACAGGCAGCTAAAGCAGATGATATTATGACACGAGTATCTAATTTAATTAGAAATGATAAAGGAATGTCAGAGAAACAGAAAATTGATATTCCTGTTGCAGCGGTTTTCTCTAAATTTGATGCTATAGAATCTATTGTGCCTCAAGATTGTACTGTTCATAACCCAAGTCCGCACTGTGCTGAAAAACGCTTTGATTTATCTGATTGGCACAATGTTAATTCAGAGATCGTTGCACTGTTACACGAATGGGGAGCTGAGGCATTTATATCACAGTTAGAAACCAACTATAAAAATTATTCTTACTTTGCAGCATCAGCTTTAGGTTTAAACAATAACCCTACTACCGACGGTCGTATCGAAATGCCTAGACCACACAGAATCGAAGATCCAGTATTATGGATATTAAAAGAAAATGGAGTAATTAAAGGGAAATAATATTTAAAACTATCTGTTTATATTGTGTTGTATTTCGATCTTATAAGTCTATTAGTGACTGCACCATCTTGTACTTTGAAATCGGTGCCTTAATACGAATATGTTCTATTGTAAATAGGAGGTATAGCAAATGGTATCAAAAAAGACTACTTTTGTTTGCCCACACTGTTTTGAAAAACATAAATTATCAGAAGTTCAATTTCGTTGTGCAAACAGATCGTGTCGAGAATATGATGATTTAGAAATGACTAAGTATGTAAATGGTGATTTGAAAATGCCAAATCAAGGAAAGAAAACTTTTACAGTTTCCATGAAAAACACATTTACGGTTGCTTACTCGGCAAAGTGTCCTGATTGTGGCGAAACTACATACAAACACATTTGTCCTTCCTGTCATAACGAATTGCCAGACAGCACACTAACCAGTAAAGATATAATCGTTCCGATAGTCGGAACTCTTGCAGCAGGTAAAAGTCATTTTATAGGAGTACTTGTAAAAGAGTTAAGAGATAGAATTTCTGTTAGTTTTAATGGAGCGTTAGAAGGTTTTGGTGATAGTTATCAGCGTTGGGAAAGGATTTATGGAGATAAACTGTATTTAGATAAATTATTGCTTCCTCGTCGTGATGTTTTAATGCCGTTAATTTTTAAATTTAAAATTATGAAAAAATCCTTGTTTGGAAATAGAATTTATACAGTTACAATGGCTTTCTTCGACTTTGATGAGAATGGGTTTTGTTATGAAAATACTAGACATATTTTTAATAAATTTGTTTCTAATTCATCTGGTATTATTTTCTTAATAGATCCAATGCAAATTCCTAAAGTAGTAAGTAAGTTAGATGATTCTGTTATTAAAAGAAATACTAGTATCTATACAGAAATAGCAAAGAAAAACAATGAAGTGATGACTGATATTTCTGATTTGATTAGAAATCAAAAGGGGCTATTATCTACAGAAAAAATTGATATCCCAATTGCTGTGGTATTATCTAAATTTGATATAGTTGCACCGATTGTTCCTAAAGATTACACTATTCTTAAGCCAAGTCCTCATTGCTATGAAAAACAATTCAACTTGGTTGATTTTAATAATGTGAATTCTGAAGTTGTTTCACTGATACACAGTTGGGACAATGAAACAGTTATTTTGCAATTAGAAAACAACTATAAAAAGTATTCTTGTTTTGCGACATCTGCTTTAGGTTTTAATAATTACTCTGATACACATGGTCGTATAGGCGTACCAAAACCACATAGAATAGAAGATCCAATATTGTGGTTGTTGAAAGAAAATGGAGTAATAAAAGGTAAATGAATAGGTGGTAGATTCTGTTGGAAAAAGATTTTAATGATATTGAATTAATAAAAGCAAATATTAAAAATTCAGAAGAGGCTTATATTTGCCTCAATTGTTTTGATACAAAAGAAAGAAAGATTAAACGTAAGGATATTCTTAGGGAGCCTAAAAGAACTTGGTTGTTTAAAGAGTGTGATAATTGCTGTTACAACGAGAAAGGACGATGTTCTGCGTGTCCTAAAGGTGATATGTTGTATGGTAGAGATTACGATTATATACCAGTTACCCATAAGTGTTATGTTGGTAGAAGAAACGAAAAAGGCGAGCCAGTATCTATGTCTGAGTTGGCATGTCCAATTTGTAAAAAACTAATCCATAAAATTATTGGAAAAAATATAATTATTTCTATAGTCGGCTCTCGTGATTCTGGTAAAACTCACTACATAGGTGTATTGCTTCACGAATTGATGAATAGTTTAGCTGAAAGATTTTCATGGAGAGTTGCAGCAGAGGAAAATACAGCCAAGATGTATGAAATGAGCTTTTCTCGTTTATATACCACCAGACAGATTTTAAATTTAACGGATAAAAATCACGATGGTTATTATGAACCATATATTTATTATGTGACCGACAAATATGGTAAAACTTTTACTCTAACATTTTTTGATACAGCAGGCGAGGATTTTGAGTCGGACGACTTAATGGAAAACTCTGCTAAACACGCATTTCATGCATCAGGAATAATATTTTTGATAGATCCAATAAAAATAATAAATGTTAACTCAAGATTAGAAGAAGAAACTATAAAGAATTCATCAAGTGTTTCTATAAATAATACTTTTAATAATGATGCTATCTTAAGTATTATGTCAACGAGTTTACGAAGACATAATAGAATTAAAGAGAAGAAAAAAATACCTATGCCAGTTGCGGTTTTAGTTCCCAAAATTGATGTGGTATCTAGTGATTTTCCAGAATATTGTGCAGTACGTTTCGCAAGTGGACATAGCAAAAAACAAGCATTTGTAGAAGCAGAAAATAGACGTGTTAATACTGAAATGAAAAAGTGGCTGATGGGTTTAGAAGATGGATTAATAAATTCATTTATGGCTCAATTAGAGATGAATTATTCTAATTACTCATATTTTGGGGCATCTTCGCTTGGATGGAATAATTCTCCAGATGCTAATGGTATGTTTTCTGTTCCGAAACCTCATAGAGTTGAAGATCCACTGTTGTGGATATTAAAAGAAAATAAAATTATTGAAGAAATAAAGAAAGAGGTGTGATTTATGAGTTTACATCAAATTATTTATACATCCTGTATGCGAGGTATAGATGGTGTTAATGATGGTCAACAAGTGTTTTCGTATGATGCTGAGTTTTATGATGTAAATAATGATGAGATAAAAAGACTTTTTACATATCAACCTCCAGCACTACCGCCTGGAGTTATTATGACAGAAGAAGTTGCTACAACAATGCCACAATCCTTTACATATAGAAAGATTGATGAGAAAACTGCCTCGTTAACTTTAAACACATATCTAGGCAGAGACTATATGGGTAGTGCCGGTAGATTTGGAAATCATTTGAGTCATGTGGTTGTTTTTGATTCAAACGATTTGAAAGCATATCCATGTGAGTATTATAAAAGTACTATGTTACGAGAACGCATGGAATTTGAGGAGGTTAATAATCCCAATAAACCTGATTATCTTCCGGTGCCTTCTTTTGAAAAAGGATTTTTAGTTGATGTAGATAGCGTTATAGATTTTCTGAGCATTGATAATAGACTTGAAGCATACAAAGATATGCTTTATGCGATGTTATCATTTGAGCAAGAGCGAAAACGATTAGTTATATGCGATGAGCAGGAAAACATTATTATGTGGATTGCTGCCTTAGAGTATGCTTTGCCATTGAAAAATATAATTGATATTAACTTTTCCACTTACGACTATAACCCATCATTATCGGCATCTCAGATATGTGGTGTTGTATCAGAAGGAACTCGTTTTGATAATGAGAGCTCACGTTTACACTTTGTATTCGATTTCAAGAATTATCAATTTCCATCATTTGATAAAGAAAACGATTTTTATGATTTCATTGACACTGCTTTTTCCTTGTCTTATGAAAGTTTACGTGATTTTCATGATTTTTTGGATAGTGGATATTTATATTCAAAAGCAGACACTGAATACTATGCTGGCTACAAACTGTATTCTATGCTTTTAGATGGCTTAGAACAGTATTCTTATATGGATATATCTAAGGCACTTGATTTTTGCGATAAATATGCTACTCCAAATGAAGTGCATAGAGTTGTCTTAGAATTCCTTTCAAACAAGAAACAGTTAATAGAACTCGATATAAGCTGCTTTTTAGTTGTTTGTAGTTTTATTGCAAAGCATAGAGATATTCTTTCCCCGACACTTAAGGTTGAATTTAAGAATATAATTATTGACAAGACACTCATACAATTCATTAGTCAAGCTATCACTGAGAATGAATTCACCGCAATGTATACTAGGATAGAAGAACTTTCTAGAATTAGTGGTTTTAGTATTTCTAAGGAACTTATGTTAGATTCTAATCGAGCAAAGTTGCTAGCTTCGCTGAGACATAATGTGGAAAGCTGGAAAGTTTCCTTTATTATTCATGTGGTTTCTGAATTTGCAAAACAGACAGTAAAATCTGCTGAAGAATTGTCGTTTGAGGCACCACTGGGAAGAATTTATTTTGATATTTTAAATACATTTTATTCTAATGGAAACAATAATGATATTTCTCCAATAAAAGTTATAATTGATGAGTATGCTGACAACTGTGAATATTTATTAAATATGGCTCTCAACATCGAGGGAATACTTATGGATGTTTCCGATGATATTCAATTAGCATCCATGTGGAAATATTTTGTTAAGAAATTCATGGAAAATCAAGAAGATAAATTTGATAAAGCTTGCAGATTTTTTGATGAGTACGAGAGATATGAGCAAATTTATATGATTTACTATTTGCTTATGGAAAAAACAAAGGATGCTAAGAGTAGTAAAAATTTATTCAATGATTTCTTCGATGGTTTTGTATTACGAAGCAAAGGATATAGAGTACATTATTTTGAGCAATCAATTGATTTGTATTACAAGAAATTGCAGAATTACTCAGCAGAAGCTTCCAGAGAAGCTAAAATCGATTTATTTGATTTGGTGCTGAACAGAAAACTTACGGTTACATTTGCTGATGAGCTTGTTGATGAATTGATGAAAGATATATCACTTTCAAAGCCTTCTAGAGAAGATTCGAGATTTATAAAAAGTGCATTTGCTTATACATATAATATTAACCATAAAAAAGTTTCAGGAAAGTTGCTATTATTGTTAATAGGTATGGTATTAGAAGACTTAAAGAGCCAGAGACAATTGAGAGAGAAATTAAAACAGATCGATACAATGTCACATGGCGATAAAGCAGATTTAACACGAGTAAGCGATAATACAGCAATAGATTACTTTGAGTGGGTAATTCCATCCTGTTGTGATGTGTGTCATGAAACAGAAGATATGGATATAGTTTTTAGTTTGTTTTCTATGTCCAGAAGTGTTGAGAGTGCCTATTTCTCTATTTGTACAAAACAGTACTTGAAAATTTGTAAAGAACAAAAAGATTATTCTGTTTTTTGTGAGTATTTAGGATTGGTATTTGAATACTCGACTTCAGAAATTAGTAAAGAAGTAGGAAAATCGCTTTGCAAGCTCAACAAGCAGAAGATGTCTGAACTAGACGAAAAAGTTAAGGAACATTATCGTTCGGATAAACGAGCACTTAGATGTTGGGATGAAATAAGAGAGACAGCAGAATCAACCAATCCTATTTTAAATAATATTGGAAACTTTTTCAGAAGAAGAAAAGGTTAATTTAATTGGATTATGGTTAGTAGTATCTATTCGATTTCGTATGAATAATGCGAATATATAATTCAATAAGTTGGATGATTAAAAGTGTATGAGAGTATGTAAAGTTTACTCTTATATAAAATTTCTAGAAAGGAGAATTCTGCTTTATGAAAAAGATTACAGTTAAAGTTGTAAAGCCTGCATCAGAGAACAAGAATGTTCTTTGCTGTACATGTGGAATCATTAGCTAAGAATAGATAAGTGTGATTCTCAATGAAAAACCAGTCGCACTATCTATTTTGATTTAGATGGTGCGACTGTATTATTTAGGAGAGAGAATAATGAAGCTTTCAAAATATGTTAGATGTGTTAACTATAAAGATGATGTGATTTTATACAATACGATTAATCACGCAATCATTCAGCTACCGAAGGAAACAGTTGAAAATGACATTTTACTTGACGTGTTGGATGAAGAGTCTGTATCTTCACTAGGAGCGATGGGGTATTTTTCTGATACAGACATGATGGTTGAACAGAATTTGAATTCTTATTTAATAAATGATAATAAATTATTTATTAGTATAGAACTTAATCTTAGCTGTAACTTAAGGTGTCCATATTGCTATCAATCAGGGGAACATAATGGAAAAAAGATTGATAAACTTAATTTGGACTTGCTTGTTGATTATATTTATAAAGTACATTCAAAAACATCATTTACGGACTTGTTTGTTAAAATATTAGGAGGAGAACCCACCCTTGTTTGGGAAAATTTAGAATATATTAATGAACGATTGTTCCAATTATGTAAGATGTATGGTATTAAATACCATTTACTTGTTGATACAAATGGTACTATTATTGATAAATTAATAAAACTTGAAAACTATGATAGTTTATTGCTTACAATTCCGCTTACATATAAAAAATGTCATGACAAAGTTAGATTTGATGCAAATGGTCAAGGAACTTATGAAAAAATAATCAACAACATTAATATTATTAAAGATGAAAAACCAAACACAAAAATAGTACTTAGATATAATGTCGATCAAGATAATATTTCATATTTTAAAAGTTTTTTGGAAGATATATGTGAATCGCTACGGTTTAAACCATTAATTAGTGTGAATTATACAGCAGAATTAAATGGTAAAAGTGAATATGATAATCCGCTTTCGTATACAGATTTTGTGAATTGGAGTAGTACAATAGCTATTGATAATTTGTTAGAAATGGGACTGCCCATTACTATTTCTCCAATCGTTTCTATTGAAGAGTGTCAGTTTAGATCAAAATATAGTATGAAGTTGTTTTCGGATGGAACAGTTGGGTCTTGTGCAATGGACTTTTTTGCTAAAGATAGAATCAAACTTTCAGATTTAATTGAATGGTTTGATGCAGATAATGAATTTTGGAATAGAAAGATAAAACAAACTATTTTAGTTGATAAAAGTTGCTTACAATGTGATTCACTATTTTTATGTGGAGGAACAAACAAACTTCCATGTATTCAAGCGTTAGATAAAACTTTGTGTAATAAAAAGTTATTTAGCATTAATTTGAAAGATTTTTTAACTAGATATGTTGATTCGTTAGAAAATGGCGTTAGCGATTTGTTCGTGGTATTCAATGACGGAGAATCATATAGATAAAAAAGGAGAAGATTATGAAAATTGTTAGAGGTAATACGTTACCAGACTATTCTTTGTTAAGTATGAAAATAGGCAGTGTAGAAATAGATGGATATCAACACCATGAGAAGTGGCAATATAAACCTATAATGGGAGTTAATGTTGAAGATGTAACAGGTGATGAGATTATGTCTCTCTCTGAACACGAATATAATGCGGCACTTTTACGAATAGCTAGCTCAAGATTAGTACATTCACTTTTTAATTTAGAAAAGACATTTGATGATGGTACAACAATTTTAATTAACACTATGACGGAAGCTGTTGTTGCAATCACACCTGATGAATATGATATTTATAAGAATATAAATGATATTTCTAGTTATGAAGATAAATTGATTGTGCAATTTTTTCTTTTAGGTTTTCTAACAAAGGATGATGATAGCGAATTATTTAAACTTGATGTTATTCGTAATAGATCCGCTTTTGCGTCTAGCGATGCTATTAATATAACAATTTATCCTACACAAGAGTGTAATGCCAGATGTTTTTATTGTTTTGAAAACGGTGAAAAAAGACAACCTATGAGCAAAGATACAGCAAGTGATGTAGTGAAATATATTGTTTCGAATGTAACGGAAGAAGACGAAGTTGTTTTTCGTTGGTTTGGCGGGGAACCACTTGTTGGTTCAGATATAATTGATTTTATTACTGAACATGTAAACGAGCATTTTAAAGGTAAATTAAAGTTTAGTTCTATTGTTACAACAAATGGTTTTAATATTTCTGACGAATTAATTGTTAGGGCAAAAGAAAAATGGCATGCTAAGAAATTTCATGTGACCATAGATGGATATCAGCAAGAACACAATAAAAGAAAGAATTATTATGATAAATCAGTTGATGCTTATCAAAAACTATTAGTCGATATAGGCAAATTGATAGATGCTGGTATTTTCGTTGTATGTAGATTTAACTTAGATAAAAAGAATATTAATCAACTGGATGATATGCTAAAAGACCTTGAACAGTTTAAAGGTAGTGATTTGTTTTATATTCATACAACTACACTAAGAAGACCACCTTCTGCTCCGTTAGAAGATTATATTTTGGCACAAGATTACGACTGGGCATATGATTTGATTTGGAGAAAAATGTACTCTTATGGTTTTTATGATGGAATTAAACATATCTTACCTTTGAGATTACGTGGCAACTGCCTAGCTTGTGTTATGAATGAAATTTTAATTAATTCTGAGGGAAAGTTGTTTAAATGCTTGCAGCATACTACAGAAGATTCTCATAAAGTTGGAGATTGTAAAACAGGCGTAGTTTTTAATCAAAATTATTTAGATTGGTTAGATGTTTCCATCAAACGTGAGAAATGTAAAAAATGTGCTTACTTGCCAATGTGTTCTGGTGGATGTAAAGAGTATTGGTACGAAAACAGACCAGAAATATCACCATGTGCCAGAGAAAAAACATATTTTAATACATTAACAAGACTTATTTATGAATGGGTTAAGTATGGAAAAATAGGTTAGGATGAAATATATGAATGTTTTATTAAGAGAAGATAAATTTCATATTAGAGCATATTTTGCACCATGTGCGTGTAATTGTAAATTTTGTTGTTTAGGTAACTTTCCAAAGAATAATATGATTTCTTTTGATGACTATGAAAAGGTAATGAATAAATTTTCTCAAGTTACAGAGACCCATGGTATGAGGCTGAGGTCGTTTATTTATAATTGCCCAGAACACAGTTATTTAAGGCGCCAGATAAAATTATATAATTCCTTGCCTATGGAGCCTTCTGAGTATACGCAACTTGATTTGAATGGGACTAGAATAAAATCTGGTCAACAATTAATCGATTGGATAGATGAATTGGTCGATAGTGGGATAAAAAAGGTAGCGTTTTCATGGTTTGGTTTGGAACAAGTGCATGACAATTTTGTGAACAAAAAAGGTTATTATTCTTATCTAAGGGAATGTGCTTCTTTAGCGAAAAGTAAAGGCATATCTGTTACTAGTAAAGTCTTTTTACACAAAGGTATACTTGATGAATTAGATCAATTAATTGAAACACTTCAAGTGTTTAGTGATGTTATTGTTTGTGCTTTTATGGAGTATTCAGGTAAAGCAAAATCAATAGAAGAAGAATTCTTGACAAAAAAAGATTATGAGCTATTATCTGACAAAACTAAAGCATACATGTCTAACTCTTATGTTAGGAAGTTCAAAACAGAAAAAGAGTGGATTAAGCTCGCACTTAATGATTCTTTCCCAACATTTAATATTGTGGATTATATTCTATATATAACTTCTGATAATTTAGAATGGGTACTTAATACAGAAGTTGAAGAAGTAATAGATTATTTTAGAAAAATGAATGTTGATTTTCAAAATTCTTTTGGAACTATTAGGGAACTTGCAGATAGATATGGTGACGAAGATTGCGAATGTTTATATGAATGTAGAGATGTTCTTAGGAAATGGCTTGATAAGTATTATGAAGCTGAACAATTAGATGTGATGAAGCTGTTCAGCTTTACTAATAATTCCGTTGAGTGGAAAGTTTATGAAAGACTGTAGAAAGAAAATTATAACTTTTGATTCAAAAGACATTACAGACATTCCCTGTGTAGGTTTAGGAACTTATGGAGTAAATATAAATGATTTGTTAGCGTTATTGGCAGAGTATCCTTTTAAAAATTTATTACTTGATACTGCTTCGAAATATGCTAATGAAGATGTCATAGGAGAAGTCATTAAGAGGTTATTAATAAAAAGAGAAAATATGTTTTTGGTGTCAAAGATTAGTTATGAGCAGCAAGAATATAATGATGTAAAAAGAGCATTATCTGAAACATTAGTAAACTTGCAAGTGGATAATATTGATTTGTATTTGATTCATTCTCCTAGGCATCAAAAAAGGGTTGACACGTGGAAGCAAATGATTCAAATGAGAGAAATGGGTCTTGTGAAATCTATTGGAGTTTCAAATTTTACTATTTCTCAAATAGACGAACTTTACATTAATTCAGGTGTTTTCCCATCTGTAAATCAAGTCGTTTTTAATATAATACCTGAAGCAGAAGCTAATGAGCTTATTGAGTATTGTAGGAAAAACAATATTATTCTTCAAGATGCGCAACCGTTTGGTGGAAAATCTAATGCATATCATTATGAATATTGTTACGATAGATTAAAGAAAAATTTTGAAAAAAATATTATAAGTATTATCGGAACAACTAATAAAGAGCATTTATATGAAGATTTTTATCCGTTTTTAGAGAAAGATGTGTAGAATATGGAAGTAGCGAAAAGATACGATGCACTGAGATTGAGAGCACTCAGAATTCCTATGTATTCATGTGAAAGGCTTACAGAAATTTTATCAAAATCGGATGAAGAAATTGACGAGTTTATAAAAGATTTGTGTTTTAACGAGTTTTTTCTAGAAGCAATTCTTATAGCTAGCGGTACTTTGTATGATGATGTGATAAAGCTTCGAAATGGTGAGATTCACGAAGTGAAAAAGATTATCAACATAAAGATATCCTTGTTGGAATATTATTTAAGAATGTGCTCAAGGACAACCCCATTCGGTTTGTTTGCAACTCCTGTATTTATTAATAACGAGAGAAAAACTAAGATTGCTATTCAGAAAGTCTTGCACATTGATTATCAGTGGTGTTGGCAATTCTCAAAAATTTTAGAAGATAAATATTTGAAAGAAATTGTTTATCAAGTTAATGGCTTTGTATACAAGACCCAAGAGTTTTATTGTGTTCCATATACATTTGATAATTTTCCATCAAAACTGAATCGCACGGAATTGCTGAATTCAATAATGGATTTTTGTCAAGAATCCAGAAGTTTTGATGAAATAGTACATGAAATATGCATAAAAAACAAACTGGTTAATGAAGATGAATTGCCACGAATAATTATTTCGTTGTTACGCTCTGGATTTTTGATAACAAATTTAACCCCAAATCCGTCTGAGGAGAATTATTTCGAACGTCTATTTCGCAATCTAGGGGATGATTTTAAAGAATCAGAAATTGGTGTTGCAGTTCAGGAGATTTGTAGAAAAATATCGGAATATATAAATAGCATTGAACAGAATTCTACTCAGATACTAGTGTCTATTATTGCCGATATGCGAGAATTAATGCGTTCAGAACGATATGTTCAAATAGATGCTATACGATATGGTGTTAACTATTGTTTAGATGATGAAGATAATAATGTTATTAGCGAAGCTGTTAATTTGTTGATAGATTTTTATTCGAAAATTAAATCATCCCATTGTATTTATAGAGAATATAAGGATGATTTTCTAAATAAATATGGCGAATATCAAAGCATCCCGTTGGTTGAAGTTCTGGATAAAAGCAGAGGAATAGGGGTACCAAATACTTATAAAGAATTTATCGCTAAAAAAAGAGGAACTAAAACATATAAGGATGAATATGAACAAAAGCTTGTTAGATATACACTAAAGCGCATTCAGTCTGCCTCTAGTGAGAAGAAACCATTTGTGGTAGATGATGAGTTTTTAGAGGTTTTGAGTAGAGTTCCTATGTCTAAGGTTTTGCATTCTAAATCTATAACTGTAGGTGTTTTCTGTAAAAGAGATAATAAAGATAATAAAACTTTTGTTTTTAACAGTGACTTAGGTGTTTGTATAGGAGATATAGTTCCTTTACAGAGATATATAGGTGATAGCTTAAAAACGAAAAGTGAATTATTAGTCGAGAATGTTGCGGATGGCTGTTGTGATTCTATTTGTCAATTGCAGTATATACCCACTAGATTAAAGTGGGCTAATATTATGAGAGTGCCATTGTTGAACCAACAACATATCAAAGGTTTTATATGGGATGAAAACCCCGAGAAAAGAATCAATCTTTCTCAGATTGATGTAGGGATATCTGAAGATAGATTTTATATTAAGAAACATGGAAGTGAAAAGAAGTTATCTATAGTTACGAATAATATGTATTCATTTTACAATGATGCTAGTATTGTAAGGTTTTTGAAAGAAGTAGGAAAGGATGGTTATGTTCAAGTTTCTAACGAACTATTAAATTCCTATTTTAGATACTATGTTCATCTGCCAGAAATACGATATAAAAACGTAGTTCTATATCCTGAAACATGGAGCTTTAATGATAGTGATTTTACGAAGGGTTGTTATGATTTTCTACAATTTAAGTCGGAATTGCTTAGTAATATTGAAAAATATCATATACCAAATGTAATATACTTTAAAATTGGAGATTTTGGCTTAGTACTGAATATAAAGCAAAATATTGCCCAGCGCATATTACACAAGAGTTGGAATAAATACCATTTATTAAATTTACAAAAATCTGAAATGCAACAAGAAGGGGCATTAGTTCTAGAGAATAATACGTATAGAACGGAAATGTTGTTGTCATTTGATAAAAACATGACAGAATATGTGAGTTTAAGCGAAAATTTGTGTTTACCAAATGATATCGATAAACAATTTAGATTATTTTCACCAGGTTCTGAATGGATATATGTGAAAATTTTTGGAGCAGAAGATGAGGATAGTTTAATTAGGGAACGTGTGATTCCGTGGTGTGAATACAAAACTTATGTTGGTGATGCCAAAAAATTCTTTTTTGTGCGATACAAAGACACAGATTATCATTTAAGAGTAAGAATACTGCAAAGTGAGAATAGGTTGTTTAATGAATGTGTTGCATGGCTAAATTGTTTAGTTAATGAAAAAAAGATTCTGTATTTTGAGCTATCAACATATGAAAAAGAACTCGAAAGATATGGTGGTGTAAAAGGTGTAGAATTTGCCGAAAGCGTCTTTCATCTTGAGAGTTTGTTAAGTTCTCTGCTTTTTGATGAATCAATTGATAAAAAGTGCATGTGTTATATCTTTATATCTTTAATATATATAGAAATATTTATTCCTGTTTTAACGGAACGTTTGGATTGGATTACAAAGCATTCCCCCGATAGGAAACAATATATGAACTGTATAAAAGAATATAAGAATATGGATTTTTCTATATTTATTAATAGTTGTAAAGAGAATTGTTTTGATAAACTAATAGGACAATTAAAATGTATTTTAAACGAGTATTCTAATTATTTTGATGATGAGGCACTTAAATCTAGAGCGTTAGATAGTTTGCTTCATATGTTGTTTAATAGAATGATAGGTATGGAACGTGGATTAGAGAAGAATATGCGTGCAATAATTCGCTATGAAATCTATTCTAGGTTTTCAAAAGGCAAAAATAAACACACACAATAATGTGGCTAGTGTTGCTTTAATCAAATAGAATAGCATTTATTGATTAATAAGTGTTATCAATAAAAATTAAAAGGAGGTTGCGTAATATGGCAGCAAAATCATGGGAATTATCTGATGAAGAAAAAAAGGAAATTAATGAAAAGAATCGTGAGATAGGAGCACAGTTTGATCCTGAGACAGGAAGGCGAAAAGGTGCTGCTGAAAATCCCGAAGATGTAGAAGATACAGAAAAGGGAGAAAGAACCAGAGAAGAACCGGAACGAAATGATGACGACGAAGATATTAGATGATAACTAATTTAAAGGAGTGGGTTCGTAATGAGCTATGAAGAGAAATCAAATGAATTAATGATACGAGCATCAGAGATAATGAATGATGGTATGGAGCTTGTAGATTTATTTGTAAATAAAAATTATCTTATAAATCTTGCAGATTGCGAACCCTTACCTTTATCGCAAAGTTGCAAATCATTTTCATATATGTCTTTGTTTGAGATTAGTAAGATAGTATATGACGAAAGTGAAAATATAAACGATAAGCTTGTAAGTGTGTATAGTGCGTTATCTAATTTTGGAAGTAGTGCAATATTAGTCATCTTTAGCGATACAAATGGAGTTAAGTTCTATTTAGGTACAAGGGATACAGAACAACCACATGTCGCTAAATCAATTTTACAAAAAAGTTTAAAAGGTAACTTTCCGGGCATTGATATTCATGAGCAATCATCTAGTCAAATAGAAAGATTATTAGAGGGACATATTCCAGAAGTATATTCAAATATGGCTGTTGCTTCTGTTTCGATTGTTCCAAGTCCAAGAGATGATGACAAAGAACATTTTGTTCAAGGTATGGAGAAATTTATAGATTCGATGGCAGGAGAAAAATATACTGCAGTATTTATCGCTTCGCCATTAAATAAAGAATCTCTCGAGGCTAAAAAAAGAGGTTACGAAGATTTGTATTCTACTCTTTCTCAATTTTCTCAGCTTAACCTTACATATAGCGAGAATGATAGTGAAGCGATTGCAAAAGGTATTAGCGATTCGTTTTCGACATCTATAAACGAAGGAATTAGTGAAACAACTGGAACCAACTATGGCACGAGTAGGAGCACAACCAGATCTAGAAATAGTGGAAATGGTTTTGGCATGTTTGGTACTAATCATAATTCAGGTCGAGGAAAGGCAACAACTAATACAACTAATGAAGGAACTTCAACAGGTCATACTGATTCAAGGTCGGAGTCCGAGACTAAAGGTAGATCGACATCTGATACTACCACAACCACAGCTGGAACAACGTCAACCATTGCTATGACTAGACAAAACAAAACAGTACAGTCATTAATGGCAAAAATTGATGAGCAGTTGGAACGTATTAAAAACTGTGAATCATATGGTTTGTGGGATAGTGCGTGTTATTTTATTGCAGAGGATAATGAAACATCATTAGTTGCTGCAAATACCTTTAAGGCAATTGTTTCGGGAGAAAAGACTTCAGTTGAGAATTCCTTTATAAATCTTTGGGATAATGAACATGAGAATTCGGACAAGAGTTTAGTTGTAATGGATTATTTGCGATATGGATTACATCCTAACTTTAAGTATTCTCCTGTTGCTTTAAGTAAGGAATATTCAGAACAAGTTGTTACCCCTGCTAGTTTAATTAGTGGATTTGAATTGCCTGTTATGTTAGGTTTACCTCATAAGTCTGTTAGTGGAGTAACATCTATTTCATCAGCAGAATTTGGCAGGAATGTCTATTCCAAAAACAGAACTAAACAATATAGGAATGTTGATCTTGGTGCAATTCATCATATGGGAGAGACCTTTAAAGATAATCGTGTAAGATTGGATTTAGAGAGTTTAAGCTCACATTGCTTTATAACAGGCTCAACAGGTTCAGGTAAATCTAATACCACATATAAGATTATTGATGAACTCACGGCTGAGAAAAACAATATAAAATTTTTGGTTATTGAACCTGCGAAAGGTGAATACAAAATCGCTTTTGGAGGCATGCCTGGGATTAATATTTATACAACAAATCCTAAGTATTTTAATATGTTAAGCATAAATCCTTTTGCTTTCCATGATGAAGTTCATGTTCTAGAACATTTAGACAGATTGATAGAGATATTTAGTGCTTGTTGGCCTTTATATGCAGCTATGCCAGCTTTATTAAAATCATCTTTCGAGCATGCTTACATTAAACATGGTTGGGATTTAAATCATTCTATACATATTGATTTAGGAAATGGCAAATTTCCAACATTCAAAGATGTTGTGGAAATATTGCCAGAGTTATTGAAAAAATCTGAATTTTCTGCACAAACTAAAGGTGACTATATAGGTTCTTTGGTTACTAGAGTAGAGTCATTAACAAACGGATTGCTAGGACAGATTTTTTCCGATAATGCAATCGAAGATAGCGTTATGTTTGATGAAAACACTATTGTTGATTTGAGTAGGATTGGTTCTGCAGAAACAAAAGCTTTGCTGATGGGCGTGATTGTTTTAAAGCTAAATGAATATAGACAATCAACTGCAACGGGAACAAATTGTCCGTTAAAGCATATTACTATTCTTGAGGAAGCTCATAATTTGTTGAAACGAACATCTACAGAACAAGGACAGGAATCTTCAAATGTGCAAGGTAAATCCGTTGAAATGATAAGTAATTCAATTGCAGAAATGAGAACTTATGGTGAAGGATTTATTATTGTAGATCAATCCCCTACTGCTGTTGATGTCTCGGCTATAAAGAATACTAATACAAAAATAGTAATGCGATTGCCTGAACAAAATGACTGCGAGGCAGTTGGTCGTTCCATAGGTTTAAATGAAGCTCAAATACTTGAATTGAGCAAATTGGACAAAGGTGTAGCCGCTATTTATCAAAATAATTGGTTGGAAGCGGTGCTAACTAAAATAGATAAGTGTTCAGATAGATATGAGTTGAAATCTATTAGTAAAAATAATAGAAAACTGGATATAGCACTGATAGGCGATTTGTTAGCTGAACTCGTAGCTCAAAGAGAGTGTGGAGATTTTAATATGTCATGGTTCAATACGATTTTAAATACCTCTCAAGCAAGGGATACAGTTAAGAATGAATGTAGATGTTTGTTGCTTAATTATCAGAAAATTTGGAAAAAAGTTAAAAATAAAGAAAAATATAACGAATTGGTATTTAATATTCTAAACTGCAATGATATTTTTCGCATTTTTGAACATAAGTTGCCACCGTTAGTTAAATACAAATCTGAAATGAATAAGGAATACAAAAAGAAATGCGAAGATTGGGTTGATTGTATTTATGATTCGTTGGAAATGTATGCCGAAATCCCAGATAAGCGTACAAAAGATTCAGTCTTTATGAGCATATTATTACATAAGATTGCAACCGAGAAAAAGAATCCTAAGTATGGTTTGGTTCTGTATTGTTTATAATGGGGTGATAAAAATAAAGTTCGTAACATTATTGAGACAGGAGATTAACATATGGAAGCTTGTAGGTTAAGCTATGAATTATTAAGTCATGAAGAAAAAATAGCTTATAATAAATTTCTTGATGCATTTATATCTTTTTCTGATGTTGTAGATGCAAGTGGTATCAAAAATGGTATAGACTTAATGAAAGTTCTTAACTGTGTTATAGGTGATAATCCACGTATAATTCATTTCAATAAATCTCAAATAAAACTTTCTTCTTCTGTGTTTGGAGGGAAACAAATTAAGCTGTGTGGAACATATACAAAGAAACAAATACAGCAAATGTATGAGACTCTAGACAATAAAGTTGATTTGATTATTGAAGAAATAAGTCAGCTTAATCCTATTACTACATATGATAAGCTAATTTGTATTTACGAGTATTTTCAAGATAATATAGTATATGATAGTAAAGAATTGGAGAATGTTTGTTGCAGAGGAAATGTTTCGAATCCTATGTCACATAACGCATATGGTGCTTTAGTAAATGGTAAAGCTGTTTGTGATGGTATAACTGCGGCATTTTCGCTGATAGCACAAAAAATGAATATTGAAAGTACCATGCTAGCAGGTAAGGCGACTTTTAGAACAACTGGGTTTTCTAATCATGCTTGGAATGTTATTAGGTTGGATAATAAATGTTATCACATTGATGCAACATGGGACATTAATAGAAAATGTGAAACTGGCGTTTATTCATATGATTATCTTTGTGCTGATGATGATATGGTTTCTACTAATCATGATTGGGATGTTAAAACTATGCATTTGTGCAATTATTCTGATTTATCTTTTTATGTAAGAAATAATTGCTTGGCAAATAATTTATCTCAGTTAGAAGAAATATTTGTTAGATTTGCAAAAAGTAAGTTAGGTATTGTAAGAGCAAGAGTTAAAGATGGAATACCTATTCCAGAACCTGAAACAGAACAATTAGGACAAATTTTAGCCAAAGCAGCGGGAATAGCGGGTCGATATAATCCATTTGAATATTATTGGGATAAAAACACAAGATGTTTTTTTGCACAATTCAAATAAAAATTTGTGTAGTGGAACAGGAGGACAAGATGAACGAGATTAATGAATCGAATGATGTAAAAAAGGAAACAAGTTCTGAATTTAATGAAACTGTAGATAACAATTATGAAAACTATGTTAATTGTAATGCTGAAAAGCATATAGAGAACTCTGAAAATGATGTTAATAAAGATGAAATAAGTTCTGAATTATCGAAAGAGCTAGACGATGTTTACAATAGATACATAACAGATTCAGTCGATAATAAAGAGGATGTTGATTTTAAATCGGATAACTCATATAATGATAGTGGAGAAAGGTCTGAGCTACCTGATTGTTTTTCAGATTTACCTGATGATGCAAAAAGTAAACAGATCGAAGCGCTTAACAAAATGAGTGATGATGAGAAAAAAAGTTATTTTGCCATAGTTGAAAAAGAACCCAAAATAACAGAAGATGTAAAGAGCGTGGCTGAAAATAATGGTGCTGAATTGGCAGGTTTGGAATATAGAGTGAAAACACCATCGTCTACTTATGAAAAAATGCATGAACGCACCAAGGAAAAAGATTTGGACGACATGGATGATGTAATCAGATATACTGAAATTTATTCTCCAGACGAACTTGCAGAAGGTACTAATGAGAGTTTAAAAGAATTTGAATCAAAAGGTTATAAAATTGATAGTGTAAGAAATACTTGGGATAAAGAGGGAGCAACTTATAGAGGGATTAACGCTAAGTTAACTAGCCCGGATGGACAGAAATTTGAGATGCAATTCCATACTAAAGAAAGCTTTGAATTAAAGAATGGAGAGTTGCATTCGCTATATGAAAAGAGTCGCACTATGTCTGTAGATAACCCGAAAGCGATAGAAATAAACGATAAAATGAGTGAATTATCTGCTAAATTGGAAAGACCTAAGAATATAGATGAGGTGAAAAACAGATGACATATTATAAGTTGATAGACAAATTGAACTTTGGTGAGATAGTTAAGAAGGATAACGGAAAATGCTATACATTTTGTTATGGTCCTGATGTTTGGATTAGAAGTGCTATAATGGTGAGGTATGATTGGCCAGACGATACTCTGTATGAACAATATATGATTATCTCACAGAAAAAGGCAGAGGAATTAATTGAACAGCAAAAAGAAAAATTTAATAGGTTGCTGGTATTAGCTATAGAAGTAGCAACTAACGCACATGAAGGTCAATATGATAAAGGTGGGCGTTCCTATATTAATCATCCAAAGGCAGTTGCAGATTCGTTAGATAGTACAGAACAAAAGATAGTAGCATATTTACATGATGTTTGCGAAGATACTAGTATTAGTTTTGATAATCTGCTTGAAATGGGGTTTACTGAAAGAATAGTAAATTCAATCAGATTATTGACAAAGGCTGACGATGTACCTTATGAAGAATATATAAAGTCGATAAAGAAAGACAGTAATGCTTGGCATGTGAAAATGGCAGATTTAAAACATAATATGGATTTATCGAGAATCATTAATCCAACACAAAAGGATTACGAGAGAGTAGAGAAATATAAGAAGGCATTAGAGTTTCTTGAGAATTAAATGCGACGGTTTTATTTAATAATTGATAAAAATTTAATAGTAAAAAACTGGATAATATATTAGTTAAGTATAAGTTCAACAAACTTTTTAGTTTCTCTTGACTATAATGAATGTTTATGTTACAATCTTGTTACTATCGAACAGATGTTCTAATAGTAACAAGATTTTTTTATGTACATAAAATTACATGACGAATAAGCATTGAAAAATTTAGGGAACACAATTAGGAGGAATGGTAGTTGAAATACTTGTCACGGCAAGGTATTGAACAAATTGGTGAAAGAGTGATTAAGGCATACAGAAATTTACCTGATAACAAAAAATCAACTCTGTATAGAGTTGACCCGATAAAACTTATAGAAGAAGTTTTAAAAATTAATTTAGAATATCATCATTTATCTTTAGATGGAACTGTTCTCGGTGTGACTACTCCGTTTAGTGGGATAGGTTATAAGATTTTTGACCACGATGATACAGAAGAATACTTTTATTTTGATGGAAACACAATTTTAGTTGAGTCTGACTTGAAAAATGATATATCGCAAAAAGGAAGATTTAACTTTACGCTTGCTCACGAAGCAGGACATCAGATACTAAAGATGTTATTTCCAAATGATTATGTGGGAGGATATAGAAAGTTTTATTATAGTTTATCACAACCCGAATATAGAACGCACATTAAGGATTGGGAGGAATGGCAGGCTAACACATTGGCATCTGTTTTACTTATGCCAAAAGATTTGTTGATGCAGGCTATGTTCCTTTTCGGGTTCAAGGGTAAAATTGATATGATAAATAAAGTGTATGCAACTAAGGTATATGAACGCTTTTCTAATATGGCAGCCTTTTTAGGTGTATCAAAAAAAGCATTGTCTATTAGATTGAAGCAACTAGGGTTAGTTGAAAGAGATTATTTAGATAATCCTTATGAATTAACGGATGTTTATTGTGAAGGAGGATCTTGAAATGGCAAAGATAAATATTCGAGAACGAAATCCTGAACACTATGCAAAGGTTAAGGTAGAGCAAGAAGCCTTAATTAAAAAATGTTCAGCACAACTAGGGATAGCCAGACTATGCCCTTATTGTGAACATAAAGTATCTATTGTTTTGAGGGGCGAACACAGTTACTCTAAAGAGAAATGCCCTAACTGCGGAGAAAACGTGGTTTTTCCGCCAATATCTTTTAGATTAGCTCATAATGTGAGTTAATACATATATAATTAAATATAATAAAACAAGCTTTGTGCTTTGGAGCCGCTTGATGCGTTGACTTCCTATATGCCACTTGATTTAGAATTTATTCCCTTATAGGGAAATTCTATTTCGTGGCATCGTCAACACATCAAGTGGCTTATTTTTTGTTTTCCATCAGCGGTTTCAGGAAAGGAACTACTGATGAAAACAACAATTATTATTAGCAACGAAAATTATTCTGTAATCGACCTTGCCCTAGAGTATCCTGACTGGAATGGCGAAGAAAAGTATGGGGTTATTACAAATTTCACTAAAGAATTTATCAAAGATAAGTTTTGTGATGAACTGAAAGATTATAAGCCTTATATCGTTATTTCGGAAAATTTCTTGGAAATTAGAAGAGATTATAGAAATAACGAGAAGAAATTTGAAATGAGAATTTTGAACTATCATGCTCTGTATAGTTACGAGGATGGAGTAACAGAGGTGTGTAATCAAAATGTATATTCAGATTTTGAAGATACTTTGATAATTTCGATGGAACTTCAAAGAGTTATTGATATGTTAGGTGAAAAAGAAGCTGATAGAGTTAGAAAAAAGTTTTTTAAAAAGATGACTTTAAGAGAAATAGGTGCAGAAGAGGGGCTTTCAGCAGCCGCTATTAAGTATTCCGTGGATAAAAGTTTAATAAAATTGAAAAAATTTTTGAAAAACACTTAACAAAAGTGCTCTCCCATTGGGTATAGGTGAGAGAGCAAATTAAATCTCGAAATATTTAATAGAAAAGAGGAATTCTTTATGAATGAAACAAAAATAAGAAAAGGCGATATTTTTATGTGCGATTTGGGAGAGAATGTAGGTTCAATACAAAATGGTTATCGTCCTGTATTGGTATTACAGGCAGACAACTTTAATGCTAAATCACCAACTGTAGTTGTTGCACCGATTACAACATCTATTAAGAAGACTTATTTGCCATCACATATTGTAATTGGCGAAGAGAGTGGCTTAGATGCACCATCTATGGTTTTACTGGAGCAGATTGTATCTGTAGATAAGGAGCATATTAAAAAGTATATCGGTTACATAGGTAATAGTAATACTAATAGAAAAATTCACAATGCTTTGAAGCAGTTGTTTGGATATTGGGATTACAGTAGAGATAACTCCGCTGATGTTAGATGTTTGTGTCCTAAGTGTAGAGCCAAATATCAGTATATGTCCGGAATAACAATCAAAAGAGTAGACCCGCTGAGTAGTATAAAGGAAAAATGTGACCAGTGTAATGGGTTTGGTTATGACTATTTTATATTCGATAAGAAAAAGAAGAGGTGAGGAATAGTGGGTGAAGCTAATAATATTACGAAGAAAATAGATATACCTATTTGGAAGAAGAGTGCTTTAACTATAGAAGAAGCAGCAGCTTATTCTGGTATTGGTAGAAATAAACTAAGGTCACTCACCGATAATGAGGGTTGTGCGTTTGTGCTTTGGGTAGGAAATAAGCGTTTGATAAAACGTAAACTTTTGGATAAATACATAGACGAGATGTATTCAATTTGATAGTACTGTCAAATGTGTGATATAAAAAATCGCATAATTGGCGTCGGGGTGTTATGTGTGTACAATGATGTCACGGTAATGCCCAATTCAATATTAAGGAGGTTTTAAATATGGCAACCAAGAGAAAAGATAAAAACAGAGTGGTTCTAAAAACAGGAGAAGGTCAACGACCAAACGGTACTTATTTCTTCCGATGGAACGATAAAAAAGGAAATAGATTTTATGTTTATGCCAAAAGTTTAGAAGAACTTAGAGAAAAAGAAAAGGAAATTAAAAAGGATAAAATTGATGGTATTAAGGCTGAGTCAAGATACACTACGATAAATGAGTTGTTTGACTTGTGGATAGTTTTAAAGAGGGGGTTGAAAAACAATACTTTTGAGAACTATAAGTATATGTTTAATACTTTCGTTCGCCCGACCTTTGGAAAGGAAAGAATTTCCGTTGTAAAGAAGTCTGATGTTAAAAGATTCTATAATTATCTTGCTGATGAAAGAGGATTACAAGCTTCTACAATAGATAGCATACATACAGTTCTTCATCAGATATTAAATATGGCAGTTGATGATAATTATATAAGGAATAACCCTTCAGACAATGTTTTGAGAGAACTTAAACAATCTCATGTTTTTAAGACTGAAAAAAGAAGATCACTGTCTATAGAAGAACAGGAACTCTTACTTGAGTTTTTACGAAAAAGTTATACATATTCTCATTGGTATCCTATCTTTGCAGTAATGTTAGGAACAGGTATGAGAGTTGGAGAAATAACAGGGTTGCGTTGGTGTGATGTTGACCTAGATGCAGGTGTTATTGATGTTAATCATACTTTGGTTTATTATTGCCACAGAGATGAGGTTGCTAAACACGGCTGTTATTTCAATATAAATACACCCAAGACAACGACAAGTAACAGAACGATACCAATGATAGACTCCGTTAAAGAAGCATTTGAGCTTGAAAGACAATATCAGGAGCAAATGAATATAAAGTGTTCGGTGGTAATAGATGGATACTCTGATTTTATTTTTATAAATAGATATGGGAACGCTCAACATCAAGGAACTTTAAATAAAGCAATAAGGAGAATAATCAGAGATTGCAATGACGAGGTTTTGCTAAAGGATGAAGATGCAGAGGTATTGTTACCACATTTCAGTTGCCATTCACTTAGACATACTTTTACAACTCGTATGTGTGAGGCTGGTGTTAATATAAAAGTTATCCAAGATACATTAGGTCATAAAGACATAACAACTACTATGAATATCTATGCTGATGCAACAAAGGAACTTAAAACCAAAGAATTCAAAGAGCTTGATATGTATTTGAGGAAAGCCCACTGAATAATATGAGCTTACACCACTTACACCATTTTTTACACCATTTAGTACGTTACCCATAATAAGTTGTAATAAGATATAAAAAATAGGTTGCAGAAAGAATGGGTATATGGTAACATATAATAAGAAACGAAGAGCTATAAAATTGGTGGGTTTGAAATCCCCACAATGAAACCAATTGAGAAATAAACATAAGTGTTTATCAGGGTTTTGGGATTTATTAAACTTTATAAAAAGCGAATTTACCCCAAATTTACCCTAAATGATTTTAAAATACACAAAGATTAAGGGACTGCTTTTTTGCAGTCCCTTTTTTGCTCATTGGTTTCGACCTATATCTGTTAATAAATATAATACATATCATATTGACAAACTATCGTTATAACGATACAATATAGATAAAGAATAAACTATCGTTAAAGCGATACAATGATTAGAAGGTGTTATTGATGATGAATAAATTAACTATATATCATGGCTCGAGCAAAATTATAGAAAGACCTTTGTTTGGAGCAGGTAACCCGAGTAACGATTATGGATTAGGTTTTTACTGCACAGAAACATTAGACCTTGCGAAAGAATGGGCTTGCTCTGCTGAAACTGATGGCTATGCAAATAAGTACTCATTGAACACTGATGGGCTTAAAATACTGTCGCTCACAAGTGGTGAGTATAATATTTTGAACTGGCTCGCTATTCTTCTTGAAAACAGAAAGTTCAGATTAAGTAGCGATATTGCATTAGAAGCAAAAGAGTATATTTTTGAGAATTTTTTGATAGACTATAAGAATTACGATATCATCAAAGGCTATCGAGCAGATGATTCATATTTTTCATTTGCAAATGCATTCTTGAATAGTACCATATCTATTTCGCAGTTGGAAAAAGCAATGGTGCTTGGAAAACTGGGAGAGCAAATAGTTGCGGTGTCTAAAAAAGCATTTGATGCATTAAGTTTTGAAGAAGCAATTCCTGCTGAAAATGAAATCTATTTTCCAAAGAAACTTGCTCGTGATAATTTGGCAAGAGAAGAGTTCAGAAAGGAAAAGAAAAAAGGTTCTGTGTTAACAGAAAAATATATCCTCGATATTATCAGGGAAGGATGGAAAAACGATGATGACCGCTTACAACGAGTTATACTTGGATGATGCGATGCATAATCTTGCCGATATGGTGGAGTATGCTTTGTGTGATTTGGGTTTTGAACCAGATGAGTTTTTCGGTTGGTTCGTGTCATCTGGTATAGCAAGTAAATTTGAAAAGGGTAATCCAAAGTATATTGCAGGTATGTCTGGTGTTGAGTTGGCAGAAGCAGTACTTACTAAAACTAATGTTGCCTTCGTATCAAAAGAGCCTTCCTATTCGATTGATAAGGGTAGGGAGTACTGGGCAGGATGGATACTTGCTTATTATCAATGGGCAACTGGTATGCGATTTGAGGATATCATAAAGAATGGTTTGCCTTTGTCAAAGGTTATGTCGATGTATATTCTTCATGAAGCAGATGAAGGTAAGTTCGTTGAGAATGCAAATGATATAATCGCTCGCAACAAAGAATCAAAAATTACCAGATTACAGGAAATAAGAAAATCAAGAGGTTTCACCCAGCAACAGTTGAGCGATGCATCAGGTGTCAAGGTTCGTATGATTCAGTTGTATGAACAAAGACAAAACGACCTTTCAAAAGCAAGATTTGAAGTTGTGTTGAGCCTTGCAAAAGCACTTGGTTGTGAAATCGAAGATTTGATAGACTAACGGATGGGGTAACACTCCATCCGTTTTTTATTTATCTCGAATATACAATAATTGGCATAGTAAGTAGAAAATAATATAAAGCATAATTAGCAATTAATTAATACTTTAGGGCTTGGCTTTAAAGTCGAAATATGGTATAATTAATGCAACAAATTAAATAGAACATATTTATTATTGAACCCATAAGACTTACATATTTTCTGCAATCGCAGGGCATATGTGGGTCTTTTTTTATTTGTTTTTTGAGACCCTCTATCCTCTTTATTTTCTAGCAATAAAGTCCTCCTAATAATCGATTAAAATTCCTCAATAATATGATGCCGTGCTAGTCGGCATCGCTTACATAAAAAGAGAGGAGTGATTAAAATGTTTATCATGCTTTCAGGAGATGAGGTGATAGACAATAACTTAATTGAATACCGTGCAATCGAAAAAGTATGTGTGGTGTTTGTATGTCTTGATTGTAATAACATAATACTGGAGGTGGTTATTTGACATGCGACAACTTTTTGGAAAACCTGTACTATGGAAATGTTTGCCCTGCTGACCGAAAGTTAGATAAGCAGAGTAAGTCATATCAGATACTAACATTGGAATGTGATGCACAAGATGAGTTCAGAAAGAAATTATCTGATGATTTGAAAAAGGAGTTTGATAATTTAGTTTCTTTATCTATTTCAAAGTGCTGTGAATCTGAAAAAGAAACTTTCATATATGCATGTAAGTATATGCTTAGATTTATACTTGCTTGTTTGGATGATGATGCAAAAGATTTTGTTTTTAGAAACGATAGGATAAGGGCGGATGATTATATATGAAGTATGGATACATCAGGGTGAGCAGCAAGTCACAAGAGCAGAACACATCGTTAAAATCACAGCGAGATGCAGTGCTCACCGCAGGTGCTGAAATAGTTGTCGAGGAGGTGTATTCGGGCGGTACGGTCAAAGACCGCCCGAAGTTCTCTGAACTCATACAGAAACTTAAAGCAGGCGATGAACTTATAGTTACTAAACTTGATAGGTTTGCCAGAACAGTATCAGAGGGGACAACCCTCGCTAAAGATTTATATGATAAGGGAGTGACCCTAAATATACTCAATATGGGTAAGATAGAAAATTCAACCATAGGCACTCTGTTGCTTAATGTTATGCTCGCTTTTAGTCAGTATGAGAAAGATATGATAAATGAGCGATGTCGTGAAGGTAGAATGATAGCAAGACAAAATCCGAACTACAAAGAGGGGAGACCTAAAAAGTTTAGTAGAGAACAAATAAAGTTAGGCCTTGCTCTACTTAATGAAGGGAAGACATATAAGCAAGTCGAAGCAATGACTGGCATCAGTAAAAGCACATTAATCAGAGCAAAAAGGAAAAATGCTTTTGACTCTAACCTGTGACACCGTGCAAAACCAGTGTTTATCATGGCGGTAAGTTGGAGTTTGTTTTGAGTTTATTTGGAATTTATTAAGTTTCAATTATTTTAATTTTTGACTCGTTAAGGAGGATAGTTAGATGATTAAAAGAATAGTAAGCATAGCATTATCAGTTGCTTTGGTTTTGAGTGTGTGTGCTACTTATGCGATAACTTTCGCTCAAAACCATAGTGGTGGATGGAGTTCGATTTGCAGTTTAACGGATGAAGATGTTGAGTGGATTAATGCACGATATTCCGAGTGTGAAACAGTTGAAGATTTGATATATGCAGTCAATAAAGATATTTGCAATGAGTATATTTATGATGAAGACAAGCAATATTTTCTTGGTATGCAGCACTTCTCTTTTTCTGATTTTATAAAGAGCAAGCAGGGTTTGTGTTTTGATTTTTCTTGTTACTTAAAAAGTGTATTTCTGGTGTGCGGTGATAACTTGAAGTACAGCGAGGACATAAAAGTATATGTTTGCGATGTCAAACTGAAAAGCGGTGGATATCACTCGTATAATTTTATCAGTTTTAAAGACACGACTGGCGAAGAGATAAAATATTATGTGGATATAACGGACAACCTTTATCATCATAGCAAAAACGAAGAATATTATGTGTATTATTATATTCCAGAGGATACCTATCAGGAGTTTGCGAGTAATATGTTTGGTGATAAAATCAGGAATTTTCATTAAGGAGGGATGGATATGATTATTTATGTAATTGGAATAGCAAATGTAATCCTGCAGTTTCTTACCCGTAATACAATGTTCGCATACTTTGGTTTCGTATGTCTTTTTATTTATGCCTTATCGTTGTTTGTTAAACAAAAGAAAATCACACTTATTTGCGGGGTTGTTTCACTCTTATGTATTACCGTTTATGCTCTATACAACCATTATCTTTTCGGTTATCTAATAGGAGACTATATGGCAGTAGCGGTTGAATCAGTTTTAACCCTCACAGTGTTTATAGTATATATGGTACAAAGCAAAGAACCACCTTCCATCGAAGGTGGTTCTGCTTTTAGAGGGCAAGTTGGATACGAAGTCCATCCGATATTCTTTCCATATGTTCCTCAGATAGAGTGGTTACATACTCTAAAAGGTCTGATTTGCTGATAGATAGTGGTTGTTCACAAAGACAAATACTGTCTCTGCTTAAACCTGTTTCAGAAGCGAGTAGCGGAATATGGGTCGGAATACGGTGTTTGGTTTTTGATGTTGAAATACTGCAAACAGTCACAATCGGGGAATGAATGTTGCATGCTTTGTTACTACAAATCACTACAGGTCTTATTCCTGCTTGGATTGAAGTAGCATTTTGTTTCGGTAATCTCACATAAAAAATATCGCCTCTATGTACGGTGTGTCTTTTTTCGAAAGTGTGTTTCATACTAGATTCCTCCATGAATAATAAAAATTTAATTCATGACTCTAGTACAATTTAAACGAAAAAATTTCAAGAAAAAGTAAAACAGGCATCGGGCTTGGGTCCGGTGCCTGTTTGTAGTTAATCTTAAGTTATAGACTGTTGGTGGTTTTCTATTATAACATATTTTCTTGAATCCTATGTTAATATATATTATTCTATTTATACCTCGTCATTGAGGTGGATAGTATGTAACTTTCTAAATAGAGTACAGAAAAAGCGACCGCATATAGCGGCCGCTTTTTGCTTGATAGAAGTGTTTAGTTTTCAACTTTTGTAAAAGATACTGCAGGATAGCCATTTGCAGTCTTTTTAACCACAAGTTCTGCTGTATGTGTTTTCCATTCATAAGGTCCTGATGGTTTAGAATCTATACCTAAAGTATATGTTCCATCTCCGTTATCGGTACAACTGCTTACTCTGTACTGAGTTCCTCCGCCTGCACCTAAAAGTAATCCTACTCTTACTGTGTCTGTTGTTTCATCATAATACTCAATATTCCAGTATTCGCCTTCTGTAGTGTTTAAGGATTTCCAATCATAGGATACATCAAGATATTTGAGAAGCATAGCCTCTAAATCTGCTCGCTTGAATATATACAAAGAAGTTTCTTTATCCTGTTCATACATTCCATCCCAAAATAAAGGAAGATAGCCAACTGATTTTACATCGTGGCCATAACTGTTCGGCACATATGTATCCTCTACAGAATCAAAATATCCTACTGTACACTTTAAAAGTAAAAGCATATCTCTGCCTGCTGCGATTGCATCCTGATTGCCTTCTATCAGCATGTCCAGAGTACGAGACCAAGGTGCATTACATTTTGAACAGTAACATATTTCTTCGCCTTCGATACCATAATCTGGTTCAGTTACTATCTGCCATTCGCCCCAGTCATGTCCTGCGCCTGAACCCTCTTGATAAATTGTATTATAAGTTCCGCAATCTTTACACTTAACATCAGTATAGCCATCATTACAGCCAGGCTCTACAACCTTAACAACCTCCCAATCGTGTGAAGGTTCTTTGTCGTGTGAAGTGTATGAATCACCACATTCAGAACACCAATACTCGATATAACCATACTGACATTTATTAGATACAAATTCAATAGAATATGAACACCAGTGGTCAGACATTTCATCATCACCTAACATATGATAAACAGGTGCTGATACAGGGATTTTTGCAATCCACATCTGAATGCATGTTGCATCCATAATGTCTGTATCGCCAGATTGGTCAACATCAGAAAGAACTTTGTTAGCACTTCTTAATTCAACTAATTTTGCGATATGCATTTGAATTAGAGTAGCATCTGTTATATCAACTTCCCATGTTGAATTTACATCGCCTATGTAACCAATGTATGATAACGACTCAAATTCATCATCATATCCTTCATTGTCAGACACTGCCCATGCATTTGCACATATTGTAGTAAATGACAGCATCATTGCTACAACACATAAGATTGAAATAATCTTTTTCATAATAAATCCTCCTGAAAATAAAAAAGGTGTGTAACACGAAGTCACACACCTAAAAAATGCGGACTTCGTTTTGTTACCACACAAAAACATTCACATACCCTTGAAGAGAATGCAAAAGCAAAGCCTGCACTTTTTACAAAATATACAGACCCCAAGGGTAATAATTATGAAGTTTTTGTGTGGTGCTATTATTATAGCACAGTTTGTTTTACTTATTCAACTGTAAAATAGAATTTATTAGTGCTTATAAATAAAACAGACACACTGGATAATAAATGTGTCTGTTCTTAATTTTAGTGCATATCAGTGGATAAAACACAGCAAAATAAGAATATTGAAAAATAAAATGTTAGTGTTTGTTTTAATATAATTTCATTCTCTGATATAAAGATACCTTTTTGGTGGGTAAGAAACTCAGTAAAATCGGTAATTTCATCAATCAGTTTGTAATACTCTTGGATTTTTTCAGATTGGTCTTTCAAGTGTATTTCAACCATAATCTCTTCTGCACTGATTTCATAACAGTCAGTTATAGCGGAGATTTGCATATATTTATCTATATCATCTCCTGCAAATTCGTTCCATAAGTAGTTTACCAACAGACCTGTTTCTACGATTTTTCTTATCGGATTTTTTTCAGCTTCGTTATTTGTATTATAGCAGTATATCAGAGCATTCTGGCAGTACTCCTGAGCGAGTTGTTTGTGAATATCTGTGATTTCGGAAGGATGGACACTATACTCGTCAAAGTGTTGATATAGTGCTGTGAAAACCTCTTTAAACAGTTCTTTATTATAGTTCATAATCAAGCCTTCTTTCTATTAATTTTGGGAGTCCAGGATAGCATGATAATTTCTCAAAAACAAGGCTTGACTTTAAAATATTATTTGTTCCATCCATACACCGATTAATAAGAATTTATCGGGATGCATCGTGGAATCGATTGCTGGGTGGTAGCGGTCGATTAGAGTAGAAAATTCTATTATTTTGGATGCATTTTGGGTGTATTTTGATATAGTTCTGTGTGAAGTGTACTTAATGAGGAAAGCGATTTTAAAATCGTATGAATTAATGGTTGGATGGATATATATAGAAAGATAGTCAATTATATATGTCAAAGTATGGTTATAAATAGGTTATATAATAGGATGGAAAATAT
>JBGVLC010000027.1:0-11568 GCA_045124035.1 Ruminococcus sp. | reverse complement strand
GACCATCTTATCATCCTCACAAATTCTTATTTGTCGAACTCTTTCTATCTATATAGATTGTAAAAAGTTTCAATATCTAACTATATTGTAGCATTTTTTTGCCTATTTGTCATCTATTTACGCATAATTATCTTAAAAAATGTATATTTTTTGTTCACCAATACTCATGTAGGACAGAGACTATATCAAAGTCACCAACAGTATTGAAGTTGTATGCAATCTGCTTTGTTCCGAGTTTTACATCGCCTTTAATTTTCTTAACGGGCGAAAATTCAATATCAGGTTTTTCTTTATTAGGATGATAATAAACAACCTCTGCAAAGAATATCTGCGATTGATCCATAAGTAAATCTTCAGGTATGCTTCCTGCAAGAGCAGTTATTGACATTGAGAGCATAATTGCAACGAGCGATAATATACTAATTACTTTTTTCATTTTCAACACCTCTGTTGTTTTTTCTTGCATAATGTATTACAAATGCAATCTGAATAAGAAAAGCAATTACAGTTTCAAAAATGATAAGTGTATTCGGCAAAAAAGGTTTGAAATAGTATTCCCATTTTGGAGTTTGAAAGTTCCATGCAAAGATACAAGAGGAAATAAAACTCAATATGTTGCCGACAACTACTATCCACGAGTTTTTAGTTTTCGCACTTGCATAACTCAGAATACCAAACCCAATTATCATAATCAGATAGAACCATAAAGTTCCGACTGTTGCATCCTCATTCATTGCCAAAAATACAAACGGCACACAGTATCCTAAAAGCAATATGAGTTTTTTCAAGCCTTTCATATACTTTTCTCCTTACTCTATAAATACCATCCATGTTCCCGATGAAAAGCGGGACCTTGTGGTTTTTGTCCTGCCCAATCTCTGTCGCTTTTTACTTTATCAAATAAACCTAAAATCTTTCTAAAGCTTTCCCTCAATGCGTCACTATATTTAGGAGAGCAGACAATCTGACGCACTTTTTCTCTTTCTGTTTCCCATTGTGTATCCGATAAACCTTTTATCCAATCAAGGCTATATTTAGAAGGTTCTTTGCCAATCATTTTATATATTCCAAAACCTCCGGCTATTGCTATGCCTAAACCAATAGCAAGTTTTCCTAATGCTTTCATACTATCAACTCCTTATAAAATCTCACGAAGCTTATCCAAAAAAGCTTCTTCTCCAAAAGTATTTATTTTGAAGAACATAGCCTGACTACCGCCGGAGGTAATTGCCGACAGTTGAATAGTATCTCCGTTACCAAACAATGTTACATTAAGGCTCACTCTGTTTCCGCCCATATAACTGTATCTTTCAAATACTCTGACACTACAACGGGTGTCACTGATGCAAAAATCACTGCTATCTTCAAGAGTTGCAGATACGCTTCCGTTGATAATGCCATCTTCAATTCTTCTTAATATACTATTAAAATCGCCCGTAATTGTCTTTTCTAATTTTGCCATTGTAACACCTCATTCGTATTTATTGCCTTCGCTATCATAGTAAACAACATCTATACTATAATCTTTCGCCGGAGCAGGATTTATAAAGATTTCCATACCATTTGCATTATGTATAATCGGCTCTTGTTTTTTGCCATCATAGGTATAGGTTATCTCTGCATAATCTGTTTTAGCTCCGTTAAACCAAACTATACCATACCATTGTTGGTCTATTATAGTGCCTGTAATGATAATTTCGTCTTGTTCTCTCCATTCTCTTGATAGGAGCTTGTATTTGCCGTTTCCATAAGGCTCAAACACGGCAATACCACTCATACCATCACGGGAATATATACCACTTATGATATAATCATTCAGCTCTTGCTCAATGGCTATTTTCCAATCCTTACCTCTTGGGAACTCCGCACAGATTTCCTCACGGCTTTCAAGTGTAGAGCCATCAGGTCTGTTGAAATACTGAATTGCACCAAAGCCAACAATAAAGGCAAGAATAACTGCAAATGTCAAAATTGGTTTTCTTAAAGGTTTTAACACTATAAAGAGTGCAACGCATACGGCTATAATAATTGCTATTTTCATATTCGCACCTCACTTTACAGCATTGCACCTATAATCATAACAACCATAGCTGCAAAGCAAACATAGCCAACTATTGCAGATGCCTTTTTCTGTTCTTTATGTTCCTGAACAGATTGTATCAGAATCAGAACACTCAAAAGAGGAATGGCTACATTGAGAGCTTTATCCCATACACCCGTTATCTGCAATACTGCACCAATTAAAACCACAACGGATATAACAACTCTTAATACCAACATTACTTTATCAGCAGAAGATTTTTCATTCCATTTTGTTTTCATAGGCAACCTCCTTATTTAAGAGTTGTCATTGTCTTTCCGGTTCTTTCGCAGATGAACTTTCTGAACTCATCAACAGTTCCTCCGGAGAGGTTGTTTTTATCATACACTTGTGCATGACTTGTACTGAATACAAAGATAAAATAATCTTTTGTTTCAGCAAGTATAAGAACTCTGTCATAGTTCCACTCGGTTTTACCGACTTCTGTTTCAGAGTGAAATCCTTCTTCGGTAAATGTTGCTTTTGACTTTTCCGTTCCGGGGAGCATACGCTTCCTTGCAACATATCCGTTTATCTTATCCTCAAATATAAGCACGATAAAAATAACAAGTGCTGCAACCAAAGTGATAATTCTGTTAGCAGTAAATTCAATACCGTCTTTTATATCAGCAAGTGTCAGAAGAACCGCCAATACAATTACTATCCAACCGAAGATATGACTTCTTTTGGTTCTCTTTTTACGAGCAGTTTTTCTAACTCCTTTTGCCATAGTAGTTAAGGCTTTTTGATTGTATGTAGTTTCAAATATAAATTCCATCAGCGTACCTCCTTATGCTTTATCTTTTTAATCAATAGTGATATAACTCCAACAATTAACGAACCACCTGTAAGTATGCTTGACATCCAAGCCAAAAGCATTACTGTTCCGTCAGTTCCGTGATTGACAAGGTTTTTGGTCCAAATCCATACAACAATGGATAGTAAAGCAAAAACGCAAGATAAAATATATCCCTTTTTCCACTTGATAAACAATAACCTGATAAGCATACCAATTAACAACGGTAAAATCCAAACTGTAAAATTGGTTTGTTTGATGTTATTTTCACTTTCAATGTAATCGCTTAAACTCTTCACTTCACCATCATATAAGGTTTGACATAGTTCCCATCTATAAGTTTCTATCCAAACTCTTTTTCCGACAAAATATAGTGTTTGTTGTTTGTCTTTTTCTTTTATGTCGAATTGGATAGAAATGTAGCGACCTTCATAATCAACTTCTTTGGAATCGTCTATAATTTCAATGTTGCTTAAGCCAGAATTATGTTCTGTTATGTATTTCTGCAAAAGTTCATTATGGTATTTATCAAATATCCAAGTATCAAATCCACCGCCACAAGCACCTGCATCATAGCTTACTGGAGCAAAGTGAATAAATAAGGAACAAGCAATGGCAAGTAATACAATACAGAATGTAATAGTCAAAACTATTTTCTTCATCAGTTTTCCTCCTTGTTTTCTTCTATTTGCTTCTTTGCGTGTAAGTAACCACAAATGCAGATACACGAAACTGCTACAATGTGAATAGCTATATTCGGCAAAGTAAAGTTATAGGTATTTGACACTTCGCCAAATTCGAGAAAATATCTGCAGATCATTCCGGCAATTATGTGAGCTACATTGATTACCAAAACAACACCAATCTTTTTCTTTTCAAATAGATAACCTGAAAGCAATCCTACTTCCGCATAGGCAACTGATAGCGTGAAAAGATTTATTATGCTGATTTGTTTCTCTGCATCGCTTAAAATCTTTGTGAGGTTGACAAAAGGAAAGCAGAAGCAACCAAAGAATATAGCCACTATCCAAAATATAGCTATGCCTGTTTTTCTATGTGATTGTAAAAGAGTATATAATCTGTTTTCTTTCATAAGGCTACACCTCCGTTATTTATTAGACTCACTTTACAAGGAAAAAGTTTCCTCATATATAATACTTTTTAGAGTGTCAAAATGTTGCATAAGATATAATGAATATCTATTTAATTGTAAAATGCCCGGTTTCAACCTCGTCCTGATAGAGCGAGAACAGTTCTTCAATATCTCGTTTCCACAGTTCATTTTCTTCTTTTTGAAGTTCGGAGAAGAAAGAGGTAGAACGAAGCTTTCTTATAGCTTCAGCTTTTTCTAAATGATAGACTTCATTTATTCTGATAGCTAAAGCAGATATAATTTCATCAAGACTCTTATCCATTTCTTTCAACTCCTTTTACTTTGGAATATACAATAGCTTTTAATTTGCTATTATCCAATAGCTTAATTTTTTCTCGTGCGTTACCGTAACGGGTTATATAGGTTTCATTACCCGTCTGAACATATCCGTAAATCTGCTCATAGGGTTCGTAGCCTTTTTCCTCAAGAGAGGATATAACCTCGTCAAGAAGTGTATTAAATTCTGTATCCGTCACGGTATCACCACCTTTGATTATGATATGTTTTTACTATTCTTCAATCGGAGTAGCTTCTACAACATCTCCTATATCGCAACCCAAAACTTTGCAGAATTTCAGTAAAACAGTTAGCGAAACAACTTCGTTTCGCCTGAGTCGGGTAAGCGTAGAGGGAGAAACTTCTGCCATTTCCATAAGCTGATGCTTTGAAATATCCTTTTCTACACATTGATGCCAAAGTCTGCGATAATTAACTTCCATATTTGTTGCCTCCTTGTTTGATGGTATAGCAATTTATACTAATCTAACATAATTATAGCATATATCCTTTCAATTTTCAAGATACTTGCGTCAATTTTGACGATTGTTTCAGATTTTTTGGCAAAGTTTATTGCAAACTGCTTAAAAAGGGTATTGAAAAACCGCCGAAGTTTTCCTCGACGGTTCCTATCATTACTTGAATAAATCCCATATACTGAATGATGTTTTATGATACACCTTGTTATATGCGGCTTTTTTAGGGTTCTTTAACCATCCCATACCTTTCTTACCATATCCGGGAATAAGAGCTTTCTTCACGGCTCTTTTTGCTCGTCCCGTTGTTCTTGCTTTGAAAGATCTTTTAAGTGATGGTGTTCGTAATCCAAATTTCATTCTGCTTCAGCTTCTTTCTTCTTTTTTCTTCTGTAATACCAAGCAGCACCGCCACCACCGATTACTGCAAGACCGAGAATGCCTGCGGCAGTATCCCCGGCATTAGAATATACCTCAATTTCGATTTCATCTGTAACACCGCTTTTTGCAGTTGCAGTAATTGTTATAGTTCCGGTTGCAGTTGCAGTAAGAACGCCGTTCTCGTCAATAGTAGCGATAGTTTCATCACTAACACTCCATTCAATATCTTTGTATGTAGTATTCTCAGGAAGAACTTCTGCTTTGAGTTGAATTTCAGAACCCTTGTTTACTTTAGGTGTTCCATTATCATTTGCTTCTGTATCATCAGGTAAAACAATTTCAATACTTTCAGCATCAATCGGTTTTACTTCAATGTCAATACTATCTGTTAATTCTTTGTGTGTAGCAGTTATTGTAGCAGTTCCGAGTTTATTTGCGGTTATTTCTCCGTCCTCTGAAACAGAGATTACAGATTCGTCAGAGGTTGTCCATACGATAGTTTTGTCTGTTGTGTTTTCAGGAGAAAACTCACAATCTAAAGCTTGAGTATCTTCAATCAAGATTTCTGTGTCATTATTTGCTATGCTGATGCTTTCAGCCATAACTTCATTAACGGTGATAGTAAATTTCTTTGATGTTCCTCTTGATGTCTTTGCAGTAATTGTCGCAGTACCAACACCAACGGCAGTTAAACTTCCGGTACTACTTACAGTTAAAACACTTGTATCTGAACTCTCCCAAGAGATAGTTTTATCTTCTGCATTAGAAGGGTAAACGGATGCTTCAAGTGTAGCAGTTTCGCCTGCATCTATTTTAGAGGGAACATTTTTAGCAGTAATGCTTGTTGCATATACCGGCTTAGGATCTGTATATGGGCACCGACCATTTGTATGCAGATGTGCAGGATAGCCGCCGCAATGATAGTGATAACTACCAAGACCACTTTTATTTTTATTATCTTTATGACCACCACTACTATCAGTTCTGCCACTATGAGCAAATGCTGATAATGACAATGATAAAATCATCAAACAAATTGTTATAATTGAAAATACTCTCTTTTTCATCTTTCTTCTCCTTAATCCTTAAATAATTTATTCATTCGTTCTGTGACTTTTTGCAATTTATCATTAGTTGCCGCTTCGTCAACAACAATATTTAATATGCTACCTTCTTTTGCATTATCAGGGAGCAATGCTTTCGGGCAATCAATCATTTGTCCGTCAGGTAATTCAACTACTGCAAAATCGCCTTCAAATCTGTCTATTATAAGTTTCATTTGTTTTCTCCTTATCTTGGTGGATTACATCTTGAACAAGGTCCTAATCCCATTGCTTGAGCTTCACTTACTGTTGTTTCTATAATACTTTTGAGATATGAGCAACCTGCTCTGTGATATTTTTTACCCGTTCTCGTTCTGTAAACAACCTGACTTTGGTTATCGCTTACAGACGGCTGATTGTCCTCAATCTTTTCCGTAGGAGTTGGAACTACTACCGGAGGGGCATTTTCTTTCACGGTTGATGCTTTCTTATCAACTGTGATTTTTTTATTTTGGTCGGCAGTTACAACAACTGTTCCTTGCTCGTCAGTTCTGTATATGTCCGCACCAACTTCATTTAAGATTGCAAGGGTATCTGCGTGTGGATGTCCGTATGAATTACCTTCGCCTACGGATATTACGGCTACATCGGGTGAAACTGCTTTAATGAAACTACTTGATGAAGCCGAACCTGCGCCGTGATGTCCGACTTTCAAAACATCCGCATCAACACCTGAATTTAAGAGTTGATTTTCAATTACTTTTTCTGCATCGCCCGTAAAGAGCATAACTGTTTTTCCGTATGTAATTCTAACAACTGCTGATACATTATTGAGGTTAGAATCGCTATCTCCAAACGGTGCAAGCACGTCTATATCAATAATTCCACTTGACAAAATACTTGTGCCTGCTTTTGCAGTATATAACTCAATGTTTTTATTTTCAATAACATCAAGCATATTAGTAAATGCAGTTATTGTATGTGCTTGTTTCGGCATATACATTTTGCCGATGTTAAAGCTATCAAGCACAGTTGCCATACCGCCGATATGGTCATCGTGAGGATGTGATGCGACAACATAATCTATGGTTTCATATTGCAGACCTTTTATGTAATTTATAATCGTGCTTGCATTTCCACTTCGTCCTGCATCAATCAACATTGTTTGCCCGTTGCCAAGTTCTATGAAAGCACTATCTGCTTGTCCTACATCAATGAAGTGAACTCGCATAAGTCCGTAGTTAGATGTTATACCGGGTGCAACTTCAACTTCTAAGTCTTCTCTTGGTTTACCGGATGATTCTGAGGAACTTTCTTGTTCGGATGCCTTGTTCATATCCGATTTATCTTTTACTACATCATCAGCAACTTCTACCTGAATATCGTTGTTTGTATCTGCAGGATAATCTGTATCGCAACCACAAAAGGTAAACAGTAACATTAACACCATCAATAAAGATGTAATTCGTTTACTCAATAAAACCAACTCCTTGTTTTCTCCGTCAAAATGATTAAATACTTAATTTTGGGCAAAAATAAAAGTCGTTAAGTACATTACTTAATGACTAATCAACACTTTTTGCTTATATCAAGCACATATTAGATTTTTAAGACGGACTAATTTGACGGATTATACAGTTTGCCGAGCCTATCCATTTCTTTTTTCTTATGCTCAGGTAGAGAGTGGGAATAAAGATTAAGTGTAACCGTTGGCGAAGAGTGTCCGAGTATTTCAGAAAGTGTTTTTATATCCATACCAATCTCTAAAGCTCTCGTTGCGAATGTATGTCTTGTTGCATGGAATTTGCGATATGGTATATCTAATTCTTCTAAAATCTTTTTATATCTCCGAGCATACACATTGGGTTCAATAAACTTCCCGTTTTTTTGAATAAGAAAACCACTTCCGTTCTCAATCGCAGATAACTTTGCAATTAAAAATTTCGGAAGTGGTATATCTCTTATTGACGATTCACTTTTGGGAGTGGAAATTCTCAACTCTGTTTTTTTATTACCGTTTTCACTCTTTACTCTGTATAGCGTATGTTGAATTGATATAACACCTCTTTTTAAGTCAATATCACGATTAAGATCTAAAGCACACAGTTCTCCAATTCTTATTCCCGTATAAAAGCAAATAAGAATACCAATATCGTTTGGATAAGCTGATTGCTCTATATACTGTTCAATAGCCTTTTGCTCAATCTTTGTGAATACTTTTACCTCTTTTCTCTTTACCTTTGGTAATTTGATTTTTCTGCATAGTTCAACAGATAGATTTTTCTCATAAGCATCCGTCAAACCTAATCTTAAAATCGAAAATACCGAACTTACACTTTTAGCTGCAAGTTCTTTAGATAAGTCATCAATAAAGTTTTGTATATGCTCATCTGTAAGCATTTTCAATTTAATTTTGCCAAGTTTTTTCTTGATATGTTTGTTGATATTAGAGGAATAGGTGGTATAAGATGACCGTTTAATTCTCTTTTGAGAATCGAGCCATTTATCGAACCAATCTGATACTGTCATATCAGAGGATATGCGTTTAATTTTCTCTTTGGCATTTACCTTTGCAAAAGTTAGTTTTTCTTTTGCTTCCTTGTAAGTTTTGCCATACACATATCCCGGAATTGACTTTCCGTTTGCATCATATCCCTTGATATATCGACCTTCCCATCTTCCATCTTTTCTTTTGTAAATATTTTCGCCGTGCCTTGCCATATATAAAACCTCTCTTTCTGACAAAGAATTTGACGGAGAATTATGCACAAATTATCTCCAAATCATTGATTTTTGCATCATTATATGCTATAATGACTATGTTTATTTTATCATAGACTATTTCTGCAAAGAAGCTATGATACCTTGATTTTAGGGCATTTGTATAGTATTTCAGCACATTGCCATTAAGTAATGTACTTGATGAAAAAAATTAACCGGAGATGTTCGCTTTTGAACACCTCCGATTTTGTTTTTAATAGCAGTTCGGTCTTACCGCAAAACCAAAACCGCCCGTTGTGATTACAACATTATTTGCTCCCGATGAACAATGAATAACAAGTATATTTCCGCTACTATCTCTGCCACCAATAATGCCGATATGTGATTTATCATCATATACCGCTAAATCTCCCGGTTGTGCAGAACTCCACGAAATGCGAGTTCCTTTTGAAGCCTGAGTGCTTGCACCGTGACCGATAGCTGATTCTGAAAAGCCTGCGTTATGAAATGCCCAGGTTACAAACCCTGAGCAATCAAGTCCGAAAGGTCGCATACATCCCGTAGAACGGCTACCTTCAGAAGTAACAAGTTTCATCTTGCCCCATTCAGAATCCCAACCTATCGCAGAAGATTTTCCGCCCCAAAAGTATGTAAGTTTACCTACAAGGGAGCAGGCTTTCTTTACAACATTTTTTCTTTCTGCAGATAAGCTATCAGGAAGGTTATCAATAACATCTTGAGCCGTTGCATCAGAGATTGCAAGACTTTGAGTAGTTCCTATAAACCCGTCTGCATTTTCAAGCAGAGTTTCAAGAGCTTCTTTTTGTTTTCGTGTAAAGCCATATTGTGAAATCATTTGGTCTTTCGTTTTAGCGGTAATTGTGATATACAAAACAATTTCGCTTGTTTCTCCGCTTGTTACAGTTTCAGTTCGTTTTGTAATTGTGTGCATATCCCAAAACACATTTTTGAGCTTTTGTTTTTTAGCATCATCTATGACAACTACATCCTGAACGGTTTCATCATCAACCCCTGCAACCTTAACAGAGAATAAAGATAGAACCAAGCTCCAATCCGCTTGTTCACCCTCCATTACAATTCTGTCATGGGTGGTGTTATCTTCGATTTCCGTAAGCCGCGCAGAGAGTTCCATATTACACTCATTTACGATTGAAGAAACGGGAATACTGTTGCTATCTGCTGCTTCATCAGAGATAAAAATACCAAACGGACTTCCAGCAATAGCCGCAACAATGATTATAACAATTAAGATTACCAAAACAACTGCCACACCTATCCAACCAAAGGCTGCGAAGAAAGCCGCCGCCGCTTTTGCTACGGCACTTGCAATAGCCTTACCAATAGCGGCTACTGCTTTAGCAGTTTTTATCACAACAGCCTTTGCAACTTTAGCCGCTTTTATAGCTGCTTGCCTTGCTCTTTTTGCAGCTTCCTTTGCGGCTTTTTTTGTTACTTCTTTTTGAGTCTTTACAACTTTCTTGGTTGCTTTCGTTGCTTTTTTCTTTGCAGTTTTTGTAGTATAAGCACTACCGTTTTTAACAACAGACCGTGATTGTCCTACAACATTATCACGGGTTTTCAGAGCTTTCTTTGAATTTGCCGTGCTCCGCTTAACTGAGCTTGAGGTTTGCTTTGATTTTGGAGTGTTGTTATATGGAGATTTTATCGGTTCAGGTTTTGATTCTCTCAAAGATTGCATATAGCTTTCTTTTGTTTTAACCATTGACTTACCTGAACTTTTTTCTGCCGTATCCGTTTTAACTGCCGTATCTGTTTTGACATCTGCTGATTTTTCCTTTGGAGCATTTAGTTCTGAAGCTTTGGAATGTGTATCATTTTTTAGTGCTTCTGAACCACTTCCTTCAGCTTGTCTTTTTTGATATTCGGCTTTTGTTTTCAGCTTTTTTGAAACATATTCTCTCCGGGCATCTTTAGGTGTTATAGCAGAGTCAGGCGAAGAAGAAGGAGCCTTTAACGGCTCCTTTCCTTTAACACCTTTTGTTGCATCTTCAGGTGTATGTTGCTTTATATAGTTTTCCTTTGTCTTAACACCGTGAGAAGATGTTTCGCTTTGAGATTTCAAATATTCCTCTTTGGTCTTGACAGTTGCTTTCTCCTGAGCCTTGCCTTTGGCTTGCTCTACGGCTCTTTCGTTTCCCGAAGGTTGTTCGTTGGTGTTATAGTTTTCCTTCGTTTTAGGGGCGTTTTAGTACGTTTTAGGCTTGTTCTCAACCGTCTTTGGTTCTTTGTCAGGAGTTTCAGGTTCTTCCGGTGTAGGTTCCTGATTTTCAGGTGCTTCATTTTCCCGTGTTTTAACCCTTTGTCTGTGTTCTTTGATTTTTTTTTGTGTAAAAGTTTTGCCTTTGTGATAGACCGTATCAGCAGTTGTATAAGCAGCACTTTCAACTCTTTCCGAAGCTTCTGTATCTGCTTTTTGAGGTTCTGAATATCCTTGCTCTGTGCCAAGCTTTGATTCAACCGCTTTCTTTACAAGTGTATCTTTCATCACGGCTTTTGCATCCTTAACAGTATTTACTACCGCATCCTTGCTCTTGACCGCAACTTTCGGCATATTGGGAGAACCTTTTGACTTTGGGGATTGTTTGGGTTTCGTCTTGATG
>JBGVLC010000026.1:0-24305 GCA_045124035.1 Ruminococcus sp. | reverse complement strand
CTCAAAACAGAATGTATTTACAGAACAAAGCTCAAAACCTACGAGGAGGCTCGTCAACTCATAGATGAATACATCTACTTTTACAACAATCAGAGAATTCAACTAAAAACAAAACTGACACCGTTCGAAAAGCGATGTCAGTATGTTGCTTAAACTTTAATATTTTCTACCATTAGGGGCGTTTTTGTACTGTCCGCACAATTCGGAGCAGTGCATTTTGTTATATGAATTTAAGTATTAATCCAATAACAAACGGGGTAGCTATCAGAATATAGCACCAATGTTTGCTTAGTTTGTTGATGAGTTTTTGAAGTGCGTTTAGTGGCATCATAAACACATCAAGCGATAAAATTAAAGTTAATAGTACCGCAAAGGTGAGGATAATAATCTTATACAGCGGGTCACCGAGACTCAATACTGTAGGGTAAAAAGCAGTTGAGCTGATTATGTAAAGGAGTGGTCTGTGCCAGAAATATACAGAAAGCGTATTCTTGCCCATATTGGACAAAATCGGAATCCTGATATTAGGAATGAAACAGAACACAGCCATACAAAGTAAAGCTGAAATAAGATAACACAGAAGTCTATGCTGAGCACCGCAGTTTTCAAACGGTAAGGTTGAGAACGGATTTCTTCCTGTGAAAAGTCGTCGAAGCTGATAAACAAAGCTCAGACTTCTGAAACACAGAACAAAGTACAAAAGCATCGAAAGTCCGCTTACTATTTTGACCACATAGTTCTTCTCGATTTTGATGAGGAGCTGTGGTGTCATATAGTATCCCAAGAGGTATATAGGCAGGAATACTAAGTAGCGTGAAATGAAGAAGTTATCCTGAATAAAATCAAAATAACCACAAACACAGCCTAAAATGAGAGATGCGCTAAGTGTAATTGCAGGGTGAACTTTTCTGAGAAGATACGCTGTCACCATGAACATTACGCTGACAAACAAAAACCACTCGATAGTTCCACCACCGAAGAAGTTAATTCTGAATTTCTTTCCGTGGAGCATTTTGCACAGCGCGTTTAAGATCTTGAGTGCAAATCCCAAGACTATGTAGTAAGCTACCTTGTTGATTTTAAGCTTGTTGTTATCCGTGAATCTTTGTTGAAACAAACCGCTGATGAATATGAAAAGCGGCATATGAAAAGCATAGATGAATATGAACAAGCTTCTGAACATATCTGACTTTGAGGTGAAGCTATCGATAACGTGACCAACCACAACGAGCATAATCGCCAGAAGCTTGATGTTGTCGAATTTATAAATTCGTTCTTTTAAAGAATTATCCATAAAATTATTTGTCAATAATCTGAACTTTGCCTTTGACTTTACCCGGAATTGTGAACAGGTTGAACGCTTCCATAGTTTTCTCAAGTGGATACTGAGCAAAAATCATACTGTCAGTAACCTTGAGGTCACCTTTTGCGAAGTGCTTGTCAGTCATTTCCCATTCTTTTCCTGGGAAAGGCTTTGAATAACTCATCCATGAACCTGTGAGGTAGAACTCTTTGCGGTTCATATTTTCCCACTCTTTTACGGAGAATGTCATTTCTTTTGTAGGAGTACCGATGAAGCAAAGGTGAGCTTTGTTGCCTGCAATATCAAAAGCAAGCTTCATAGCATCAGTTGAACCTGTTGAAACGAAAACATAGTCAAAACCGCGGTTGTCAGTAAGCTTGTTTAACTGGTCTTTGTAGTCTTCGTCACAAAGAGCAACAACAGCGTCAGCACCAAGGTCGATTGAGTCTTTGAGTCGGTCGTGGTCAACATCGATAACAACAACCTTTTTAGCACCGAAAATCTTGATCCACTGGAGAGTGAAAAGACCGATGTTACCACCACCAAGTACAGCAACAGTACCGCCGTCTTTATAGTCAGCCTGATACAAAGCGTGGATAGCAACAGTTGATGGCTCAAAGAAAGCAGCAACTTCATATGGGATTTTCTCATCGATTTTCATAACGTTGCTCTGTGGAAGCAGTACATACTCAGCCATTGAACCATTCTGGCGTGAACCAACAAAGCTGTAGTGTTTGCAAAGTGAGTAGTTACCTGCTTTGCAGTCTTCACATTCCATACAAGGAACGAGAGGAATACCAACAACATGGTCGCCTTTTTCTACAGCAGTAACGCCCTCACCGATTTCTTCAACATAGCCTGCAAACTCGTGACCGAGGATGATAGGATAGTTGTGAGCAGCGTGGTCGTGAACTCGTGGTAAATCAGAGCCACAGATACCTGTTGCTACTACTTTTACTAAAACTGTTCCGTTTTCAACCGCAGGGGTCGGAATTTCGTCAAATCTTACATCTTTATTTGCGTGTAATACAGCAGCTTTCATATACAAAAACCTTCTTTCAAATTACATCATTGGGTTAGCCATATAATTGCATTTTACAGCGTAGTTGTAGTCTTCAACAACACACACAACAGCATCCTTGACGAGTTCGCGTGGTGAAGAACTGAGCTTGCCATCACGAACCTTAGAATACTGAAGTGGCATATACTGGTGAAGTACCGGAAGTGGAATCTCGACATTTGAGAGATTCTCAAAGAGCTTTTCCTGAGCTTTCACAACTCTTTCGTGAGTGAAGTAGTATCTTGAACGGTCAGAGAAACTGTATTTTCTTGCGATTGCCTGCTGAAGCTCTGTACCGTGATAATGCTTGATCCAGTTAGATGGGTCAGATGTCATAACATCTTCAAGAACTTCGATGAAATTAGCACGCTGTGACTCATCTGTGATGAGCTCTTTTTCAATCATAGAGAGGGCGAAAATCGCTTCTCTGACTGCGTTTGTAAGAGCAGGACCAACCTTGATGATAGCAATACCATCTTCAACCATCTCTCGAAGTTTCACAGGAGGCTGATAGTCGGTTGAGTGACCTTCAAAAACAATGTCAGGGTACTTCTTGAGTCTGTTACAAAGTTTTACAGCGTCAAGTCTGTTATATGTGTGGATATCTGTATTGCCGAACTCAACACCAGGCTGAACAACAATACCGATGATGTGGTTCCAAGCGTCTTTTAAGTCGAGCTTTGAGAACATTCTGCGGTATGCCATAATTGTGCTTTCGAAGTCTCTTGGGTTTGTAACCTTGAGGTTATCTTCTTCCTCCTGAGCACCGCCAGGGATAGGAACTTCAGAACCGATGATATAAACCGGCTGAACAGCATCAGGATTAGTTTTGAGAAGCTCTTTGTATGCTTTGTCACACTCTTTGTAGAGAATAGCACCTCTTTCAGCGATAACTTCGTTAGGAAGCATTTCGTCAACAGGGTCGTCACCGAGTTTCATACTTGTGTCAAGGTGAACCTTTGTGTAGCCTGCCATAACACAATCGTAAACAAGCTTTTTAGCGTGTTCCATAGCTTCACTTGCTGGAAGATTACACCAAGGAAGTGGGCCGAGGTGGTCGCCGCCTAATATGATTTTATCTTTGTCAAAGCCAATCTGGTCAGCGATTTTGTATACATACTCCCTGAAATCTACAGATGTCATATCCATATATCCGCCGAACTGGTTAACCTGGTTGGAGGTAGCTTCGATCAGAACAGTGTCGTCAAAACGCTTAGCCTGATCCATGATAGCTTCGATAACGATTTTGTTAGCAGAACAGAAAGAAGGGATACCACAGTGGATACCAAGGGTTCTTTTTTCGAGTACATCAAGTAATTTATTTTTCATATCAGTTATTCTCCTTAGGGAAGAAATAGTTATCAACGAGTTTTACGAACAAATCCATATCGTCAGCATATGTGATTTTGAGGTTTATAACATTAGCACGGACAACCTTCATTTTGATGCCGTAGTGAAGAGCGATAGCTCCTGCTGAAGTCATAGTGTCGAGTTCTTCCTGACTTGAGTTCATGTAGATGTCATAAATTCTCTTGAATGTGAACGCCTCAGGAGAAGCACCTGCAACAATGTTGAATCTTGGTTCGATGTTTGTGAGGATATGGTCATCATCCATCTTGTAAACTGTGTCATAGTTGAACGATGCAAGTGTAGCGCCGCCGAATTCTTTAACTCCTTCGATGACTTCCTCAGTACCCTTTTTGTCAACATAAGGGTGAGTAGCGTCGTGAATCATAATAACGTCGTCATCGCTTGAGTATTCGCTGGCACAGATAAGACCATTTTTTACAGATTCAGAACGGGTAGAACCTCCTGTGACAACTCTGTAAAGCTTGTCAGCGTTGATTTCTTTTGCGATTTCATAAACATAGTCAACCCAGTCAGCGTGAGAAACGATGATGATTTTGTCTACACATTCGAGCTTGTTGTATCCCTCGAGAATGTATGAGAAAATCGGTCTGTCGTTGACTTTGATATACTGTTTTGGAATGTCGGCACCAAAGCGTGTGCCGCTTCCGCCCATCATCAATAATACTGTGTTCATAATTTACCTCGTATTTTGAAAATTAGTCATAGATGTGATATTTCCTTGCGATGTCATCATCAACACTCCAAGAGAGAAGGTCGTGACCGACACGGTTATGAAGTAGCGGTAACTTGTGGTAGTCGCCGTACTGCATAGTAAGGAACTTATCCATATTTTTAAGAGCCATAACCCTCACACCCTCAAAGTCGATATCCTGATACGGCATTATATCATCGATATCTATGTAGGTGTAGTCAGGCAGGAAACTCGCAACAGTTGTAAGTTTCAGCTCTTTTGCTTTTTTGTTTAGTTTTGTGGCCTTTCTAAGATAAAGGCGCTCGGTGAGTGTGAGTGGAACAAGCTTTATGAGCTTTCTTTTTAACTCACTTTTTGTTCTTGAGAACCACTCAGCGATGCTCTCACTTCTTTTATCGTAGCGGATTTTTTCGATTTGTCGGTTGACAGTTTCGAAATGTACATTTGACCAGAAAAGTGCTTTTTGAACAAAGCGATGGCGCTCACTTAGTGAGTTTGGAACATAGTCAAACGGAAAAAGGTCAAGACATATACCTTTGTGAAAATCACGCTTTTCGTTATACTGAGTCACATAGGATGTGCCGTTTAGTCTTATTTTCGAGAAAAGATACGGAATCTTTTTGTCTGACTTTCTTGTTTGTAAAAAGAAATCTTCGCCTAAGTGTTTGTTGGCTTCTTTGATGAATTTATCATAGTCAGCTCTGAGCATTCCTACATCGATATCATCGTCCCACGGAATAAAACCACCGTGACGCATAAAACCAAGCATCGTGCCACCACAGATGAAGTAGTTGACGCCGATTTTTCGGCATACTGTGTCGAATTCTTTAAGCAAAACAAGGTCAAGTTTCTGGATAGCTTTGGTCTGAGCCATAAGCTTCTCGTCAATTTTAACTGTCCATTTGTTGAAAGTCTTCGGGATGTTGAGTTCTATATCATTGAATTTAACTCTTTTCAAAGGAAAGAGGTCGTCGACTTTCATTACAACACCCTTATCATTCGATAGGTCAGCAACAAACTGGGTGTTCTTGTATTTACTGATTGTTTCGAAAAGCTTGTTGTAAGTTTTGCTTCCACTTCTTGTTGAATAGAAAAGCGAGTCCAGAAAGAAGAAAACAACCTTTCTTAAATTCATTGGGACATCGGTTTTCGGTGGAAGAAGGTTGACGATTTTTTTATATTTAACAAAAAGTGCGTGAGCTTTTTCCATAAAGAGCTTTCTCACAGCTTCGTTGTCAGGAACATAGTCAAACGCACAAAGTTCAACTACCGCTTTGTCTTCAACGCTCAGGTTTTCCTGCTCGACAGTAAAACATTTCGCTACATAAAACTCAAGTGATTTTGCTCCGCTTTTGTAGCGGTCGATAATTTCAAGACCTAAGCTTTGAGCATTTTCACTAAGGAGATTTTTCAACTTTTCAAAGTCATCTCTCAAAAGAGCGATTTTAGAGTCTGAATCCAGACCGTTATCGATGAAGTCGTTGTAGTGGACAGCTCCTACGAGTAAGTGTGAAATCGCAAAGTATTTTAAGTTGTTTTTCTCGCAGATGTTGTCGATATCTTTGAGGATAGATAACCTCACGTTGTTTACAACATCGTTTTGTTTAAAGTGCACACGCATTGTTCCTGATTTCATCAAAATTACCCTTTCAGCAACTGTACAAATAAGACTGATATATGACACACTTATTCATAATAAACACAGTAAATTATACCTCTTTGAGATATGAATGTCAATTATTGTAAACACAATGTAATTGTTTATTACTTATATTTATATACTTGAAATTAGCGGTAAAAAAAAACACTCGAAATACAGCTTATTTTGACTTGAAAAGGCGTCGTTTTTATTGACATGAATATCGCTGATTGGTATAATTATATAGATTATAAGTATATTGGAAAAGTATGCTTGAAACTGGGATGAAAATACTTTATGAAACAACCTGAAAGGATGACTTATAATGCAGAATAATAATGAAAGCGCTATCAGATTTTCTGACTTGATATTTCTGTTCACATCAAAGCTGTGGCTTTTGATTCTTGTCGCAGTTATTGTTGGAGGTTCTACCTTTGCGTATAACTATTTTACATATACGCCACTTTATGAATCGACCAGCTCGATTTATATACTCAGGCAAGGCGCTGACAGCGATGCTCCTGACTACAATTCTGATTTTAGTCTCGCACTCAGCGTTGTGAATGACTGCACAAAGCTTATGACCAGCCGTGCTGTTTTGGATGAAGTTATTGAAGATAACTCTTTGCCATATTCTTATGAGCAACTTAACTCCATGATTTCTGTCAACAACCCTCCAAGCACACGTTACCTTGAAGTGACCGTGAAATCAGACAGCCCTGAACAGTCAAAGATTATCGTTGATTCTCTATGTGAAATAGGTAAGGAACAGATTGTCTCTCTTATGGGTTTTAATCAGGTTAATATTGTTGATGAGGGAACTCTTGCTTTGGTTCCATGTAATTCGAGATATTCATATACAAGCGTGTTGTTCTCGATTGTTGCATTTTTGTTGACATATATCATTATCATGGTGATTTATATTTTTGATGACAAGCTCACAGATGCCGATCAGGTTGAAAAAGTTCTGGGACTCAGCGTTCTCGCTTTGATACCTAATATGGATAACGATAAGAACGGGAATAGCACATATAACCGTTATTATAAAACATCGACCAAACGCCATCGTTACTATGCAAAGAACTGGAAGGAGAGCAGATAATGCAGAAAATAGCTCTTAAACTCGAACATCTGGACAATTATTTTGTTAATGAGTCATTCAAAACACTGCGCACAAATCTGCAGTTTTGCGGCAACGAATACAGGGTTATAAATATCACTAGCTGTGATGCGAATGAAGGAAAATCAACTATTGCGATGATGCTTTCAAAACATCTTGCTGATATTGATAAAAAAGTGGCTTTTGTTGATTGTGACTTGCGTAAATCGGTTGTAGCTACTCGCTTTTGCAACGCAAGAGGGGTTAAAGGTGTGACGGAGTTTCTCTCTGGTCTTGCTACAAAGGAAGAGATTATTTGTTCTACCCAGTACGAAAACCTCGACATGATTATGTCCGGTCCTTATTGCTCTAATCCTGTTGAGCTTATGATGAGTGACAAATTCTCAAATTTTATAAAAGAACTTAAGGCAGAGTACGATTATGTCATTGTTGATACTCCACCGCTGGGATTAGTTATTGACAGTGCTGTTGTCGCAAAAAACTGTGATGGTGCAGTTATGGTAATAAGTGTCGGAAAAATAAGACAGAAGCAGGCAAGGATTACAAAAAATCAGCTTGAAAAAAGCGGATGCAAAATCTTGGGTGTTGTGCTTAATCATTCAGGAAAACGAGGCGACAACTACTACAAAAAGTACTACAAAAAATACTATGGAAAAGGCTCTTATGTTTCAAACTATTTGCCTCAGGAGGATTACTCTTAAGTGGAAAATAAAAATGTTAAAGTCAGCGTGATTATGCCGGTTTATAATTCTTCACGTTTTTTGAGAGATTCTATTGAATCTGTTTTGAACCAGACTTACGCTGATTTTGAATTGATAGTTATTGATGATTGTTCACTCGATGATTCTTTTTCGATTCTCAAAGAATATGAAAAACTAGACGCACGAGTGCGCATATTCAAAAACGAAGTGAACAAAGGCGTGTCATATACCAGAAATTTCGGAGTGAATAAATCACGCTTCGAATATATAGCGCTTATCGACAGCGATGATATGTGGGAAAAGGAAAAACTTGCAAAACAGATGGAGCTTTTCTTGAGCTTCCCTGACACGGATATCACATACACAGGTTGTGGTTTTGTTGATTTGAAGTCGGTTCGTTCTGATTTTCAGTTTTCTGTGCCTGTAAGCGTAACATACAAAGAGCTTCTCAAACAGAATGTTATGTCGTGTTCATCGGTTGTCCTAAAGAAAAAGTGGCTTTTGAAATATCCTATGGCTTTTGATAATATGCATGAGGATTTTGCTGTGTGGCTCAGCATCCTCAAGGATAACGGCAAAGCAAGAGGTATTGATGAACCGCTGCTTATTTACAGAGTGGATAAGCAATCTAAATCAGGTAACAAATTCAAATCAATGCTGATGAATTACAGGGTTTACAAATACATTGGACTAAATATTTTTCAGCGTTTGTACTATCTAGTGTTCTATATCATAAACGGTATCAAAAAACACGGATCTATCTAAAGAGGTAATTATGAAAATTTACTTTATAAATCCACCATTCAAAGCAGAATTCGGAAAGTTTTCGCGTGAGTCGCGTAGTCCTTGTATCGGTCACAGCGGAGTGCTTTACTATCCGTTGTGGCTCATCTATGCAGCTTCTTACTGCAAAAAATGTGGTTTTGAGGTGGAATTTCTGGATGCTCCTGCGAAACTCCTGAATAAAGAAAAATCACTTGAAATTATAAAAGCTAAGGGAGAAGGTGCAAAGCTCTTTGTTATCAATACAAGCACACCTTCGATTTTCTCTGACTGTGAATTTTGTGAGAGTATCAAGGAGATTTTCCCAGATGCATTTACAGTTTTAGTCGGAACTCATCCTTCTGCTACAGTTGACGAGACATTTACTTTTTCTCACGCTATTGATGGTATAGCGAGAAAAGAATACGACTTTATTGTGAAGAATTTAGCCCTTGCACTTGATAAGGGAGAGGACCTATCAACTGTGAAAGGTCTGTCATACCGTAAAGACGGTGAAATTATCAACAACACAGATGCAGATTACATCGAGGATTTGGACGAAATTCCGTTTGCTGCTGAATTCATCAAAGAATATCTCGATGTGAATGACTATGTTTTTCCTGCTGCAGCACTACCTGAAATTCAGATTTTCACAGGTCGCGGTTGTCCTGCAAGATGTAACTACTGTGTGTATCCTCAGACTTTGCATGGTCATAAATACAGACTGAGGTCTGTTGACAATGTTATCGCTGAATTTGAATATATCACCAAGAACCTTCCACAGGTCAAGCAGGTGGTTATCGAAGACGATACTTTTACCGTAAACAAAAAACGTACTATCGAGTTTTGTGAGAAGATGATTGAAAGCGGTATGAACAAGAAGCTTCGTTGGTTGTGTAATGCGAGGGTTAACCTTGACCTTCAAACAATGAAGATGATGAAAAAAGCTGGTTGCAAGTTGATTATCCCTGGCGTTGAAAGCACCAACCAGACTATCCTCAACAATATCAAAAAGGGTACAACAGTTGAGCAGATTGAGAATTATATGAAAAATGCCAGAAAAGCAGGACTTATGGTTCACGCTTGCTATATGGTCGGCAATCAGGGCGAGACCAAAGAGACTATGGAACAAACCCTGAAAGATGCTTTGAGATTCAAAACTGATACGATGCAGTTCTTCCCGCTTATTCCGTATCCGGGAACACAAGCCTATGCTTGGGCAAAAGAAAACGGTTACATAAAGCTTTCTTATGATGAGTATCTCAAAGAAGATGGAACTCTCAACTGCGTCATCAGCACTCCGGAGCTTTCAAGTGACGAGCTTGTGGCTTTTTGCGCTCATGCAAGAAAGAAGTATTACTTGCGACCTTGGTATCTGATGCACAGAATCAAGCGCGGTCTTTCTGATTTTGAAGATCTCAAGCGTTCGCTCAAAGCTTTTGCAAGACTCAAAAATTCTTTGTTTAAAAAGGATGAATACAATGAATAGAGCTATCGTTTTTGTAAATCCCGCACCTAGCAAATCACCTCAGATTTCTGCCTTTAAATTTCTGGAAGTTATATCTCCGTTTTTTTCTGACATAAGCATAGTGTCGACAACGCTTGATCCAACTCCAAACGCGAAGGTTTTCAATATCAAATACAAAAAGCAGAAAAATCCGATTTCTCGAGTTTTGAATTTTATTTTGTTTCAAATAAAATTGCTTATAAAAAGTTTTTCGCTCGTTAAAAAAGGCGACTATGTCTTTTTTTGGATTGGAGATAAAATGTTCACTCCTATGTTTGTGAGCAAAATCAAGAAAGCAAAAACTTATTTTTTCCATTATCAAATTCCAGTTCTTGAAAAAAATACGAGAAAAGCGAGAACTACGACAAAAGGACAAGATTTCATGGCAAGTATATCCGACTATGTATGTGCGGAAAGTCCGTCGGTTATTACTGATCGCGGAATTGTGATTGACGATAGGACGAAAATCCTTCATCTTTTTGTTGATGATCTTAGTTCGAATGAGCAAAAACAGAACAAAATGGGTATGCTTTGTCGTTTGGCATCAGGAAAGTGTGTTCTTGAGAGCATAGAAGCTTTCAGTAAATTTCACAAGGTGCATCCTGAATATTCTTTGGATATAGTTGGAGATGGGGAACTGTACGATCAGTGCAAGGTAATGATAGACAAGCTGGATGCATCAGGTTTTATCAAGTTGCATGGCTGGCTCACTCATGAAGAACTGTTCAGAATTATGCCTGCATGGAAGCTGCTTTTATTCCCGACAAAAACCGAAGGATTGCCTAATTCTGTGCTTGAGAATATGAGTATGTCGATTCCACCTTTGTGTTCTACCGCTGGCGGATTGAAAGATTTGATTGAGGATGGAGTCAACGGTTATTTGTTAGAAAATGAAGAAGTGGATACAATATATAATCGTTTGTGTTATGTTGTAGAAAGCGATACACTTGAAGACGTCTCAAGACGTGCGAAAGATACTATAAATAACAGATATACTCTTGTTCATGCTCAGGAGAATTTTAAATCACAAATGGGATTTTAGTATGAATATACATATTATTAGTACAATAAACGGGCTTGAAAACGAGGGTATGCGAAATGTTGCTACTCATCTTTCCCGTGAATTTGAAAAGAACCATACAGTAACATATTCATCGCTTAAAGATATTTTATCTATCATTAAAAATGGAAGAAAAAGCGATGTGACTATTGTTTTTGCAAGACTTATAAAGTCAGTTTACTATATGTTAAGAATAGTCAAACCGTTCATCGGGAAAATCTGTGTTGTCTGTGTCCAGCCTGTAAGCGAGGAATTCGCACAGCTCAACAAAAAGCACAAGGTTGTTGATTGTTGTCTGACTATCTGTGAGAGCGATGTGGAGAATGTTTTTGAAAAGAACATTACGCACACTTTCCCTGTTGGAATTAATTCAGAGAAATTCAAAAGAAGCGAGAAGAGCAGGGAAGAGCTGTGTGAAGAGTTATCGATTCCGAGTGACAAGACAATAGTTCTTCATGTCGGACACTGTTCATCAGGTCGCTTCCTTGAAGAAATGCTTACTCTGGATAAAGAAAAATATCATTGTGTAGTTATAGCAAGTGGTATGTTTGATGATGAGAATGTCAGAAATTCCCTTGTCGATGGTGGCGTTGATGTTCGTCTTGGTTTTGTTAAGAACATTGAGGACTATTATAGTTGCGCTGACGTTTATTTCTTCCCGACAAAGAGCAGTGAGTTTGTCATAAGTGTTCCGCTTTCAGTTATGGAAGCACTCTCTTGTGGTACTCCTGTTGTAGCGTATAGCTCGTTTGAAAAACTGTCTCTTATCAGGTGCGAGGAAGATTCTGTTGAGCTTATCGACAAACTTGATGAGCTTAGTGATGCAATAGAAACAGCTAAACACAAAAAATGCGACAAATCCTACCTTGTAGACAGCAAGTCATGGGAAGAGGTCAGCGCTGAAGTTATAGACAAACTGAGAAAAATCATGGGGTAATATATGAAAAACAAAACTATCTGTTTTATCGGGCTTGACGGCTCGGGAAAATCAACATCAGTTGACTTTGCGTATGATACTTTGAAATCAAGAGGTGTCAGGGTAAAAAAAGTCAGAGCAGCATACGTTATCAAGTTTATGGCATTTTTCATCAAACTTGGTAAGAAACTGGTGCTCAAAAAAGACTCCAATCCATATGGTGGAGACTACAAAACCTATCTTAAAAATATGCGCAAGCAGGGTGAGAAAAAAGGAGTGTACAAAATCTTCACCTTTCTCACAAGTCTCGAGTTTTGGTGCCAGATTTTCTTTTCTATTACTCTGAACAAACTTTTTGGATACACTTTGCTTGTTGATAGATATATCTATGATAATGCGGTGACCTATGCCGCAAATTTAGGTAAGGATACCGAGTTTTTGCGCAACACTATCGAAAAGAAGTGGAAACTTGCTCCAAAACCAGACCTTATTGTTTACATAAAAACACCGATTGAGACTTGTCTTTCTCGAAAAGACGATATTCCTGATCCTTTGTATCTAGCTATTCGCGAACCGCTTTATGATGAAATAGCTAATATGTACAATGCGACAGTTATCAGCGGTGACACTGACAAAAATGAAATGCTAAGTAAAGTTATCGCTTCTATTGATAACCTTTGATGAAAGGCAGATTTTATGATAAAAAAGCTTATTGTTATCGGAATTGATGGTATGGATTTCGATGTTGTCAAGAAGTATGAAGATATGCTTCCGACTTTGTCGAGAATGTTAAAAGAAAACAACTATCCTCGACTTCGCTCGGTTTTTCCTGCTGATACAACACCTGCGTGGTCCACTATTTACACAGGTGTGGACCCTACAGTCCACGGTATCATAAACTTTGTAAATGTTAAAGACAGAGAAAACTCATACAAGCCTTTTGAGTTTGATGACTCTGCTTTCAAAGGAAAGACGTTCTTTGATGAATTGAATGATAGGGGATATAGCACAACTGTTGTCCTGCCTATGAATATAAAAGAGGGTTGGAAAATAAACGGCACGATGATAACCAGACCGTACAAGGGCAGAATGAATGTTATCCCAAAGAGCAAGGAATCTTTGTATAATCCCGATTTTTCAGTTCTCGGAACTGAGTGTAAGTTTACAAGCGAATCACAGCTCTCAGCTTTGAAAGACGATTTTTTCAGAAAATCGGATGAGGAGTTCAGACTCACTAAGTGTGCTATAGAAAATGAGGATTGTGATTTCCTTTTCTCTTATTTCTCAACAACTGATGGTATTTGTCATGATTTCTGGCGTCATTGTGATGAGAATCACCCTGAATATCCAGGCGAAAATGAGCATATGTACGCTATCCGCGATTTGTATGTAAAGATGGACAAGCACCTGAGTGAAATAATCGAGATGTGTCCTTCTACTCCGCTTCTTGTTATCAGTGACCACGGTCACGGCGCAAGACCTGTATATGTTGCACGAGTGAATGAGATGCTTCATCGCTGTGGTTATCTTCAGCCAAAGGTGAATACTCAGGGCAAGAAAAAGAAGAAGTCACTCAAGAGTGTGATAAAAAAGACTGCTCTGAGTTTTGTTGCGCGTTTCGGACTTCCGAAGTGGGCTGTGAAACTTGCTAAGAAAGTTCCTGTCTGGAAGAACATTTTTGCATCCGGTAACGATTTCGATTGGGAAAAGACGGTTGCGTATCTTTCTGACCTTTCTGCTCTCAAGAATTACAGCTACGGCGGAATCAGAGTTGTTGCAGATGCAGAAGAAAAGGATGCACTGTGTGATGAGATTATCGAAAAACTCAGTACATTTATGATAGACGAAAATACTCCTGCGTTTATGTGGATTAAGCGAACCAACACCCTTTATCACGGTGAGTATCTCACTCGCTATCCTGAGATTATCTTCCAGCTTGATGAGCGTTATGGTGCTGATTGGAACTTAGGACAACAGCTGTTTGAGAAACAAGGCTTTATGCATAAGTTGTCGCCAGGTGCTCACAGATATGAAACTGCTGTTATTGCGTCTCGTGGTTTCGAGCTGAAAAAATCTCAATATGAAATGACTGATATCAAGGATATTATACTTTCTTTGTTTGAATAATTCTAAATTAGAATTCTATAAAGGAATAAATATGAGTAAAATTCTTATCTGGGAAACCCTGTCCAAGATTGGTGGCGGGCAGGAAATGACCCTTAAAATTACAGATATAATAAAAGAAAATCACGAGCTTCACTTTCTTATCCCTGAGCGTGGTGAGCTTTCTCGTGAGCTCGAGAGTCGAGGGATTCCATATACACTGATGGGTGATCAGTCTATGCCTAAAGGTGAAAAAGGATTTAAGGGCCTTTTGAAATTTGCGTACCTTACTGTGAAAGCTTCACTTAAGGGTAGAAAGGCTGTTTCAAAAATTAAACCGGACATTCTCTACGCTCCTGGCCCTGCGGCTTTGGTGTGGAGTGCGTTGTGTACAAAGCGTAATACAAAGGTTGTGTGGCATTTGCACCATATGTTTTTGTCAGGTGCAACGCTGAAACTACTGAATATTTTCAGTTCGTTTAATTGCGTTAAAAGAATCATATCTGCTTCTGATTGTGTCGCTGACCAGATAACAAACCCTAATGCTGACGCAAAGAAGATTACCATCTATAATCCAGTGAGGGTTATTTCGGATGATATTGCGAAAAAGAATATATGTGATGAATATCCGATTCTTAACAAACAACTTAAAATTGCTCAAATTGGATTTATCACCCCAACTAAAGGTCAAGCTCTTTCAATTGAAGTTGTCAAAAACCTCAAAGATAGGGGGCTTGATGTTTCACTTGCTATTATCGGCAGTGTTCGAGAGGGCGATGATGACTACAAAGCTATGCTCGAGAAAAAGATTACGCAGTACGCTCTTACAGATAATATAGTCTTTACTGGATACAGAACCGATATCGACGAGATTGTTTCGAGTTTTGATGTGCTTTTTGTTCCGTCAACTATTGAGGGCTTTTCTCTTGCTGCCGCACAGGCAATTATGCAGGATGTTCCTGTTCTTTCTATCGACAAAACAGGTTGCACCGAAGTTGTTCAAAAAAGTGGTTGCGGTATGATTTTTTCATCAGAGTCTGAAATCACTGTTATAGCGGATACTCTTTTGAAAACCGCTCAGTTTGATGTTAAAAGTATAAAAGAAAAGCACCCGGACTTTCTGTTGTCCGAGTGCTCAAAAGAGAATTTCAAAGCAAAGATTACTAATGTATTTGTGTTTTGATTTTTAAGTTGTGCTCGCTGTACGGAGCTAGTTGGAGTAATAACAGTGCACCAAACCATAAATAGTTGCAGGTATAGTTATCTACAGATATAAGTGATAGGATAGTTATCGTATAGCCTACAAGTACGCAGAAATAAGTGTTTGAAACGGGATCGTTTTTTGGTTTGGTTTTCAGTTTTGTGAAGCTGTATATCAAAACGCCACAGAAGTAGATAACTGCAAGACCACCGACAACGAGACCACATTCACATACGAGCTGTAGCCAGTTGTTGTGAGTCATACGATCAGTAGCGCTGTATTCTCTCATCCTACCCAATCCGACACCAATAAACGGGTTGTTGTTCCAGAAAATTCGCAAACTGTCGATCCATATGGTGAATCGTCCGTATTTGTCCATCAGGCCCGAACGGTTTGTGTAGCCTGCTATGAGTTTACTGAACTTTGCTTGTCCCCACTGAGTTGTAAATACGATAGCAACAGAAGTGAGAGTCAACGCAATTGTTGAGATGCCGAAGAGTTTTTTTCGTGGACTGTCTGACTGTTTTATGCACCAGATCACGGTTACCATTATTGTAGCGATACAGCATATCAAGCCCATTCTGGAATCTGAAAGCAAAATGCATGTTACACTTATAATGAGTGTAACTGCGTGATACAAGTTGAACTTGCTAAGTGTTTTTGTGATGCATGCTGATATGCCAAAGCAAAATTGAAGAAACATTGCGTTAGGGTCAAATGCAAAACCTCTCATACGATATGATAAGGTTAGATTACCATTGACCATGTTTCGCATCTGGAGAATCACTCCCTGTTCTTCTCTGGCTCTTGCTACTATTCCAGCTATGTCAAAACCGGAAACAAAAAGAATGTTGGCAATCAGGTAAATGATTCCACATCCAAAACACGAAGCAATTAAAACATCCGATAGATTTTTTGCGGATGCGTAACTGGTGCAGGACGCGGTCAACTGAGATGCCACATACACCATCACAAGCAGAACACTTCCTTTTACTGATGCGATATTGTTGAAAATTATACTGTGAGCAAGCACCAGGATGCTAATTATTCCTGCGAGAAGTTGACCTTTTTTTGCACTAAGATCATAATTGGATCCTTTATATTTTGAACACAAGATCAACGGGATCATTGCACCAAAAATGATGTAAGGCTTTATGGTTGAGTTTGAAATATGAATTCCGTATGCATCAATAGGGATTAACAGCCAAGCATAGCATACCAGATCGATTTTTTTATTTATTAGCGGTATAATAGAAAGTACCAAAGAAGCTAATATCCACAACCAGATCATAAAGTGTTTCCTTTCACAGAATACTTTGAAACTTTTACATAAATATATCACAAACTGTTGTTTTTTACAACAAAAAGAATATTGAAAAGAGTTATAATCGATGAGTAGTAATTCAAGATCCCAAAATTCAATAAAAAACGCTTCGAGTGAAATAATAGTTCGTTTGTTGACGGCAGTCTCAAAGTTCGTATTGCGTACTGTATTTATTTATACATTAGGCATACAGTATAACGGAGTGTCGGGTCTGTTCAACGATATCCTGTTTGTCTTTTCGCTTGCGGAGCTTGGTATCAACCGAGCGATAGCATTTGCGCTGTACAAGCCTCTTGCTAATCACGACGACGATGCAATCTCAAGAATTATGAAGTTCTACAAGGTTGTCTATCGCATAATCGCTGTGGCGATTATGTTTGCGGGCGTGTGTTTGCTACCTTTCCTTAAATATCTTGTCAAAGATGTACCGGATATTAAAGAGAGCATTCATCTGATATTTATGCTCTTTGTGTTGCAGTCGGCTTCATCATATCTGTTTATATACAAAGCAACCTTGCTTGAGGCCAATCAGCAAAAGCGTGTTATTTCTTATGTTAATATTGCTACTACAGTTGTTCAGGTTGTGTGCGAGAGTGCAATACTTATTATTTTCAAAAAGTATATGCTTTATCTTGTGTTCAGCATTTTGTGCACACTTGCGAAAAACATAGTGATATCTTATCTCGCTGAGCGCCAGTTCCCTGTATTAAAGAAAAAGAATGTTGGTCCTTTGACAAAAGAAGAGGCAAAACAGATTAAGGCTGATATCGGAGCAACTGCTATATACAATGTAAGTAATGTTGCTGTTCAGACTACGGACACTATTGTAACAGCGGCGTTTTTTCCTACAACTATAGTTGGTATTCTTTCAAATTACCGCCTTATCACTAATACTGTCAACACGCTTATTAGTCAGATTTCAGCCTCGTGTGTACCAAGCATAGGGAATCTTGCAGTTACTGCAACCAAGGAGCGTTTACAAAAGCTCCATTCTCAGCTTTCATTTATAATGTTTATGATAGCTAACTTCGTTTGTGCTACTTTGCTCACAGTTCTCAATCCGTTTATTGAGGATATATGGCTTGCGTCCGAGTATCTATTCATTATGCCGACGGTTGCTGTGATTGTGTTTAATCTTTACTTATGTATTATGCAGTATCCTAATACTGCTTATCGTAATTCAAATGGTTTGTTTGTACAGGGAAGAATTCGTCCTGCTATTATGGCGGTGCTCAATATTGTATTCTCTATTACATTTGCAACAATTTTCTTTAAGTATTCCACTCAGTGGGGCGTTTTCGGTATATTGCTTGCTACTCCGTTTGCAAGACTTGTGACAGAAACATGGTATGACCCTCACATAGTGTACAAACACGTTTTCAAAACTTCTATGAAAAAGTATGTAGTAACTCGACTTTGGTATTTTGTTGTTGCTGTTATAAGTTGTGTTCTTACTTATGTTTCTGCGGGATACTTGATAAACTTGTTATCTATTTCAAATGTTTATCTTGCTTTTCTTGTGAGAATGCTAAGCTCTGTTGTAATCCCAAATGTGATAATGCTCGTTCTTTTCTTCAGAACATCGGTGTTCAAGGAGAGCGTTTCTATGGTTTTGTCTGCTTTGCACAAGAAAAAGAAATCAAATTAACGATAATGTAAAAAGAGTTTTTATGATAGTAAAGCCACGCATCTGTGCGTGGCTTCTTTATTTACCGAGAATTAGTTAAAATGCACAAAAAACAACCTTTAGGTTTATTTGTGTTGTTATATAGCATAAAAAACAAAGATTAACTTTGGTAATTTTTACACTATAAAATTAAAATTTAAAGTTGTATAATGTTGTTGAGTAAATGTGGGTGTGATCGATATAACACCTGCTTACATCAAAAAATACTTTTATGAAAGAGTGGTAAACATGAAAAAAACAACTAGAGTTCTTTCGCTATTACTTGCTATGTTAATGCTGTTTTCAGTATTCTCAGTAGCAGCTTCAGCAAAGAATGTAGAGGTTGCAGAAACCTCAGCTGCCATTCCTGGTGGAAAGGTGCTTTATCTTAAGCCAAACTCCAACTGGGTACAGAGCAACGCTTGGTTTGCTGCATACTTCTGGGCTTCAAGTAATACTTGGGCTAAGTTTGAAAAATGCCCTAATGATTCGGGCTATTACAAAGTAACAGCTCCGGCAGGTTCTTGGAATAATGTTATTTTCTGCCGTATGAATCCTTCTAAGACAGCCCTTAGCTGGGATTCAAGATGGGACCAGACTAAGGACCTTACTTGGGATGGATCAAAAGATCTCTTTACAGTAGGTTCAGGTCAGTGGAACAATGCTACTGGTACATGGTCCGTTTGGTCTGAGACTGTTCCTGAAACAACTCCTCCAACAGAGGAGCCTACTGATGAGCCAACAGATGAGCCTGTTGTTGACCCAACAGATGAGCCTATTGTTGACCCAACAGATGAGCCTATCGTTGACCCTACAGAGGAAGAGACAGAAGAGCCAACAGAAGAGCCAACAGACGCTCCTGTTGAAAAGACAGCTTACTGCATCAACTCAGCTAAGTGGTCAGAAATTGCAGCTCACGCTTGGATTGAGGGTGGCGCCGGCACAGCATGGCCTGGTAAGGTTATGACTAAGACAGAAGATACTGTTAACGGTTTCGATGTTTACGAAGTTACATTCGATGTTGACTACACAAGCATCATCTTCAACAACAATAACAATGGTTCACAGACAGCTGATCTTGAGTTCCATGCTGATAACTACTACGATATTAAATCTGCTACATGGTACGAGTCACTTGAAGATGTTCCTGTAGTTGATGCTCTTGCTTCTGATGTTTACGCTGCTGGTTCATTCAATGGATGGAGTACAACAGCTGATGAGTTCAAACTCGTAGAAGCAGGCGCTACAACAGCTACTCTTACACTTGCCCTCGCAGCAGAGACAAAGTATGAGTTTAAGATTGTTAACGCAGGTGCTTGGACAAGTACATCAACAGCAATCACAGGCGATGTTGAAGGCGTTGCTTTCTCTAGTTCTGTTCAGGGTAATGCTACTCTCACAACAACAGTCGCTGGTGACTATGTACTTACATTTGATACAGCTAAGAAAACTCTCGCAGTTACATATCCAGAAGTTCCAACTGAGGAACCTACAGAGGAGCCAACAGAGGAACCAACTGAGGAGCCAACAGAGGAGCCAACTGAGGAGCCAACAGAGGAGCCTACAGAAGAGCCAACAGAGGAGCCAACAGAGGAGCCTACAGAGGGGCCTACAGAGGAGCCAACTGAGGAACCTACAGAAGAACCAACTGAGACAGAACCTCCTGTAGTAATTCCAGCAGGTTACTACCTCGTAGGTAATCTCAACGGTGTGGATAAGTGGTTTGTTGATGCTGATTCAGCAGACAGAATGTTAGTTGAAAACGCAGATAATCCTGGCGAATATGTGCTTGACTACACATTCGTAGAAGGTGATGAAATCAAGGTAGTTTACTTTGATGGTAAAGAAATCACAAATTGGTTTAACGATGGTGGCGATAACTACACTGTCGGTGCTGCAAAAGCAGGTGACGCTACACTTTACTTCAGAGCTGAGGGTAACGATGCTTGGTCATACAACTACTTCACAGTTATTCCTGTAGTAGTTCCAACAGAACCAACAGAAGAAGAGCCAACATATCCAGAAGCTACTGGTGATCAGCCAACAGTAGCTCCAACAGAAGAAGAGACAGATGCTCCAATAGGTGAAGTGAAGATCTATTTCCAGAACAACTGGAAGTGGACAGATGTTAACTTCTACTTCTGGGGTACAGAAAATGATCCTGCTTGGCCAGGCGTAGCTATGGAACTCTATGGCAACGATGGTACATACGATGTTTATGTTGCAACACTTCCAGCTGGTGCTACTGGATTCCTTATCAACGGTGTTAAGGATGACGGTTCAGGTGCGATTGACAAGACTCCGGATATCAAAGATGGTTTCTACGATGGCATCTGCTACTATATGATGTGGGATAATGGTAACATAGTAGCGTCTGAGGATATTAATATTATCCTCCCTCCAGTTGATCCTACAGAAGAGCCAACTGAGGAACCAACAGAAGAGCCAACTGAGGAGCCAACAGAGGAGCCAACAGAAGAGCCAACTGAGGAGCCAACAGAAGAACCAACTGAGGAGCCAACTGAGGAACCAACAGAAGAGCCAACTGAGGAACCAACAGAGGAGCCTACAGAGGAGCCAACTGAGGAACCAACAGAAGAGCCTACAGAGGAGCCAACTGAGGAGCCTACAGAGGAGCCAACTGAAGAGCCAACTGAGGAGCCAACTGAGGAGCCTACAGAGGAGCCAACAGAAGAACCAACACAGCCTGAAATCGAGAAGGTTGAAAAGGTTAACGGCGTTACAGCTACAGCTACATCAAGAACATCTTTCAACGTTGAGTGGGAAGCTGTTGAGGGTGCTGCTAAGTATTATGTATATATCAATGGCAAAGTTTATATGAGCACAACTGAGACTTCACTCGAAGTAACAGGCCGTAAGGTTGGTACAGAGTATGAAGTAATCGTAACTGCTGCTTATGCTGATAAGTTTGTAACATCTGTTGAGGATGCTGACGTTGTTGCTGTTGAGACTCTCGGTTATGTATACTCAGCTTCAGGTAATGCTGATGCATATACAATTACTGTAAACTACGAAGCAGTTGACGCTACAAAGGCATGGATCTACTACGGTACAGATGCTGATAACCTCAAGATTTATGCTAGTTCAACTAATGGTACATTTACAATTTATAACCTCGATGCTAACACAACTTACTACTATAAGGTTACATATTATATCGATGGTAAGGTAGTAAACGATACAGATATCTTTAGTGTTGATACAGCTAACGATGACAACCTCAACGTTACAACAACAGTTGAAGAAGATGGTTCAGTAGTTCTTGATTGGAACGAAGCATTTGATTCTTTCAAGTACTGGGTAGTTATTGAGTCAGCTACAGGTACAAGAACATATTGCACAGGCGCTGAGACAACATTTACACTCCCACAGATCGGTGAGGATGATACAGTTACAGTTAAGGCTGCTTGTGGTGTTGATGGTAACTGCACTACTATGCTTTACTACAACCCTGTTGTAATCTGATTAATTATATTTTAATAATTATATGTAATTACGGAGTACCCTCTAGAGTTATCCTCTAGAGGGTACTCTTGTTTGTATCTGGTACAGCATCCAAATAGATATGGTTTAACTATAAGCTATGAATTTGGAGTATATAATAAGATGTTATTGATTTTTAAACCCTTTATCGGTAAACCGCCCAAAAAACAATGAATAATTTTGTTTATTTTTACGCTAGGATATTTTTGAATTTGTAGTATAATGTTATATGAGTGAACTAGAGTTTACATTAAAATTCAGAAAGGTGATTCAAATGAAAAAATCAGCAAGAATTCTTTCGCTTGTACTTGCTATGTTGATTATGTTCTCAACATTTTCAGTATCAGTATTTGCGAAAGATGTTGAAGTAGCCGAAACTTCAGCAACTGTGTCAGGTGGCGAGGTTCTGTACTTGAAGCCAAACACAAACTGGACACAAGCGAATGCATGGTTTGCGGCGTATTTCTTCAACGATACAACAAATAACACTTGGGCAGCTATGACAATGTGCCCTAACGCAGCAGATGCGGGTGTTTATAAGGTAACTGTACCAAGCGGTTCTTGGGCTAATGTTATTTTCTGCCGTATGAACCCTGCTTCAACAAAACTTGATTGGAGCAACAAGTGGAACCAGACAGCTGACCTCGCTATTGATGGCGTAAATAATTGCTATGCTGTCAAGGCTAATACATGGGATAACGGTGGCGGTACTTGGTCAAAGTTTACTGAGACAGGTGCAGTTGATCCAACAACCCCACCTGAAACACAGCCTGAAACAGAGCCAGTAACACAGCCTGCAACAGATCCAGTTGAGACAGAAACAAAGACAGTTTATGTTGGCGTTATCGAGTACATCAAAGATCATGTTCCAACACTCCACTACTGGAATGATAACAACTTTGCAGGTAACGCAACTCTCACAGCTACAGGCGATACAGTTAGCGCATCAGTTGGTTCTGCTTACTGGTCAAACGCAGCACAGAAATTTAACGTTTATAAAGCTGAGATTCCTGTTGCGGCAACAAAGATGAAGACATTTAATGCAGCGACTAACTCATGTTGGGCTAGCGAAGAAATCGTATACGCTGAGGATATCATTGTTCTCGTGTTTGAGTGGGGCGGTGTATATCACAACAACTACACAACATATGTTGTTGAAGATCCAACAGAGCCTGTAACAGAGCCTGTTACAGAGCCACCAACAGAGCCTGTTACAGAACCACAGGTTGACTACACATTCACATATGAGCTCAAGACAGATGGTCTTGCTTGTGGTATCAACTATTTCCTTACATATAACAGCGATGTATTTACTCTCAAGGAGCATAACTTCGGTTACTTTGAGGACAAAAATGCGATTAATAATGTTAAGGAAGGCGTTATTGCACTTAACTATTCAACAGCAACAAATACAATCGATTTAACAAACGGCGAAAATATTCTCACAGCTGTTTTCTCTGGTCCAGAGAATTATGACGAAGCTGATATTCCAAAGATGAATGTTAAAGAGATTTTCTCCGTTGAGTCACTTCCATACTTAAGCAATATTTCACACAGCTTCGTACAGGTATTTGATGGTGTCGAGACAACTGGTTCAGTTGAAATCGAACTTCCAACAGAAGAGCCAACAGAAGAGCCTACAGAAGAGCCAACTGAGGAACCTACAGAAGAGCCAACAGATGAGCCTACAGACGAGCCAACAGATGAGCCAACTGAGGAGCCTACAGATGAGCCTACATCAGTAGTTATTCCAGCTGGTTATTACCTCGTAGGTAACCTTAACGGTGTAGATAAGTGGTATGTTGATGCTGATTCTGCAGACAGAATGTTTGTAGAGGGCGAAACTGCTGGTGAGTTTGTACTCGACTACACATTTGTGATGGGCGATGAAATTAAAGTTGTATACTTCGATGGTACAGCAATCACAGAATGGTTTAACGATGGTGGCGATAGTTATGTTATCGCTGACACAGAACTTGGAGATGCTACAGTTTACTTCAATCCAGATGGCAATGCAGATTGGGCATACAACTACTTGACTGTTGTTGCTAAGGAAGTTCCAACAGAAGAGCCAACTGAGGAACCAACTGAGGAGCCAACTGAGGAGCCTACAGAGGAGCCAACAGAGGAACCAACAGAGGAGCCAACAGAAGAGCCAACAGAGGAACCAACAGAGGAGCCTACAGAGGAACCTACAGAGGAGCCAACAGAGGAGCCAACAGAGGAGCCAACTGAGGAGCCAACAGAGGAGCCTACAGAGGCTAAACCAGAAAAGGTTGAAAATATCGTAGCAACACCATACACAACTTCAATTGAGCTTACATGGGATGCTATCGAAAATGCTGATAAATACTGGGTTTATAAGCTCACAAACGAT